>PLOU01000169.1 GCA_003142235.1 Granulicella sp.
ATTCATGCACGGCGTACAACCAAACAGGCCCGGCCAGCCAGCCGGGCTTTTGCATTTAACTGTTCCCTGTTCCCTGTTCCCTGTTCCCTGTCCTTCGCATTTAACCCTCAACCGTCGCAACGAAGTCCAGACTTAGTCCAGACTTAGTACAGACTAAATCCAAAAAAGTCCAGACTTAACATGCCTTTTTTGAAGACTTTAGTACTTTTTGCGCACAAAAGGAGAACCCGCGGCGCCGAAACCGCCGCAACCAGCCGGATCTTCGCCTTTAATACGTCTCGCGCGCTTAGCGCGCGCTTAACCTGCATGTTATGAATACTTTACGCTATTTGCCCCCGGCGGAGTTACAAGTAAGTTAACGCCGTGCCGTCAGCCGAGAGAGATGCGTCACTTCCTCACCAGTAGAAGTCAATCCAGAAGACTGAAATCTCCTCTGGCATACCCATCTCCGCCGGCGTATGATTCGCACCGAACGAGGCCCGCAAGCCTCGCGTCTTCCTGCTCAAGGAGGCGTCCCATGTCGAAGTGCACTCTGCGCAGCATCTTCACCGTCCTCATCTACGCCGGAGTCGTCATCTTCCTCTTCCCGTACCTCATCGGACGCCTCACCGACGTCGGCTACTTCGTCCTCGCCGGCCTTGGCCTCGCCGTCGTCTGCGGCATCCTGCGCTGCTGCTGCACCGAAGGCGAAGAGGGCGACTGCACCGTCGACCCCGTCCCCGCCAAGCCCACCCACCACCCCTCCCACACCCGCTAGCCCGCGCCGAAAAAGCGCTCTCGGCCCCAGACGCATTACACTCAAACTCAGCACTCCATGCGCCTGCTCACCCGCTACATCCTCCGTGAAGTCGTCTCCTACGCCCTCCTTGGCGCGGTCCTCTTCACCTTCGTGCTCTTCATGCGAGACCTGCCCAAGATCCTCGAGCTGGTCGTCCGCGACTCCGCCTCCCTCACCGACGTCCTGCGCATCTTCGCCTACACCCTGCCCAACACCCTCACCGTCACCCTGCCCACCGCCGTCCTCGCCGGAATCCTGCTCGGCCTCAGCCGCCTCGCCGCCGACAGCGAGATCACAGCCATGCGCGCCTGCGGCATCGGGGTCTTCCGCTTTGTCGGCATCGTCTCCATCCTCGCCCTCGCCGCCCTCGGCCTTGGCCTGCTCAACGCCCTCGACTTCGCGCCGCGCGCCGCCGGCAACCTGCTCAAGCTGGAAGGCCAGCTCAAGTCCTCGCAGGCCTCCTTCGAAGTCCAGCCCCGCGTCTTCTACGAAGACTTCAAGAACTACGTCCTCTACGTTCAGGACGTCCGTCCCGCCGCCGGCGCCGCCGCCTGGCACCACATCTTCCTCGCCGACCTCACCCAGCCCGCAAATCCCAACATCACCACCGCCGACCAGGCCCTCGTCTCCAACCCCGGCCCCGCCAACTCGCAAGCCCTCCGCCTGCACCTGCTCGACGGAAGCCAGCACCAGATCTCCCCCACCGACCCCAACCAGTACGACATCTCCACCTTCGCCTCCACCGACCTGCCCATCCAGTTCAACTCCCAGGACGACACCCACATCTCGCGCTTAGACACTCCCCTGCACGCGCTCTCGCTCCGCGAACTCCTGCAACGCGCCCACACCCCCGGCCCCAACTCAGTGTCCCTCAACACCGCCGACGCGCGCGCCGCCCGCATCGAACTCAACAGCCGCTTCTCCTATCCCTTCGCATGCATCGTCCTCATGCTCATAGGCGTCCCCCTCGGCCTCTCCTCCAGGCGAGGAGGCAAGAGCGCTGGAGTCGTCCTCACTCTGCTCCTCATCTTCGCCTATTACCTCCTCTCCCTCATCGGCGACGCCTTCGCCAAGTCCGGCAAGCTCACGCCAGCCCTCGGTGTCTGGGCCGCCAATCTCATCTTCACCGCCTTCGGCCTCCTCCTGTTGCAACAGCTCGCCGGAACGGGATTCCTGATTCACTTCTTCCACTCCATCGCCGCATCCCTCGGCAAGATGCTCTCCCCCATCGCCCCCTCGCGCATCCGGTCAACCCTCGCCGGGCTCACCCGCCCCACGTCCCACCCGGCCTCCAGCGCAGCCGCCCCGCAGATCTCCTCCATCCACGCAGCCGCCGCCAGCGCGCTCAGTCCCTACCATCCCACCCACGCGCACCATCCCCACCCAACCCTCGTCCAGCGCATGAGAAGTCTCTTCAACACCAACTTCCCTCTCCTGCTCGACGAGTACGTCATGCGCGACTACGCCACCAACTTCTTCCTCTCCCTCGGCGCCTTCGCCCTGCTCTTCATCGTCTTCACCTTCTTCGAGCTCATCGGCGACATCATCCACAATCACACTCCTCTGCTCACTGTCGGAGACTATCTCCTCAATCTCATCCCCTACATCGTCTCCACCGTCACTCCGCTCTGCTCGCTGCTCGCCGTCCTCATCACCTTCGGCTCGCTTAACCGCAGCTCCGAGCTCACCGCCATGAAGGCCACCGGCGTCAGTCTCTACCGCATCGTCGCCCCCATCGTCGTCCTCGCCGCCATCCTCTCCGCGGCCCTCTTCGCCTTCAACGAGTCTTACCTCCCCGACGCAAACCGCCGCCAGGAGGCCCTGCGCGCCGAGATCAAAGGAAAGCCCGCGCAGACCTTCCTGCTCCCCGGACGTCAATTCATCTCCGGCCAGTCCGGACCAGCCGGCTCGCCCGACCGAATCTTCTACTACCAGGCCTTCGACGCCGACCGAGACATCTTCGCCAGCCTTACCGTCTTCGAGTTCGATCCCCAGTCCTTCACCCTTCAGCGCCGCATCTTCGCCAGAAGCGTGCGCTGGGACCCCAACGTCAACCAGTGGGCCTTCGACAACGGTTGGCAGCGCACCTTTGCCAGCCAGACCGTCGCTTCCTACCAACCCTTTACCGTCGCCAGCTTCCCGGAGATACACGAGCAGCCCGCCTACTTCATCAAGGAAGAAAAACAGTCGCAGGAGATGACCTACGGCGAGCTTACCGGCTACATCGCAGACCTCAGCCAGTCCGGCTTCGACACCATCCGTCTCCGCGTCCAGCTCGATCGCAAACTCGCAGACCCCGCCATCACCCTCGTCATGGCCATCCTCGCCGTCCCCTTCGCTCTCTTCATGGGCAAGCGCGGAGGCATCGCCGGCATCGCCACCGCCATCGGAGTCGCCATCGCCTATTTGATCGTCGCTTACACCTTTAGCGGACTGGGTAACATCAACACCCTCCCGCCCCTGCTCGCCGCCTGGTCCCCCGATCTCCTCTTCGCCATCGCCGGCTCCTACCTCCTCCTCCGCACCCCCACCTAAACCACACCATCTTTTTTTAAATTATGTAAATATAGGAAGTGATATGAAAACCACCTTTCCCCTCTCTGTCCTCGCCTTCACCATCGCTGCGTTTCCTCTCGCCGCGCAAACCGCCAAGCCGGCCGCTCCCCCCGCTGCGCAAAAGACCGCCAGCAACACACCGGCAACCGCAGTGAAGACCGCCGTGCTCGCGCGCGGCTGCGCCAAGCTGCCCGAGCTCTCCCCCAAGGTTCCCGCGCTTCCCGACGGCCTGCCCTGCGCCAAACCGCTCTACACCATCACCCTCATCCCCACCGCCAAACTCAGCGACGTCTCTCCCATGGAAGACACCGGCCTGCGCGATGCCCTCGGCATTCAGTTGACCTCCATCTTCTCGCTCAGCTACATCGACACCAAAGTCGGCAGCGGGGCCCGCGTCGCACCGCGCAAGTGGTACACCATCCACTACACCGGCTACCTCGTCGATGGCGCCAAGTTCGACTCCTCCTACGACCACCCAGACCACGCCCCCCTCACCTTCCTGCAAGGTCCAGGCCCGCAAGGCCAGCGTCAGGTCGTCCCCGGAATGGACACCGGCCTCGACGGAATGCGCGTCGGCGGCAAGCGCCGCCTCTTCATCCCCTGGCAACTCGCCTACGGCCCCAACGCTCACGGTTCCATTCCGGCGAAGTCCGATCTCATCTTCGACGTCGAACTCGTCAGCCAGAGCGACAACGATCCCAGGCCCAAGCCTCCTGCCCCTCCAGCCGCAACCGCTCCCAAACCGCCAACTCCGCCTGCGCCAGCAGCCGCGCCAGCGCAGACAGCCGCGCCGCAGCCCACCGCGCCCAAACCTTAACCTCACCCGCAAACCGATAGAAGGCCGGGAGCGCTCCATAGCTCCCGGCCTTCTGTTTTGTCCTTTCGCCACTCCGCTCGTCATCCACCACTCCGCTCGTCATCCTGGCGCAGCCGGTATTTGTTTTGCTTAAGGGCACGGCTTCAGCCGTGCCGCTAGATATCCATTGAAAACGCGGCTTTAGCCGCTGAGGTCAGCATTCGTCCATCCACGACATATCCTGCGCCCGCGCAAACTCAATCCACCCTTCCTCTATACTTACCTCAGGCCCTCCCCAAAAATAGTCCGCAAAGGAGCCCCCATGCTGCATCATTCCCTCGAAGCTCTTCGTATGACCGGCATCATGGCATGGCAGATCCTCTGGGCGCTCTCGCTCGGCTTCCTGATCTCCTCCATCGTCGAGGCCGTCGTCTCCAAGGCCCAGCTCTCCAAGCTCCTCCCAGACTCCTCGCCGAAGACGATCCTCAAGGCCACCGCCCTTGGCGCGGCCTCCTCCTCCTGCTCCTACGCCGCCACCGCCATTGCTCGCACCCTCTTCCGCAAGGGCGCGGACTTCATCGCCTCCATGGCCTTCCAGTTCGCCTCCACCAATCTGGTCGTCGAACTCAGCGTTCTCCTCTGCGTCCTGCTCGGCTGGCAGTTCATGGCGGCCGAGTTCGTCGGCGGTCCCATCATGATCGCCCTCCTCGTCGTCCTTCTCCGCGCCACCCTCCGCCCGCGCATCATCGAAGCCGCACGCGCCCACGCCAATCGCGGCCTCGCCGGCCACATGGAGGGACACGCAGCCATGGACATGAGCCTCCACGAGGGCTCCTTCCTGCAAAAAATAACCTCGCGCCGCGGCATCACCGCCACCAGCCACTACTACTGGATGGACTGGTATATGCTCATCCCAGACATCGCCCTCGGCCTCTTCATCGCCGGCATCCTCGCCGCCTTTGTCCCCTCCAGCTTCTGGCAGGCCTTCTTCCTCTCCGGCCATCCTGTACTCACCCGCATCTGGGGCCCGCTCATCGGCCCGCTGGTCGCCGTCCTCTCCTTCGTCTGCTCGGTCGGCAACGTCCCCCTCGCCGCCGTCCTTTGGAACGGAGGCATCAGCTTCGGCGGAGTCGTCAGCTTCCTCTTCGCAGACCTCCTCATCCTCCCCATCCTCAACATCTACCGCAAGTACTACGGCCTCAAGGTCGCCGCTATCCTCGCCGTCACCTTCTACATCGCCATGGCCGGCGCAGCCCTCATCGTCGAAGCTCTCTTCTCCGCCCTGCATCTCATCCCCGCCCACCACCAGCTAGCCATCATGAACGCCTCCATCACCTGGAACTACACCTCAGCATTGAATCTCCTCTTCCTCGCAATCAGCGCGGCGCTACTGTTCCGCTTCCTCCGCACCGGAGGTCCCGCCATGCTGCGCGAGATGGGCAACGCCCCCGCCAACCCCGCCGCGCCCACCCACTCCTGCTGCCACGCCGAACCGGAACCAGCGTCCGCTCCCACTCCCACTCACTCCTGCTGTTGCTCCAAACCCGAGACAGAAGCCAAGTCGGCCCCCACTCACTCCTGCTGTCACTCCGAACCCGAGCCCGCTGAACCCAAGCCGACCCACCACTGCCACTAGCCAACTCTTCTCAACCGTCATCCTTGTTATTTCCGCCGTCATTCTGGCGAAGCCAGAATCTCCGTATTTCGTCGTTGCTTGTTCTTCGCCGTTGTTTGTTCTTGCCGTTGTTTGTTCTTGCTGTCATCCTGAGCGCGTCTTTCGAGCGCGAAGGATCCCGATGCATCCCGGAGCATCACAACCTCCCGAACCTTTCTTCCAATGAATTGCTGTTGCTTGTTCTTTGTTTGTCATTCCGCAGCGCAGCGAAGGAATCTGTTGTTAGCTTCGCCCTTGCCTGTTCTACCCTTAACTCATGCTCCTCTACGCCGCCACCACCAATCCCGGCAAGCTCCGCGACTTCGCCCGCGCCGCCGAATCCTCGCCCTCCATCCGCATCGAACCCCTCCCCGGCCTCAATACCATCCCCTCCCCGCCCGAGGACGGGCCCACCTTCGAGGCCAACGCCCGCGCCAAGGCCATCTACTACTCCCTCCGCGCACCCAACCTCCTCGTCCTCGCCGACGACTCCGGCCTCGAAGTCGCCGCACTCGACAACGCCCCGGGAGTCCGCAGCGCCCGCTTCGCCGCCGACCTGGCCCACCCCGCCGAAGCCGACACCCCCAACGAGAATCCAGACAACCGCAACAACGCCGCCCTCCTCGCCGCCCTCCTCGCCGTCCCCGAATCCCGCCGCCAGGCACGTTACCGCTGCTCGCTCGCCCTCGCCCGCAACGGCGCAGTCCTCCACACCGCCGAGGGCACGGTCGAAGGCTTTATCCTCACCGCCCCGCGCGGTTCCGGCGGCTTCGGCTACGACCCGCTCTTCTTCCTCCCCGCCCTCGGCCGCACCATGTCCGAGCTTCCTCCCGCCGACCGCCTCGTCCTCAACCACCGTGGCCGCGCCATCGAAGCCCTTCTCTCGCACCTCAACCAGCAACCAGCAACCAACAACCTTCTTTCTCCCCCGATTTGACTCCCTCATCTCCACGCGAAATAATCATTTGCCGCCATATTGTGCGCACACTCACAATCAGCTCGTGCGGCATCCGCACGGTAGGCACCCACAGGAGCAGTACCCATGGCAACATCCGCACCGCCCATCCCATCGCACGCATCCGTACGTGGAATCAAGAAAGTCCAGCCTCTCCGCCCGGACCAGGGCCACTCCTTCCTCTGGCGCAAGCTCCACTCCCTATCCGGCCTCATCCCCATCGGCGCGTTCCTCATCGAGCACATCCTCTCCAACGTCGAGGCCCTGGGCGGTCCCGCGGCCTACGGACATCAGGTGCGCCTGCTCAACTCGCTGCCTCAGGTACGCGTGCTGGAGTGGACCTTCATCTTCATCCCGCTCGCCTTCCACGCCCTCTACGGCCTGTGGATCGCCCTGCGCGGCCGCGCCACCGTCAACATCTACCCCTGGGCCGGCAACTGGGGATACCTCACCCAGCGCATCACCGGCCTCATCGCCTTCGCCTACATCATCCAGCACGTCTGGCGTCAGCGCTTCTCCGGCGTCATGCTCCCCGAGCATCCCGGTGCCGCCTTCGCCAAGGTCCAGCACGAGTTGCATAACCCCTGGATGCTCGCCCTCTACATCGTCGCCATGATCGCCATCTCCTTCCACTTCTCCTACGGCATCTGGCTCTTCGCCGCCAAGTGGGGAATCACTCCCGGCACGCGCGCCCGCCATCGCTTCGGCCAGCTCTGCGCGGCCTTCGGGACGGCCCTCTGCATCCTCGGCCTCGCCAGCATCTACGCCTTCGTCGGCAACCCCAAGTACGCCAACGCCCCCGCCGACGCCTTCGCCCCACCCGCCATCACCCAACCCGCTCCCGTCAATCCTCCGACGGGATCGACGAATCCAAACCAACCTGGCGAGGTTCGATAGTGAGCATTCGGCTACTGAATGTCGTTTTTGCGGTAATGGTTGTCGGCGTGTTGATGAGTATGATTTCTATCAGAAAGATGAGGCAGGAGATCACTCGGTCGCTTGAGCCGGATCAGCGACCAAATATGAAGTGGTGGAATCTCGCCCGACAGTTCCAAATGGTTCGAGCATATCGGACGATAGTTGGGCGAGGCAGATGGCCGAGATTTATCTCGCGTCAACGGCGGCAATATTGTTTCCAGTAATCGCAACGTTCGTATGGGCCGGAGTCGAACAGATCACCCGTAACCCGAGATAGGAAGAATTCATGCCCGCACCCCGCATCATCGTCATCGGAGGAGGCCTCGCCGGTCTCTCCGCCGTCATCAAGATCGCCGAGGCCGGCGGCACGGTCGACCTCTTCTCCATCGTCCCCGTCAAGCGTTCGCACTCCGTCTGCGCGCAGGGTGGCATCAACGCCGCCAAGGACCTCAAGGGCGAGGGAGATACCGTCTACAAGCACTTCGACGACACCGTCTACGGCGGCGACTTCCTCGCCAACCAGACCCCCGTCCGCGACATGACCGCCCGCGCCCCCGCCATCATCGACCTGCTCGACCGCATGGGCGTCCCCTTCAACCGCACCCACGAGGGCCTGCTCGACTTCCGCCGCTTCGGTGGAACCCTCTACCAGCGCACCGCATTCGCCGGCGCCACCACCGGCCAGCAACTCCTCTACGCCCTCGACGAGCAGGTCCTCCGCCACGAGTCCGACGGCCGTGTCAAAAAGTACGAGGGCTGGGAGTTCCTCTCCGCCGTCCTCGACGCCAACGGCGTCTGCCGCGGCATCTGCGCCCTCGACCTCCGCTCCATGCAGACCCGCACCTTCCCCGCCGACGCCATCATCGTCTGCACCGGCGGCATCGGTGCCATCTTCGGCAAGTCCACCAACTCCGTCGTCTGCACCGGCTCCGCCCAGTCCGCCCTCTACCAGCAGGGAGCGGTCTACGCCAACGGAGAGTTCATCCAGGTCCATCCCACCTGCATCCCCGGCGACGACAAGCTCCGCCTCATGAGCGAGTCCGCCCGCGGCGAAGGTGGCCGCGTCTGGGTCCCCCGCGACAAGAATGAGAAGCGCGTCGCCCGCTCCATCCCCGAGGCCGACCGCTTCTACTTCCTGGAGGAGTGGTACCCCAAGTACGGCAACCTCGTCCCCCGCGACATCGCCACCCGCGCCATCCATCGCGTCGTCTACGAGCTGGGCCTCGGCCTGGACGGTCAGCCCATGGTCTACCTCGACCTCACCCACATCGACCGCGAGACCCTGAACCGCAAGCTTGAAGGCATCCTCGAAATCTACGAGAAGTTCGTCGGCGACGATCCGCGCGACGTCCCCATGAAGATCTTCCCCGGCACGCACTACACCATGGGCGGCCTCTGGGTCGACTTCCATCAGCACACCAACATACCCGGCATCTTCGCCGCCGGCGAGGCCGACTACTCCATCCACGGGGCCAACCGCCTCGGCGCAAACTCCCTCCTCTCCTGCATCAACGGCGGCTTCCTCGCCGGCCCCAACGCCATCGCCTACGCAACGTCCCTCCCCGCCGCGCCCGGCGACGGAGGCCACGCCGCCGAGCTTAAGCGCCAGCAGGAAAAGAACGCCGCCCTCCTCTCCAACCCCGGCACCGAAAATCCCTTCAAGCTCTGGCGCGAGCTGGGCGACACCATGACCAAGCACGCCACCATCATCCGCTACAACGCCGGCCTCGCCGAGGCCGACGCCAAAATCGTCGAACTCCTCGACCGCTACCGCAACGTCAACCTCTCCGACAAGACGCAGTGGGCCAACACCAGCTTCGCCTTCGCCCGCCAACTGCAGAACATGCTTCACCTCGCCCGCGTCATCGTGCAGGGCGCGCGCCTCCGCGACGAATCCCGCGGCTCCCACTACAAACCCGACTTCCCCGAACGCAACGACGCACAGTTCCTCAAAACCACCATGGCCACCTTCGACGCCACCACCAACGCCCCCGCCTTCTCCTACGCCGAGGTCGACACCTCGCTCATCCCACCCCGCCCCCGCCACTACGACGCGACGGCCTAACAGTTTCAGCTTTGAAAGGGCGCGGCTTTAGCCGCGCCGTAGGCGCACTCAAGGAAACCGGGGCTTTAGCCCCCGAGGGCCGAAATGGAAGAATCGATATGCCACTGAGCAAGGATGAACTAGAGCTAGCGGAAAACTGCTATGGATATGGACGCTGGAATGCGCCGTATTGGTTCATTGGTATAGAAGAGCGCATGGCCCCCAGCGAGAATGACGACAGAAGTAAACGCGCTGCCGCATTTCGTAAGCTGAACAGTGACGGGCTATGCGATCTCCATGAGTTTCACAAGGAAATTGGAGAAGATCGGTGGCTTGTTGAACTCCAGTTCACTTGGGGTAAATTGCTCTGGCTCTTGAAGAAATACCTGGACCATGACGCCGGACATGCTTCTCTCTTGCGTTACCAACACTTGGAATTGGGCCGTTCAACCGGCGACACCTGCGTAGTCGAATTGTCCGGGCTACCCGCAGATAGTTCAGAGGCCGGCAAGAAGCTCGACCGCGAACGCTTCAAAGACTGCAAAAAGCAGCTAAACGAGATTAGGACGAAGCGAATCGAGAAACTAGGCCGCAAGATACAAGAGCACGAACCGAAGCTCGTAGTGTTCTATGGCTATGGCAGGACTCAGGGAAGGTATTGGAAAGGCATTGCAAAGACCGAACTAGCTTACGACGGCGTGGTAAAGGCCGGAAAAACAACGTTCGTTTGGTCGCCCCACCCCAACAAGCGTGGTCGGCGAAAAGATGAATGGGAAGAATTGGGTAGGAAGCTCAAAGAATTTGATAGCTAGTGTCCGCAGTTCCAACTGTTCGGGCATCGCTTTAACCGCGCCGAAAGAACTCCAGCCCCTGAGGTAAACCAAACATGGCCACAGCCGCCCGCACCATCCACGTCGAGATCCTCCGCCAGTCCGCCCCCGACGCACCCGCGCGCACCGAGCGCTTCGCCATCCCTTATCGCCCCAACATGAACATCACCTCCCTTCTCGGCGAGATCGCGCTCGCGCCCATCACCGCCGACGGCGCGCCCACCACCCCCATCACCTACGACTCCAACTGCCTTGAAGAGATCTGCGGCTCCTGCGCCATGCTAATCAACGGCCGCGCCCGCATGGCCTGCTCCACCCTCGTCGACACGCTGCAAAAAGAAGCTCCCAATCAGCCCATCCGTCTCGCCCCGCTCTCCAAGTTCCCCGTCGTCCGCGATCTCGCCGTCGACCGCGCCGTCCTCTTCGAGAACCTCAAAGTCGTCAAGGCCTGGGTCCCCATCGACGGCACCTACGACCTCGGCCCCGGCCCGCGCCAGTTCCCCCAGACGCAGGAGGCCCGCTACCCGCTCTCCAACTGCATCTCCTGCACCATCTGCATGGAGGTCTGCCCCCAGTTCAGCGAGAGCACAAACTTCGTCGGCGCGGCCACCATCGCCCAGGCCCGTCTCTTCAACATGGACCCCGCCGGCTCCGTCCTCAAGGCCGACCGCCTCCGCGCCCTCGCCGGCGAAGGCGGCATTCAGGAGTGCGGCTTCGCCCAGAACTGCGTCGAGGCCTGCCCCAAGCAGCTCCCCCTCACCGAATCCATCTCCATCACCGGCCGCGAAGCCCTCCTCCAGCAACTCAAAGACCTCTTCACCCGCTGATCCCGCGCTTGAAGCCCACCCCGCCAAAGCGTACTCTCTCCCTATGGAAGTCGAACTCACCTCCGACCAGAAGGTCTTCGTTCGCCACGCCGTGGAAGCCGGTCGCCTGCAATCCGAGGAAGAAGCGGTGCAGCAGGCTCTCGCTCTCTGGGAAGACCACGAACGGCGACGCGTCGAGTTTCTAGCCACGCTGGACGAAGCCCGTGCCTCCCTCGCCAGAGGCGAAGGCCGCGAGATCACTCAGGAGTCCATGCAGCAGCTCTCCACCCAGGTCAGGGAGCGTGGGCGCGCCCGCCTCCTCTTCGATCTGTGACCCATTCTCCACGCAACACGGCCCCACTCACAGGAGCAGGGCCGTGTCCGTACTCGCCTCTTGAAATCTACTTCGTGAAGATCGTGCTCCCCGGAATCTTCTCCTCGTTCGACACAATCCGGTTCTCCGCGCGCTTGGCCCCGCGCATCGCCACATTGTCCATCTTCTTCTCATCGCTCTTGAAGTCGTCGATCGAATCATCACCCGCCGGCTCAACCGCCTCTGCCGACGGCCGCGCCGCCATCTTCCCCAAATCCTGTTCCAATGCCATAAATCACCTCCCTCTGTAAGACCCCATCCACGCCCCGCAGGTTGCCCGCCCACAGGTTGCCGCGCCCGTTTTTGCTGTCATTCTGAGCGCGTCGTTCGAGCGCGAAGAACCCCGACGAACTCCACCCAGCCACATCCGCCCGAACCTTTCTCCCAAAGTTGTCGCCGTTGTCGGCTCTTGCCGTCATCGCGTTCAGCCTCATCTCCCGCCAACGCACTACACTAAGCAAAATGCCGAACCCGCCCGCCATCCCGCCCGACCCCGCCGCCGTCCACGCCTCCGCCCTCGTCATCGACGCCCACGCCGACACTCCACAGCGCTTCGTCGACGAGTCGTGGGACTTCACCTCGCCGCTCGCCATCGCGGACCAGCCCGCCGGCCATCTCAATCTCGCCACCGCCCGCCGCGGCAATCTCGCCGCCGAGTTCTTCGCCCTCTGGCCCGATCCCGCGCAGTGTCCCGGCGCGCGCTACGCCCTCCGCACCCTCACCCTCCTCGATGCCGTCCGCGAGCAGGTCCGCCGCCATCCCGCCGAGCTCGCCCTCTGCACTTCGCCCAAAGAAATTCTCGCCGCCCGCGCCGCAAATAAATTCGCCATCCTCCTCGGTATCGAGGGTGGCCACGCCATCGAGAACTCCCTCGCTCTCCTCCGCCTCTACCACGCCCTCGGCGTCCGCTACATGACCCTCACCTGGGCCAACTCAAACGACTGGGCCGACTCCTCCGGCGACATCGACGATCCCACCGTCCCCCATCACAACGGCCTCACCTCCTTCGGCCGCCAGGTCATCGCCGAGATGAACCGCCTCGGCATGATGGTCGATCTCTCCCACGTCTCCGACCGCACCTTCGACGATGTTCTCGCCGTCACTCGCGCTCCCGTCCTCGTCTCGCACTCCGCCGCCCGCGCGCTCACCGCCTCCCACCGCAACCTCACCGACGCGCAGCTCCGCGCCCTCGCCGCCAACGGCGGTGTCTGCATGGTCAACTTCTACTCCGCCTTCATCGACGAGAACTACCGCACCGCCTGGGCCGAGCAGAAGCCCGCCCTCCGTGCCGCCCACAAATCCCTCGCCGCCGAGTACGCCACCAGGGGAACGCCCGTCCCTTACCACATCGCCAGCCGCCTCGACCGCGAGTTCGCCGCGCGCATCCCACGCCCACCGCTTGAATCGTTGATCGCCCACTTCGACCACATCATCCAGATCGCGGGCATCGACCACGTCGGCATCGGCACCGACTTCGACGGCATCTGCGCCCTCCCCGAGGGCATCAACTCCGCCGCCGACCTGCCCAAAATCACCGCCGCCCTGCTCGCCCGCGGCCACTCCCCCGCCACCCTCCACAAGCTCCTCGGCACCAATCTCCTCCGCCTCTTCGCCGCCACCCAAACCGCCAGCGACATCGTCCAAACACCCTCATCCTGAGCGCAGCCACCCACCACCGTCATCCCGACAGCAGCGCAGTGAAGTGCTCCCGTCGCATTCCATGCGGGGCACGAGCCGGAAGGGCACGCGTTCACGCGTGCCGCAAGACGCCGATCTATATAAGAGGTGGGCGCGGGCTTTAGCCCGCGCCCACGCCTTTACAACATTGTTTGTCATTCCGCACCCTGAGCGTAGTCGAAGGGGAAGAATCCCCGCATTTGTCTTTCTTGTCTGTTTTGTTTGCCATCCTGAGCGCCTCTTCTTGTTTGTCATTCGCAGCGCAGCGAAGGGTAAGATGATCGTGGGAACATCGCTGCCCGCCGCAACTCTCCATCGCAACAAATGGTTGCCCTTGAGCGCACGCACTGTTCGGCAAATGGATTCGAGGATAGGAACGCATGAAGAAGGGTCGCAAGAGTGCTTTTCGCCGCCAGGGCAAGCAATCATTCTCCAGGCAACCGGCAACTTCCGGTCCTTCCTCTGTGGACCTTCTGCTCCAGAAAGCTACGGCCCACCACCAGGCCGGGCAACTGCCCCAGGCGGAAGCCCTCTGCCGGCAGATTCTCAAACGCTCTCCCCTCCATCCCGGCGCGCTTCATCTTCTGGGGGGCATTGCGTTTCAGGCGGGACATTATGCCAAAGCGCTTCGTCTGTTCGACCGTGCGATTCAAGTAAATCCAGACGATGCAGGGGCCTTCTTCAACCGTGGCAATGCTCTGTATGTTCTTCGGCAGTACCACGCGGCTGTGGAGAGCTATGACAAGACCATCCTCCTCAAGCCGGATTTTGCGGAAGCCCACCATAACCGCGGAAGCTCACTGGTTGAGATTCAGCAATTCCAGGCGGCCATTGAGAGCTACGACAAAGCCATCCTCCTCAAGCCGGATTATGCGGAGGCCTCTAGCAACCGGGCCAATACTCTTCAGGCTCTCATGCTGCATCAGGCGGCCCTGCAGAACTATGAAAAGGCCATGCTCCTTAATCCGGAGTATGAATCCTGGAAGAAAACCGGTGTCTTCGATTCCCTCGTAAATCAGGTCGCGCAGATCGCAAAGATTACAGATAAGTCGATGATGAAGGCCGCGCTTGACGCATTGCCGCTCGACCTTCATACCCATCCGGCTGTATCCAACCTGCGCAATGCAAACTTCGTCAAAACCGGATCGAGCGGCAAAGACCTCGTCTTCTATTGCTTACCGACAGACGAGATATGGAACCCCCTGACGGCCAGGACAAAAGGCATCGGAGGATCGGAGGAAGCCGTCATTTGGCTCTCCAGGCTCTTGCACCAGCGCGGATGGAATGTCACCGTCTATGCCTTTTGCGGTGCGCGGGAAGAGGACTTCGACGGCGTTTCTTGGAAGCCCCATTGGATGTGGAACCACCGCGACAAGCAGGATGTCACGGTGTTATGGCGGTATCCCCAGCTCGCGATGTACCAGATCAATTCAGGCAAGGTGATCATCGACTTGCATGACGTCGTACCAGAGAACTATTTCACGCCGGACGTACTGCAGAGAATCCACAAGATATTCGTCAAATCCAGGTTCCACCGCGCCCTGTTGCCCTATATTCCCGACGAGAAGTTCGTCATTATCCCCAATGGCATCGACGCAGAACTGTTTGAGGGCATTGGCAACCGTGACCCGCTTCTGATGATCAACACCTCGTCGGCAGACCGCAGCATTGAGGCATTCCTGGATTGCTTCGAAGAGATCAAAAAGCAGGTGCCAGACGTCAAAGCGCAATGGGCCTATGGCTGGGGAGTGTGGAATTCCTTATATGCATCGAACGCACAGATGTTGCAATGGAAAATTAGGATGCAGGAACGCATGAAGCAACTCGGCGTTGAAGAATGCGGCAGGATCAACCACAGCGAGATTGCCCAGCTCTACCATAAGGCAAACATCTTCGCCTATCCTTCAGAGTTCACTGAGATCGACTGCATCTCGCTCTCAAAGGCCATGGCCGCGGGGGCCATCCCGGTCACAACCGATTTCGCCGCGATGGGAGAGAAATCGCAACACGGAGGGGTTTTCATCCACTCCAAAAAGACCAAGGACGACTGGATACAACCGTACCAGTTCCATTTCGGGATCACAGACCCCGGACAGAAAGCAGAGTTTGTCCGGGAAACAGTGAAGTTGCTTTTGCACCCTCCGAACGAGACGGCGCGAGAGTCCATGCGTGAATGGGCCAGGTCCACCTTCGATTGGAACAAGATCGCCGGCTCATGGGACTCCGCCCTCGCATCCATGGCAGCAGAATCCGCGCCCGCGCCAGGGCCGGGCGACAGTCCGGTTCAGCAACAACCAGGAGATGCAGCGTTCCACTTTAACCGTGGCAATGAACTCTATCTTGCTCAGCAGTACCGGGCGGCGCTCGAGAGCTATGACAGGGCCATCCTGCTCAAACCGGAGTTTGCGGAGGCCTGCCACAACCGCGGCAGTGTACTGAATGTTCTGGGGCGGCGCGAGGCCGCGCTCGAGAGCTATGACAAGGCCATCCTGTTCAAGCCGGACTATGCGGAGGCCTACGGCAACCGTGGCAATACCCTGTATATTCTTCAGCAATATCAGGCGGCCCTGCAGAGCTACGACAAGGCCATCCTGCTCAAACCGGAGTTTGTGGACGCCTACTACAACCGCGGCAATTCTTTCTATGCACTTCAGCAGTACCAGGCGGCTCTGCAGAGCTACGACAAGGCCATCCTTCTGAATCCGCTCCACGCGGAAGCGCACAACAATCGAGGCAGTGTGCTGCATACCCTGCTGCGGCACGAGGCGGCACTCGTGAGCTTTGACAGGGCCATCCTCCTCAAGCCGGATTACGTGGAAGCCCACAACAACCGGGGCAATTCTCTCCTGGCCCTCAAGCAGTACCGGGCAGCTCTGGAGAGCTTCGATAAGGCCCTCCTGCTCAAGCCGGACCATGAATATCTGAGCGGAATGCGGCTGTATATGAAGAGGCTCCTCTGCGATTGGGAGAATACTGAAAGCGAGTGCCGCCAGTTGGAAGCTCTCATCGGTCGTGGGCTGAAAGCAGCGCTCCCATTCGCGGTGCTGGCCATCAGCGGTTCTCCAGAGGTGCAGAAGCAGGCGGCGCAGATCTATGCGCGCGACAAGGTTCCGGCGCGTTCCTCCGCCGCCGCAATTCCACGCCGGCCCCGGCGCGACAGGATTCGCATCGGCTATTTCTCCGCGGACTTTCACAATCACGCCACCAGCTATCTGATGGCGGAGTTATTCGAGCGGCACGATCGCAGCCAATTTGAAATCTTGGGATTCTCCTTTGGCCCGCTGAAACTCGATGAGATGAACCAGCGGGTGTCGGCGGCGATGGACCGGTTTGTGGATGTGCGATCGATGCCGGACCGGGAGGTCGCCGAACTCAGCCGCAAGCTCGAAGTGGATATTGCAGTGGACTTGAAGGGGTTCACGGAAGACAGTCGCGCCGGCATCTTTGCCGAGCGGGCCGCTCCCATCCAGGTCAGCTACCTCGGCTATCCCGGAACCATGGGCGCCGGCTATATGGACTATCTCATCGCCGACCCTACGCTGATTCCCCAAGCCAGCCAGCAGTATTATTCGGAAAAAATCCTCTATCTCCCGGACAGCTATCAGGTCAACGACTCCCTGCGTGCCATCTCCGCGAAGCCCTGCATGCGCGCCAGCGAGGGACTGCCGGAGTCGGCATTCGTCTTCTGCTGTTTCAATAAAGCCTACAAAATATCGCCCTCCGTATTCGATAGCTGGATGCGCATCCTCGGGCGGGTCGAAGGCAGCGTTCTCTGGCTGCTGGAGGAAAATCCCTGGGCCGTCGAAAATCTGCGCGCCGAAGCCGCGCGCCGCGGCATCGCTCCCCAGCGGCTGGTCTTCGCCAGTTCGCTGCCGGTGGACGAGCATCTGGCGCGGCATCGCCTGGCGGACCTCTTTCTCGACACCCTGCCCTACAACGCGCATACCACGGCCAGCGATGCGCTCCGGGCCGGCCTGCCTCTCCTCACCCGCACCGGCGAGACCTTTGCCAGCCGGGTCGCCGCCAGTCTGCTGCGCGCCACCGGCCTGCCCGAACTCATCACCGCAACAGAGTCAGAGTTTGAAGAACTCGCCGTCGATCTCGCTCACCACCCCGAACGCCTCCAGGCCCTCCGCCACCGCCTGCAACAAAACCGCCTCACCGCTCCGCTCTTCGATTGCCAGTCCTTCACCCGCCATCTGGAGTCCGCCTACACCGCCATCGTCGACCGCTACCACGCCGGCCTCCCCCCGGACCACACCCAAATCCCAAAACTTCCGTCTACGCCAGCCCCTGAAGTCACATAACTAAGGAGCATAGTTCATCTCTCGAAATGAACTCCGCGCTTGAAGCCCGCCCCGCCAAAGCGTACTCTCACCCTATGGACGAATTGATCTTCGATGTGACAATCGACGAAGATGGCCGCTACGTCGCCATCGCGCGCGACAACGGCATCGCGACCGACGGGGCAACGTGGACCGAGCTCAAGTCCCAGGTGCAAGACCTGATCGCCTGCTACTACCAAGGATCGGCCAAGCCCGCGCGAGTTCGCTTGCTCCTTGTCGACGAGCTGGCCGTCGCGTGAAGACGCCGCGCGATATTTCCAGCGATCGCCTCATCCAGCATCTTATTCGACATTGGGGTTACACCGTAGACCGCCAGCGAGGAAGTCATATCGTCCTCGAAAGTGACACCCCCGTGAAACATAGCATTCCCATCCCTCAGCGCAAGGCCATGGGACTTGGTCTCTTCCGCGCAATCCTCACCCAGATCGGCACCGCCAAAGGCGTTTCCATCAGCGACATCCTCCGCAACCTATAGCCTCCGCGCCCCCTAATACCTCGCCATCTCCAGCATCGCCCGGTACAGGTCCTCCGGCTGCGGCAGAATCGCGTCCTCCAGCAGCGGCTGGTACGCCACAAACGTATCCATCGACGCCACTCTCCGCACCGGAGCATCCAGTTCATCGAACAGCTCTTCCCCGATCCGCGCCGCAATCTCCGCGCCGTATCCCCAGCTCAGCATGTCCTCGTGCGCCACAATCACCCGGCTCGTCTTCTGCACCGACGCCGCAATCGTCTCCCAGTCGTACGGGCTCAGCGTCCGCAGGTCGATCAGCTCCACGTCCACGCCCGTCTCGCGCTCCAGCTTTTCCGCAGCCTGTAGCGCGCGCGGCACAATCGCGCCATACGTCACCACAGTCAAATCTTTCCCCGCCCGCACCACCTTCGCCTTGCCGAACGGAATCGCGTACTCCGGCCCCGGATAGGCCCCCCTCCCAAACGTCTCGCGATACAGCCGCTTGTGCTCCAGGAACAGCACCGGATCGTCGCATCGGATCGCCGTCCGCAGCAGCCCCGCCGCGTCCAGCGCATTCGACGGCATCACCACCCGCACTCCCGGCGTGTGCGTAAAGATGCTCTCGCCCGACTGCGAATGATAGATCGAGCCGCCGGTGAGATACCCCCCAATCGGCACGCGTATCACCAGTGGGCAGCTCCACGCCCCATTCGACCGCCAGCGCATTGCCGCCAGCTCATTCCTCATCTGGTGCATCGCCGGCCAGATGTAGTCGAAGAACTGGATCTCCGCCACCGGCTTCAGTCCGCGCACCGCCATGCCGATCGCCCGCCCCACAATGTTCGCCTCGGCCAGCGGCGTGTTCCAGCAGCGGTCCGATCCAAACTCCCTCTGCAATCCCGCCGTCAGCTTGAACACTCCGCCCTTGCCCTTGATCTCTCCCGCCCGCAGCGCCTCATCGCGCGTCGCGTCCGCCACATCCTCGCCGAACACCACCACCCGCTCGTCCCGCCGCATCTCGTCCTTCAGGCAGTGGTTGATCAGCTCCGCCATCGTCCGCTCGCTCGCGTCCGCCGTCGCCTCCGGCTGTGTATCGAACCGCGCGTCCGTCGGCCGCAGGTCCTCCGAGTACTGGTGCCGCAGGATCGCCTCCCGCGTCACGCTCGGCAGCACCGCCTGCATCGCGCGGTCCGCCGCCCGATGCACCTCCTCGTCCACCTTCTGCTCCAGCCGGTTGATCCCCTCCTCGTCCAGGATCCCCTCCCGCAGCAGCCACAGCTGCATCTTCGCCAGCGGATCGCGCGCGTTCTCCGCCGTCACCTCTTCCTCGCTCCGGTACTGCCGCTCGTCGTCGCTCAGCGAGTGGCTGTACGGCCGCACCACATGCCCATGCACCAGCGCCGGCCCGCATCCCGCCCTGCAATACGCCACCGCCTCCACCATCGCCCGGTAGCACGCCAGCGGGTCCGTCCCATCCACCTCAACAAGATGAAAGTTGGGATAATTCGCCACCAGCCGCGAGATGTTTCCCCCCGGAGTATTCACCTCCACCGGCGTCGAGATCGCGTACTCGTTGTCCTCGATGACATACACCACCGGCAGCCGCGCATTGCTCGCCGTATTCAGCGACTCCCAGAACTCGCCCTGGCTGGTCGCTCCCTCGCCCAGCGACACATACGTCACCTCGTCGCCCTGGAACGTCACATCCTTAAACTCTCTATAGTCCCCCGCGTGTTTCTTCGCCGCCTCCGGGTGCCGCGCCAGGTATCGCCCAGCCTCCGCGCACCCAATCGCATGCATGCACTGCGTCGCCGTCGCCGAGCTCGGCGTCACAATGTGCAGCTTCGTATTCGACCAGTGCGAAGGCATCTGCCGCCCGCCGCTCGCCACATCCTCCGCCGCGCCCACCGCCTGTAGCAGTTGCTCCTCCACCGTATTGCCCAGCGCCAGGCACAGCGCCCGGTCGCGGTAGTACGGGAAGAACCAGTCGTACCCCGGACGCATCGCCATCCCCGCCGCCACCAGCAGCGCCTCATGCCCCGCGCACGAAATCTGAAAGAAAATCTTCTGCTGCCGCTTCAGCACAATCTCGCGGTCGTCCGTCCGCCGCGACAGATACATCAGCCGGTAGAACTCCACCAACTGCTCCCGCGTCATCCCACCCCACGCACCCGTCTCGGAGACTCCCGCAATCGTCCCACTCACCGCAACCCTCGCCGCCGCGCTACCCGCACCTGAGCCCAACGCTCTCTCCGTCCCAATCGCCTCGTTGACCGCAGCCGCGCCCGAGGCCGTCACCTCACGCAAGACGCCCTCCGCCGGTCTTTTTCCCTCACCGCCCGACCCATTGCGTCGCGCCATGCGCACCCCCGATCACACCATGGCCCACTCACGATTCTACCGCGATTCCAACCGAATCGCCTCCTGCGCAGAGCAGTCGCAATGGAGTTGCTCCCCTCAACCAACAACCAGCAACCTTCTTTCAATCCCCCTTCATCCGCTCCTTCACGCTGTGCGCCAGCTTCTCGATCTCATCCGCCTTGCGCACCACATCCAGCGACAGCGTGTTCTTGTCCGACTTGTCCACCTCCGCCTTCAGCTCATTGGCCAGCTCCAGCAGCTTCGCCGTGTCCTCCACCAGCCGCTTCTGCCGCTCGATATTGCGCATCTTCGCCTGCTCCTCCTCCATGCTGATCGTCCGTTCGTCCCGCGGCACCACCGGAACCAACCCAGGAACCACCGTCTGCTGCGCTTGCGCGCCCGCCCCGCTCCCGGTTCTCTGTGCGCCTCGTCCCGCGCCTCCCATCGCCAGCATCAACCCGCCGGCCGCCGCCCACACCGCCATCCTCCGAATCATCCTCATCTCTCCCCCTCCTCATCCCTGCGCACATCTGTCTCACGCAACCTACCACTCCAGATGCAGCAGCGAAGTCGCCTGCCGCGGCAACTGGGTCGCAATCGTCACCGCTCCGTCGCTCACCTCCAGCCACTCCGGCGATCCGAGCAGCTCAAGCTGTCCCGCCTCCTTCAGCCTCGCGTACTGCTCCGGCGTAGGCTCCTGCGGCTCGCCCATCGCCTTCCACGCGGTGTATGCATTGGAGTGCGTCTCGTCAATGCGGAAGTCCTCCAGCCGCACCCGGCGCACGCCCGCCGGAATCCCGGCAATCTTCACCGTGACCTCGGCATCGGCGGCCGGCACATCGTCATCGTGGTAGTTCCAGATCATCACCGCGGCCTCGTGCGCCGATTTCGTCGCAAACGCATCCACGTCCGCCTGCCCACGCACCCCGGCCCTCACAATCTCTTCGGCCGGAATCTCCGCCGAGCTGGTCGTCGCCACGCGATCGCCCGCGAACATCCCCGCCATGCGGAAGATGCTAAGCACTGGCTTATCCACGCCATTGGTCGCCAGCGTGCGGAAGCCCTCGAAGTACCCCTTGTCCTCGAACTCGAACGCCCAGGTCACCATGCCGACCAGGTTCACCTTCGACTGCGCCGCCAGGTCGGCCAGCGCCTTCATCGCCACCGCCGTGTACGCAGGATAGACCGGCCCGTTGCGATACGCGTTGGCCGGGTTCTCCTTGGCCGAGCAGGCCGCGCAGCCCTCAGGATCGGCCTCCGACAAAATAATCGGCAGGTTGTGGTACTTCGCCGATGCAGCCACCACGCGGAAGCCGCTGGCCGCTGCGTTCAACTCGTTGCCGAGCCCCATGCGCACATGTCCTGCTTCGCCAGGCCCGCCAGCGATCCAGCGTGGACTTCCCTTGGGATGGAAGCTCACAAAGTCCAGCGGAATCGCCTCGCCCGTCCACGCGTTCTTGTCGTGCTCGCAGTGGTTGAAGAAGTCTTTCAGAAAGCTCTGGGCGCGCGTCGATCCCGGCCCCGTCACCGCCGGCCCGCCCACCATCGCATTGGGCAGCGCCTTCCTCACCCCCGCCACCGAGTAGTCGTACAGCTTGAAGTACTCCGCCGGCGTGCCCTTCCAGTAGCTGATGTCCGGCTCGTTCCACACCTCGAAATACCACGTCGCCACCTCGTCCCTGCCGTATCGCTCCACCATATGCTCGGTGAATCGCCGCACCAGTTCGCCCCACATCGCGTAGTCCTTCGGCGGGCTCTGCACCGAGCCGTCCAGCGTCTTGGGATACGGCACATAGTACGGCCCAGCGCCCGTGGCCAGCGCCTCCGGCATGAATCCCAGCTCCACCATCGGGCGCACTCCCGCGTCGTGGTACGCATCGAAGATCTGGTCGAGAATGGTGAAGTCGTACACCGGCTTCCCATTCGCATCCAGCGTAAACACGTTGCTGGAACTCCACTTCAGCTTGGCCACCCCATCGCCCGAGGTGAACAAATGGTGCGCGCGAATGGTCGCCGGAACGGGCGCGAGGTCGTGCAGCTCGCCCAGCAGTTGCCGCCCGTACTTCATCGTGGTGTAGTTCGACTCGTCGTATCCGAACCAGTCCCCGATGGGCTTGTAAGCCCCCAGCGACTTCGCCAGCTCAACCCGGATCGCAACCTCGGCCGGCGCCGCAACCTGTGTCGGCGCGGCTGCGGCGTTCTGCGCCGCTACAGGAGTCTGCGCCACGACGCTCATGGCGGAAACCAACAGCAGGGCAAATGCAAATCGAAGCAATCGAAGCATTGGGTTTGAACCTCGGTTTGGGGATCGGGGCCGGATGGCGGAAGCAGGAACAATCTTACAGCCTGAATCGCACCCCAGGCTGGCCCCGAACTGCCCGGGCGCTCGACGTTGTTCTGCGGAGGGAGCAGGGGGCTTCAGGGGCTGCTGAAAAACTCCGTCTTGCTTAAGGGCACGGGTTCACCCGTGCCGTAAAATGCTTAGTTTGCAATACGGCTTTAGCCGCTGAGGGCAGGTAAAACGCAACTCATCGCCTTTTCAGCACCATCTTCAGCCCCCTGAATTGAGGCCAATCGAAGGATGGGCTTCAGCCCCGGGTCTCTCCTTGTTCCACCACAAGGGAACGCCCCGCTTCACACCTTCGCTTTGCTGCACTTCGCCATGATCGCCGCATGCAGCCGTTCGCGCAGTGCATCGGGAAACTCATACACCTCGTTCTCGCGATAGATCGAGATGGTCTTGCGCGTGGTGTCCAGCACCACCTCGCAGTGGCTGCACTTCTTCACGTGCGCCCTCACCTCGGCCAGAACGTCGGCGTCCACCTTGCCGTCGAAGTAGTCGTCCAGTTTGCCTAGGAACTCTGTGCAGGTCACGGCTTCGCCCCCTCCTTCGTCTGCCGGAAGTAGCGGCTCAGCCGCTCGCGTAACTGCAACCGCGCGCGCAGCAGCCTCGATTTCACCGCCGGTACGCTCAAGCCCAGTGCCTCCGCCGTCTCTTCGGTCGACAGGTTCTCCACGTCGCGCAGCGTAAACACGGTGCGGAATCCGGGTGGCAGCCCCTGGATCGTCTTGCGCAGGATCTCGCCGAGTTCGCTCTGCCCATATAGTTGCTCCGGGTTCGGTCTCCATTCGGCAAAGTCGCGCGGAATGGACCCATCTTCCGTCTGCACGTCCTCGTCCATGGAGACGGTCCTGCTGGTCTTGCGCTTGCGTAGCCGCATCAGGCTTTCGTTCACCGCAATCCGCACCAGCCAGGTGGAGAACTTCGAGTTCCCCTGGAACTGCTCCAGCTTCTCGTACGCCTTGAAGAACGCGTCCTGCGTGATGTCTTCCGCGTCCTCGCGGTTTTGCGTGATGTGCTGCGCTACCCGGAAGATCTGCCGTTCGTACTGCCGTACCAACTGCTCAAACGCCGCCGTGTCACCCTTCTTCGCGCGCGCAACCAGCGCAACGTCGGGGTGGACCTCTTCCGCGACTTGGGATTGGATGGCTGGCATGGGCAAAAGTTGCAACTGTACTGCATAAATCAACGTTGCCTTTCTGGGGCGGGATCGCAGAGCGCGGACTCACTCATCGCAACTTCCACAAGTGTAAATGCGCCGCCACCTTGCGGGCAATGCCACGCGCATTCAGATAGCTGGTCAAGGTGAAGCATCATCAAGAACCGTCATTCTGGCGCAGCCCCACAAGAATCGTCATTCTGGCGCAGCCAGAATCTCCGTATTTGCTTTGTCTTGCTTAAGGCCATGGCTTTACCCATGCCATATAGCAGCTTGAGCGGAAGGGCACGGCTTTAGCCGTGCCGTATAGCGCGCTCTTTTTTTTACTCTCTCGTCCTTCGATCGCATCGCGATCAAGGGACGAGAGAGCAAATGAACAGATGTGCCTCAACTGGTTCCCTTCTCTGCGTCACGCGCAACAAACGCGGATCGCAGCTTACAGTTGATCTGTGGCCTCTGTGGCCTTCGAGTGCGGGCGACCCTCGTCCGCCGCGGTCCGCTGCGAAGCCAATGGTTGGAGCGTGAAGCAATGTTGTTCAGAAAGTCCCTGGTCTGTGTGGCCGTAGTCTCCACTTGTCTGATGCTGACGGGAAGCGCCCTGCTGGCGCAATCCTCTGCTGCTGGCGCCTCAACGCCAGCCGCAAAGAAGACTGCAAAGCCCTCACCCTCCGCCGCGACGAAAAAAGCGCCCGCCGCGAAGAATCCTCCCTCCAAGACCACACCCGCCAGCTCCGCGCATCGCTCCGCCGCAACCTCCAGCGCCAGCAAAAAATCCTCCACATCGAAGAAAAAGCCCACCGCCCGCCGTCGCACCCGCTACAAGCCCCCCACCGCGCGCAGCATCAAGCTCACCAAGGCATTTCTCGCCTCCGCGCAGTTGCGTCCCATGGCCCAGCAGCTAGCCGCCACGCGCTCGCCCGCCGCCTACGCCGGGGTCCTCACCTACGCGCATTCCCATCCCGGCGAGGGCGCGGCCGCGGCCTATCTCGCGCTCGGCCACGCCTCCATGCAGGACCACCGCTACCCCGAAGCCATCGCCGACTTCACCCAGGCAAAGCGTTCCGGCGAGGCGCTCGCCGACTACGCCGACTCGCTCGCCGCGCAGGCCGCCATCCAGTCCGGCCACTCCGGCGACGCCTACGCCTTCCTGGTCCGCTTCGCCGACCGCTACCCCGACAGCATCTTCGCAGCCACCGCGCCCGTGCAGTTGGCCACGGCCCACCTGCAACAGAACGATCCCCAGGGAGCGCTACAGGTCCTCATTCCTCTCGCCAACTCGCCGCAGGCGCAACAAGTCAACTTCCGCTACACCCTGGCCCGCGCCTATCAACTCACCGGAGACACGGCCCACGCCGCCCCCATCTTCCGCGCCATCTACGCCGCCCAGCCCTTCACCTTCGAGGCCACGCAGTCCGCCGCGCAGTTGCAGGCCATGGGCCAGCCGCTCTCCGCCGCCGAGCGCAAAACCCACGCCGACGCCCTCTTCAACGCCAAGCGGTACGGCGAGGCCGCCGCCGAATACACCGCCCTCGGCCGCGACAATCCCCAGCTCTCCCCCGCCGACCGCGACGCCCTCACCCTCTACGCCGCCGTCTGCGACTTCAAGCTCAAGAACCTCACCCGCCGCGATGTCGAGCGCCTCCCCGACACCAACGACGACACCGCCGCGCTCAAGCTCTACATGCTCGCCGAGCTCTCCCGCAACGAGGGCGACCAGGCCGCCCACGACGCCCTCATCGCCCAGATGATCGCCCGCTTTCCCGCCAGCCGCTGGCTCGAGGAAGCTCTCTACTCCGGCGGCAACATGTACCTCCTCAAGCACGACGCCGCGCAGGCCATCGTGCAATACTCCACCCTCGTCCGCCTCTTCCCCTCCAGCACCTACGCGCCCTCGGCCCACTGGCGCGCCGCATGGATGAACTACCGCATCCGCAACTACTCCGAGGCCGCCCGTCTCATGGACGAGCAGATCGTACGCTACCCCGGTGGCCTGGAGATTCCCCCCGCGCTCTACTGGCGAGGCCGCATCTACGAGGACGAGGAGCGCAACTTCCCTCAGGCCGTCAACTACTACCGCCGCCTCTCGGACGTCTACGCCGACTACTACTACGCCGACCTCGCCCGCCAGCGCCTCGCCGTCCTCGGCCCTCAGCCCGCCGTCCCCCCCGCCCTCGCGCTCAACTCCGCCAACAAACCTCCCGCGCCCGAGCTCACCGGCGATCTCCCCGAGAACGACACCCACCTCATCAAGGCGCGCCTCCTCGCCAACGCCGCGCTCAACGAGTACATCGCACCCGAGATCGCCGCCAGCCCCACCTCCGCCGAGTGGGGTGCTCTCGCCCAGGCCGAACTCTACGTCTCCTACGGAGAACTCACCCGCGCCATTCAGTCCATGAAGCACAGCGGAATCTCCTTCTACACCCTCCCCATGGACCAGGTCCCCGCCATCTACTGGCAGCTCATGTTCCCGCAGCCCTACTGGAAGGAGCTTGTCGCCAACTCCGGCGCAAACAGCCTCGACCCCTATCTCGTCGCATCCCTCATCCGCCAGGAGTCGGAGTTCAACGCCGGCGCCATCAGCCCCGCCAACGCCTACGGCCTCATGCAACTGCTTCCCTCGGTCGGCAAATCGCTGGCCAAGAAGCATGGCATCAAGCGCTTCTCCGCCAGCCAGTTGCTCGACCCATCCATCAACCTCGAGCTGGGCACCATCTACCTCAAGCAGGCCATCGACCGCTACGGCGGACAGGTCGAGTACGCCCTCGCCGCCTACAACGCCGGCGACACCCCCGTCCGCCAGTGGCTCGCCAGCAACGACTACAAGGACGTCCCGGAGTTCGTCGAGTCCATCCCCTACACCGAGACCCGGGAGTACGTCCAGGCCATCCTGCGCAACCGCGAGATCTACCGCGCCCTCTACCCCATCCGCTAGACGGGTGCCCCATCCTTCGCGTCTTGTGCGAAGGGTGGGATGTAAAACGCTCGGGTGCCCCATCCTTTCGGCGCAATTTGCCGAAAGGGTGGGTTCCACACCCCCTCGCAAACCGAGGTTCATGATAAAGTTTCCCAGACACGAGGGCACTGATGCGACCGGAGTTCAACGCACTTAAAGATCACCCCAACGTCTCCGTCCTCATCGTCGGCGGAGGCATCAACGGAATCGGTTGTTTCAACGAACTGGCGCTTCAGGGTGTCGATGTCCTGCTGGTCGAGAAGTCCGACTTCTGCGCCGGAACCAGCGCCGCCATGACGCGCGTCATCCACGGCGGCCTGCGTTATCTGGAGAACGCCGAGTTTCGCCTCGTCCGCGAGTCTCTCCGCGAGCGCAACCGCCTCTTCCGCAACGCCCCCCACTACGTCAAGCCGCTGCCCACCACCATCCCCATCTTCAACTGGGCCTCCGGGATGGTCCCCGCCGTCCGCAATCTGCTGCGCTGGCCCACCAAGCCGGGCGACCGCGGAGCGCTCGTCATCAAGGCCGGCCTCACCCTCTACGACCTCCTCGCCGGCCGCCGCTCCCCGCTGCCCCGCCATAAGTTCCGCTCCCGCCGCGAGGCCCTCGCGCTGCGCCCCTCCCTCAACCCGGAGATCATCTGCACCGCAACCTACTACGACGCGCGCATCACCTACCCGGAGCGTCTCTGCCTCGAGCTGGTCCAGGACGCCGAGGACGCCTGTCCTCACGCCCATGCGCTGAACTACGTCCGCCTGCTGTCCGCCTCCGGCGGCGGCGTCACCCTCCGCGACGAGCTCTCCGGCGACACCTGCACCCTGCGCCCCAAAATCGTCATCAACGCCACCGGCGCGTGGATCGACGGCACCAACCGCGACATCGGCCGCGCCAGCCAATTCATCGGAGGCACCAAGGGCTCCCACATCGTCCTCGACCACCCCGAGCTGGTCCGCGAGACCGGCGACGACATGATCTACTTCGTCAACCGCGACGGCCGCATCTGCATCTTCTACGCCGTCCAGGGCAGGATCGTCGCCGGCGCAACCGACATCCCCTCCACCGATCCCGATGCTGCCTGTGACGACTCCGAGGTCGACTACATCCTCCATGCCATGCAGCAGGCCTTCCCCGCCATCCGCATCGACCGCTCCCACGTCGTCTTCCGTTTCTGCGGCGTCCGCCCGCTGCCTCGCAGCAACGCCCTCACCCCCGGCCAGATCAGCCGCGACCACAGCTTCCCCGTCCTCCCTCCAGGCAACGGCATCGACTTCCCCATCTACTCCCTGGTCGGCGGCAAGTGGACCACCTTCCGCGCACTCGCCGAGCAGGTCACCGACCAGCTCCTCCGCG
This sequence comes from Granulicella sp., assembly GCA_003142235.1. Taxonomy (GTDB): domain Bacteria; phylum Acidobacteriota; class Terriglobia; order Terriglobales; family Acidobacteriaceae; genus Edaphobacter. The sequence goes on from PLOU01000169.1 coordinate 28,352, forward strand.
TCCTCGGCCGCCCCCGCCTGCGCAGCTCCGCCGACCTCCCCATCGGCGGCGGCAAGGGCTACCCCCGAATGCCGCAGGTCGCCGGCCTCTCGCAGACCCGTCTTTTGACGCTCACCGAACGCTATGGCACCGGCGCGGACCGCGTCGCCGCCTATCTCGTGGCCGGCGATGCCGATGTACAGTCCGGCAATGCCAATACGCAGTCGGGTGTAGATTCTCCGCTCGCCTCGCTGCCCCGCTACTCCCGCCGCGAGATCGAGTTCATCGCGCGCAACGAGCGCGTCCTACACCTCGACGACATCCTCCTCCGCCGCACCCTCATCGGCCTCCTCGGAGAGGCAACCCGCCCCGTCATCCTAGAGCTGGCCGCCATCGTCGCCCCCGTCCTCCACTGGCCGCCGCAGACCGCCGCCGCCGAGGTCGCCCGCACCATCCATCTTCTGGAGAAGGTTCACGGGATGAGCTTCACTGGTTGATCGCCGCCAAGCGATCGAAGTCGCCCTTCAGGTGCTCGTAGATGTCGCGGTAGACCCGATAGAACTTCGTGTATCGCTCGTGGTTGGCCTGATTCGGCTCGAACCGCCGCTCCAGACGCACCATCTCCTGTAGCGACTCGCGCACGTTGGGAAACACGCCCACTCCCATTCCCGCCACAATGGCAGCCCCAAACGGAGAGCCGACCGAAGTGCGCGGCAGCAACAGCGGCAGCCCCAGAACGTCCGCCTTGATCTGGTTCCACAGATCGCTGCGGCTGCATCCGCCCACGCTGCGCATCTCCCGCACCTCGGCCCCGGCGCTCGCCGCCGTCTCCACATTGTGGCGCAGGGCAAAGGCCGTTCCCTCCAGAATGGCGCGCACCAGCGCCGCGCGGGGAGTGGCCAGCGACAGGCCGAAGAAGACGCCGCGCGCGTTGCTATGCCACAGCGGCGACCGCTCGCCCATCATGTAGGGCAGGAAGATGAGCCCGCCGCTTCCCGGCTCGATCCCCTCCGCCTGCCGCGTCAGCAGGTCGTACGAGTCCGCGCCGCCCTCGGTCGCGCTCTGGATCTCCGCCTGCCCAAACTGGTCGCGAAACCAGCGCAAGCAGCCGCCCGATGAGACCATCGCGCCCAGCAGCAGGTGCATTCCCGGCAGGGCGTGCGGCAGCGCGATCAGCGCAGGCTCCGTCAGTCCGCGGTCGTTGGGAATGATGACGACGGTCGATGTCCCCGTCATCTCCACCGCGATGCCGGGCTCGGCCACGCCAGCCTCCAGCGCCGCCGCGGGGCTGTCGACGGTCCCGGCCATCACCGGGGTTCCAGCCCGCAGTCCGCAGGCCTCGGCGGCCTCGGCGCCCACCTCGCCCTGAACCTTGTGCCCCTCCATCACCTCGGGGAACTGCTCCGGTGCAACTCCGCAGGCGGAGCAGAGCGCTTCAGACCACTCGCCTGTGGAGTAGTTGCGCATCTGCAATAGAACGGCGTGCGCCGGGTCCATGGCAACCCGTCCGGTGAGCCGGTAGTTGATATACCCGTTCACCTGGACGAACTTCCAGGTCTTCTTGAGGACCTCGGGCTCGGCATCGTGCAGCCACAGCAATCGCGCAGCCACATAAAAGGCGTCGGGCCGGTTACCGGTAATGCGGTAGATCTCCTCCGCGCCGATCAGTTCGGTCAGTCGGACCGCTTCCGCTTCGGCGCGCCGGTCCATCCAGATCATCGCTGGGCGAAGCGGACGGCCGGAGCGGTCCAGCGGCAGCAGAGTGGGCGCCTGGGAACTTACGGCCATTCCCAGCACACGCTCCGGCCCATGCTGCACCTTCGCCAGCGCTCCGCGAATGGCCACGCAGGTTGCCTGCCACCAGTCTTCGGGCTCCTGCTCCACCCACCCGGAGCGAAGGTGATGCAGCGGATACTCCGCCTGGCAGACGGCGCAGAGGTTTCCGCGAAGGTCCAGAAGAACGGCCTTCACGGAACTGGTTCCGGCATCGACTCCGAGAAGCAGTGGTTCCACGTTGTCCTTTCGAAGGGAGTTTTTTATGAACGTTCTAGTATGCTGTCCCGGAAGTTCGTGACACAATCGCTCTGACCATTAACCCATCTCACCCGTCGTCATTCTGGAGCGAAGCTCCAGAATCTCTGTAGTTCGCTCTTTTCGTGGTTCAAACCTTTCGCCGCCGTTTACGCTTTTAGCTTCTGGGACACCACACTAGTGGGCCGCGTAGAGTGGCGCAATCGAGACCACCCCAAGTCCAGCCACAAAGAGGAGGAACATGAGCACAAGCAGCCGGTTCACCTTCGCTCCGCCTCCCGCGAACTCCCGCCACACCAGGACGCCCCAGAGCGCTCCCACCATGGTCGATCCCTGCCCGATGGCGTAGCTGATCGCCGGCCCAACCTGCAACGCCCGTGGGGCGCTGGCCGCCACGAAGTTCGAGAGCGATCCGGCGATCCACACGATGCCGCCCACGATCCCGAGAAAATGCACCCACCAGTTGCCGCGCAGATAATCCGCAAACCTCAGCCGCGGGCCCGCGATCGGGAAGCGCATGAAGTAGAGGTTGTACACAAACACCGAGGCCAGCACGCCCAGGGCAAACACGAACCCGACCGCGTAGGGGCCAAGCCCTCGCGGGCCCGACTTGCCGATCTCAACCAGCGGGTAAAACATCCCCATCAGGATGCCGCCGACGACGCTCAGCCGGATGCCTTTCCAGGTGGCCGCACGCTTCGCCGCGGCGTCGGTCTTGTCTCCGGCGGCGCTCTGGCTGACGGCGTGCGCGCGGTAGGCGATGGCGTCCACAATGATTGCCCCCACAACCAGGGCGACACCCGCGAACAGCAGCCACGGATTGCCTTGCGGATTGACAAAGTAGTTCCAGATCACCCCGACCACCAGGGCCAGCCCCACGCCGATGGGAAACGCGACCCCCATTCCAGCCACGGAGATTGCGCCCACCACCAGAATGTTGGAGAGGTTATAAATCACCCCGCCCGCGAAGCCGCAGAGAAGATTGATGGCCCCTGCGTGCGTCAGATCGTCCGCGAAACGGAGTCCATCCGACCCCCATGTGCCGAAGGTCAGCCCAGCCAGCGCGGCGCCCAGAGCCACTCCGATCGAGTAGTCGTAGTAGAGGAGTTCAAAGCGCCAGCCCTTGGCGATCTTCAGCACGTTGGCCCAGGATCCCCAGCAGAGCATGGTCAAAATCGTCAGCGCCAATGCAAGTCCGTACGAGTGCGGCAGAGTCATGCGATCTCCTTTTGCTGCCGTGGCTTCGATTTCTACAGCTTCGGAAAGTCGGGAGAATAGTATCACCTCGCGCAATCGGGCCTGCGGGTTGCGCCCCATAAGAGGATGCTGATAATAACTCGTTTTTGCATTTCGGAGGGAGCAGGGGGCTTCAGCCCCTGAATAAGTCCAATTAATTCAAAGGGCTTTAGCCCCGGGCTTTCTAGGCCGTATCGACATATAGATCGTATCTGCCGTTGTTGTTTTGCTGTTGCCCTTGCCGTTGTCTGGCAAGGGCC
>PLOU01000070.1 GCA_003142235.1 Granulicella sp.
AGATCCAGGGCCAGCCCCTCACAATGCACAACAAAATGGCGCATACTACGTCTAATAAGGTGCGGGGCCGCGTCCGTTTGCAGGCAGCCCGGCCCCTGCGGAGAAACATGATGCGTCCTGGAACCCACTTCGCTCTCGCCACCCTGCTGGCCGCGGCCCTGCTCGCCTCTGCCGCAAGTGCGAACGCGCAGCAACCCGCGCCTTCCTCAACCACCCCTGCGACCACCCCATCGACGGCCACCCCTGCGGATTCGACGACGACCGCACCGGCGGCAACCGCTCCGGCCACGGCGCAGCCCGCGCCGCAGCCAGCAACTCCCACAACGCCCACCCAACCGTCCGCCAACAGCTCGGACCGGCCCGCCTTCGGTGTTCCCAACGACACCAGCGCGAAGACCGACACCGGCGCCGCCAAGCCTGATACCGCCTCCGACACCGCATCCAAGCCGCCGGTCGCCAAGACCGCCGACACCGCCAAGACCGATGTTCTTCCCTCGCCCGGCGAGGACCTCGACCCGCATATCAAGAAGGGCAGCGAGGACGACGTAGACGCCATCGGCACGCGCAACATCGGCGCGCGCGGCGTCACCAACTGGTACTCCACCAACTGGGAGATCGGCACCGGCAAGCAGTACTCCATGGAGATCGAGAAGTCCGCCCACCTCATCACCGATCCGGTGGTCGTTGAGTACGTCAACCGCGTCGGCCAGAACATTGTGAAGAACTCCGACTGCAAGGTCCCCTTCACCATCAAGATCATCGACTCGGACGAGATCAACGCCATGGCGCTGCCGGGCGGGTTCTTCTACGTCAACTCCGGCCTCATTATGGCCGCCGACGAGGAGGCCGAGCTGGCCGGCGTCATGGCCCACGAGACCGCCCACGTCTGCGCCCACCACGCCGCGCGCGGGCAGACCAAGGTGAACTTCGCCCAGATTGCCTCCATTCCGATCATGATCCTCGCCCAGGGAAGCTGGACCGGCTACGGTGTCTACGAGGCCTCGCAGCTTGCCATCCCCATGGGCCTGCTGGAGTTCTCGCGCGAGTACGAGGCGGAGGCAGACTGGCTGGGCGTGCAGTACATGTACCGGGCGGGCTACGATCCGCAGGCCTTCATCCAGATCTTCGAGAAGCTGGACGCGCTGGAGAAGCACAAGCCGGGAACGCTGGCCAAGGTCTTCGCCGACCATCCGCAGACGCCCGACCGCATCGCCCACTCCGAGGAGGAGATTGCCACCATCCTGCCCGCGCGGCCAGACTACATGGTCACCACCAGCGAGTTCGACGACGTCAAGGCGCGCCTGGCGCGAATCGAGAACCGGCGCAAGCTCAACGACAAGGGCAATAGCAACGGGCCCACCCTGCGCCGCACCGGCGGCACCAACAACGACCCCAACTCCACCAGCGGAACCTCCACCACCGACGATCGCCCAACCCTGGGCCGCCGCGACTAGAGCGGTTTCACCGCAGGTCTTTACAGGAGCGAAGAACGTTTGCGTGGTTTTTCCTCAAGAAAAACCACTTTAATAATTCTCGCGCGATACCAGTTGCGGTGAAACCGCTCTTGACGCGGCTAGAATAGAACCCATGCGTACGCAGAAGACAGGCTATACCGACACGCACGCCGCCGCCGGGCTGGACGCGAAGTTTCCCTCCATCGACACCTGGGCCAACCAGTTCCGCGGCTACGAAATCGTGGTTGATGACCCGGAGTTCACATCGGTGTGCCCCAAGACCGGACTGCCCGACTTCGGCCACCTCACCATCCGCTACATGCCGCGCAAGCTGTGCCTGGAGTTGAAATCGCTCAAGGAATATCTCTTCACCTACCGCAACCTGGGCATCTTCCAGGAGAACATCGTCAACCAGGTGCTGGACGACGTGGTCAAGGCATGTCACCCGGTCTGGGCCAGGGTCACCGGCGACTTCCGCCCACGTGGGGGCATCTCGACGGTTGTGGAAGCGAGCTACCCGAGGCCGAAGGGGAAGTAGGCGCGGCGAGCTGAGTTGCCGCCTGCTATTCTCGCCAGAGATGCAAGAGCCGCCGCCCAATCTGACGCACACTGCGCGCCGCCTGCCCTCGGTGGCGGGAGCGGCGACCGCGCTGGTCCTGCTGACCGCGCTGAACTTCGTCAACTACATCGACCGCTACATCCTGCCCGGCGTGCAGGAGCAGGTGAAGCACGAGTTCCACGTGTCGGACGCGGCGCTGGGATCGCTCACCCTTTGGTTCTTCGTCACCTACATGCTGGCCGCGCCGCTGACCGGATGGCTGGGCGACCGATTGCCGCGCAAGCCGCTGATCGTCGCGTGCGCGCTGATGATCTCCGCGGTCAACGTGCTGACCGGCACGGTGCATGCTTTCGATTCGCTGCTGCTGCGCCACGCCATCCTGGGCATCGGCGAGGCCAGCTTCGGCATCTATGCGCCCGCGCTGCTGGCCGATTTCTATCCGGCAGAGGACCGCAACCGCATCCTCACCATCTTCTACACCGCGATTCCGGTGGGCGCGGCGCTGGGCTACCTCATCGCCGAGATGGTGGGCGCGCGCTGGGGCTGGCGGATGCCGTTCTACGTCTCGGCCGTGCCGGGATTCCTGATCGCCGTGTTGATTCTGATCTTTCTGCGCGAGCCAGCGCGCGGCGCATTGGACGCGAAGCCATCAGGGCGCCAGCACAGGGCGCAGGCAATCTCGCTGGCGCGCAACGCGCCGTATCTCTACGCGACGCTGGGCATGGCAATGACCACCTTTTCGATGGGCGGAATTTCGGCGTGGATGCCCAGCTTTCTGCAGCGCGCGGGCTTCTCGCCCGACACGGTCGGACTCACGCTGGGCGGGATTACGGCGGGCGCGGGACTGGGCGGCACAGCCGTCGGCGGATGGATGGCGCAACGCTGGCTGCGCACAAACAACCGCGCGCTCTACCTGGTGTCGGCGTGGTCGGCACTGATTACGGTGCCGTTTGGAGTGGTCTGCTTCTTCGGCCCGCGCGCCACGATGCTGCCCGCGCTGGCGCTGGCGATGTTTTCAATCTTTTTGTCCACCGGCCCGCTGAACGCGGCGATTGTCAACGCCGTTCCGGCCACGGTTCGCGCTACGGCCATCGCCGTGGAGCTGTTTCTGATCCACGCGCTGGGCGATACGCCCTCGCCGCGGCTGATCGGAATGGTGAGCGACCGCACGACGCTGAGCACCGGCCTCGGGCTGACGCTGGTGTCGATGCTGGCGGCAACGGCGCTGCTGTTCGCGGGCGCGCGCACCGTGCCGCGCACTTATGTTGAGTAGTCGGCGTTGATGCGCACGTACTCCACGGTGAGGTCGCAAGTGAGAAAGAGGCACTCGCCCTTGCCCGCACCGAGGTCGATGGTGATGGTGTACTCGGGCTGCGTCATTGCCTGGTGGGCGGCGGCCTCGTCGAAGGCCGGCGCGCGCACTCCGTACTCGAAGACCGGCTGATCGCCGATCCAGATGCGCGCGCGCGCGGGATCGAATGTGGCGCCGCTGTAGCCCGCCGCCGCCAGAAGACGCCCCCAGTTGGGGTCCGCGCTGGACCAGGAGGTCTTGCACAGTGGGCTGTGCGCGATGGCCTTGGCGACTAGCTTGGCATCCGCCGCAGACGCCGCGCCGCGAATGTCGAGGGTGACGGCGTGGCCCACGCCCTCGCCGTCGGCGACAATCTGGCGGGCAAGCGAGCGGCAGACCTCGCCCAGGGCCGCGTCGAACTTCGGAACCAGATCGCCGCGCAGCGGCAACCCGCTCGCGCCGCTGGCCAGCAGCAGCACCGTGTCGTTGGTCGATGTGTCGCCGTCGATGGAGATGCAGTTGAAGCTCGGCTTGACCGCCGCGGCCAGCGCCGCCTGCAAGTGCTCCGCGCAGGCCGCGACATCGGTGAAGAGATAGACCAGCATGGTGGCGTGCGGCGGCCCGGCGGGCGCGCTCAGTTGCGGATGGATCATTCCCGCGCCCTTGGCCGCGCCCCAGATGCGCACCTCGGCGGTGTTGCTCTCCGGTTGAGAAGCATCGAGCGGAGCGGCAACGGGGACCACCGTGCGGGCCATCTTGACGCGCGTATCGGTGGTCATCATGGCGCGCACAAAGGCCTCCGCGTGCCGCTCCGTGCTGCCCACCGAGACCTTCAGCTCGGGCATTGCGGCGACGACTTTCTCCGCGGGAAAAGGCACGCCGATGATTCCGGTGGAGGAGGGAAAGACCTCGTCGAAGATGCACCCGAAGCTCTCCGCAGCGGCCACGCAGGTGGCCACGCAGCCCTCGATGCCCGGCTCGCCGTTGGCGCAGTTGGCGTTGCCGGAGTTGACCAGCACCGCCGCGACGCGACCGCCGGTGGCCGCGAGATGCCGCCGGCCCACCGTCACCGGGGCAGCAACCACGCGGTTGGTGGTGAACATGGCCGCGCCAACCGCCGCGCTAACCGCTCCGCCTGCGTCGCGCGCCACAGCGATTGCCAGGTCCAGGTTGCCGCTGGCCTTGATTCCCGCGCGCACCGCTCCCCACTGGAACCCGGCAGGCAGGGCCGTCAAATCCGCATTGTCATTCATTCCTTTACTCTACCAAGCCGGGGCAGACTTGCGCTTTCTTGCCATGCGGAATCCGCGTTCGCGGAGCGCAACCAAATGGCGTATCTTGTGTCTAATTCAATAGGAGTTCAGACGAGCGGTTCCGAGCAGGCTGACGGAGCGGATCGGATGGACTCAAGTCACTGCAATCCGCGCAACCCGCCGTTTGAAAGCTCGACCGGGCAAGCGAAGGATGGGCAGGACAAGGCTCAGTATGAAGATCATGCGAGTTTTTCAGGGCGCGGTACTGGCGGCGGCGATCGCCGCAGTGTTTGCGATGACCACTGTAGCGGCCTATGCACAGGAAACTGACCAGGCTACACAGGGGCAGGGGCCTGTCACAGCGCCTGCTGCTCCCCCGGCGATCCCGGACTACGACCAGCCGCAGGCCCCGGGCGATGGCTACATGTGGACTCCCGGCTACTGGGCCTACGGGCCAGGCGGATACTACTGGGTGGATGGTGCCTGGGTCGAGCCGCCCTACGTCAACGCGCTGTGGACCCCGGGCTACTGGGGCTTCGGATTCGGCGATTACATGTGGAACCCCGGCTACTGGGGCCTCGGCATTGGCTTCTATGGTGGCATCAACTACGGCTTCGGCTACTTCGGCAGAGGCTTCTATGGCGGCTACTGGGGTGGCGGACGCTTCTACGGGAACCGCGCCTACAACAACATGGGCGGCAACTACGGACACTCCTATAACCAGGCATACGGCGGCTTCAATGGACGTGCCGGCGGTGGACAGAGCTTCTCCCGCGGTGGAGTCTCCAATCGCGGCGGCATGGGCAACGGCGCGGCAAATCGCGGCGCTGGCATCAACGGTCGCACCGTTGGCAGTCGCGGCGCATCCGCCTATAGCAGCGGAGCACGCGGCTACTCCGGCGCTCCAGCTGCACGCGGTTACTCCGGCGCCCCGGCCGCACGCGGCTACTCCGGCGCTCCAGCCGCACGCGGCTACNNACTCCAGCGCTCCAGCCGCACGCAGTTACTCCGGTGGCGGCAGCTACGGCGGGGGCGCACGCTCCAACTCCGGTGGCGGCAGCTATGGCGGAGGCGCACGCTCCAACTCCGGCGGCGGCGCTCGCGCCAGTGGCGGCGGCGGTGGACGCGGCGGTGGCGGTGGCGGACATCGGTAAACAACAGAACCGACCTGAATCACCAAGGGCTGAGGGAAAAAATCCTCAGCCCTTGTTTTGTTGAATGTCGAAAGCTCACGCAATCAACTCCGACGCGCGAGTTTCTCGATCATCGATGCGATCTGGCGCGCCGCGTCTGGCCGCGCCAGCGTGCGTGCGCGCTCGCCCATCGCTCGCAGTTCCTCGGGATCTGCGAGCAGGCGCGCAAGCTCATCCAACAGGCGCTCGGGACCGGCCAGCAGCTCTGCCTCGGTCAACATGCGTGCCGCGCCGGCCTGGAGGAAGACCTCTGCGTTGCGCCGCTGGTGGTCGTCGGCGGCCAGCGCAAACGGCACCAGAAGCGAAGCCCTGCCTGCAGCGCCAAGCTCCGCCATGGTGCTGGCGCCGCTGCGGCAGAGGAGCAGATCGGCGGCGGCAAACTCGCGCGGCATCTGGTCCAGATACGGCTGCACGCGGACGCGCTGCTGGCCAGCCACGCCGGCGCGCGCATAGGCCTCAGCCGTAGATTCTGCGTGGCGCGCGCCCGCCTGATGCACAATCTCAAGATCGGCAAACTGATCGAGCAGACGCGGCGCAATCTTCGGCATTGCCTCGTTCAGAACGCGCGCGCCCTGGCTGCCGCCAAAGACCAGAAGACGCGGCGGCGCGGCGGCGTCCTTCGGCGCAATCGCAAAAAAATCAGCGCGCACGGGAATCCCGGTGACGCGCGCATTGCGGAAGTAGCGCAGGGTCTGTGCGAAGTTCACCGCTGCCGCGCTCACCCATCGGCCGACCAGCCGGTTCGCCAACCCTGGAACGGCGTTGGGCTCAAATGACAGCGTGGGCAGGCGCAACAAGATCGCCGCAAACATTCCCGGGCCGCTGGCGTAGCCACCCACGCCGACGACGACCTGCGGGCGAAACTCGCGCAGCAGGCGAACGCACTCCATCACGCCCAGCGGAAGATCGATCGCGGTGCGCAGGCGCGTGGCCAGGCTTACATTCTTCAACTGGCCGGAGCGCACCAGATCGAGCCGGAAGCCCGCCTCCGGGACAAGGCGCGTCTCCAGCCCTCGCGCCGTGCCCACAAAGCGCACCTCGGCGGCGTGCGCGTCGCGCAACTCGCGCGCAATGGCCAGCGCGGGAACTACATGGCCGCCGGTGCCTCCGCCTGCGATCAATACCCGTAGCGTGTTCATACCTCTCGAACCTCGAACCTCGAACCTTGAACCTGACTCTTCAATCGATCTCACGCGTAATATTCAACAGCACACCCATTCCGGCCAGGGTGAAGAAGAGCGACGTTCCGCCGAAGGAGATGAACGGCAGCGTGATCCCCTTGGTGGGAACCAGAGCAATGGCGACGCTGATATTGAAGAAGGCCTGGATGAGCACCGCAGAGGTGAGCCCAAAGGCCAGAAAGCGCGCAAAGGGATCGGTGGAGAGGAACGCGGCGCGCAACCCGCGATAGCCGAGGACGCAGAAGAGCGCAACCAATGCCAGCGCGCCCAGCAGGCCCAGCTCCTCGGAGATGTTGGCGAAGATGAAGTCGGTCCAGGCCTCGGGCAGGAAGTAGAGCTTCTGCCGGCCCTCCATCAGGCCCAGCCCGCTGATGCCGCCGGTGCCCACCGCGATGAGCGACTGCGTGATGTGGAAGCCCTTGCCCAGAGGGTCAAGCTCGGGGTGGAAGAATATCTCCATGCGCGCGCGGCGAAAGGGGACCATCCAGAGCATGTAGTAGAGCACCGGCGAAGAGGCGAGCAGGCCCACGCCGATCCACTTCACCTGCATTCCGGCGAGATAGAGCATGGCCATGGCGACAGCGGCGCAGACCAGCGCGGTGCCCAGGTCCGGCTCCTTCAGGATGAGGCCGATGAACACCAGCGGAGGCAGGGCCGCGCGCAGGATGGTCCCCTTCCAGTCGTCCATGGCGTGGATGCGCGTCTGCAGGAAGTACGCGAGAAAGAGTACCAGCACGGGCTTTGCCAGCTCCGACGGCTGGAAGGTGAAGAAGCTGCCCAGCCGGAACCAGCGATGCGTATGGTTCAGCGCGGGCATGGCGAAGACGGCCACCAGAAGCATGGTAGTGAGCGCGACCGCGCAGCCGACAAAGGGATAGCTGTTATAGCGGCGGTAGTCCACGCGCATCAGCGCGAAGAGCGCCACCATCCCGAAGATGGCGTACATTCCCTGCTTGGCGACATACTTATAGGGCGAGCCCGACTCTGCCTGCGACATCACGGCCGAGGCGGAGAAGACCATCACCAGCCCGAAGAGCACCAGCAGCAGCACGGTGCCGAACAGCCATTTGTCGACGCCTACGCGCTTTGCCATTCCGCCCGCTTCCCTGCTTAAACTGAACCGCCCGCAAGGCCCTGCACCAGATCCTTGAAGACCCGTCCGCGCTGCTCGTACCCTGTGAACTGGTCGAAGCTCGCGCAGGCCGGCGCAAGCAACACCACATCGCCGGGCACAGCATTCTGCGCGGCCTGGCGCACGGCTGCATCCAGCGTGCCCGCTGAGACTATCTTGACGACTCCCGCCAGATGGCGCTCGATCTTCTCCGCCGCCGAACCAATTGTGTAAACAATTTTGACGCGGGCGCGAAGCAGATCGGCCAGCTCGGTGTAGTCGGAGTTCTTGTCCTTTCCCCCAAGAATCAGATGAACGCCGCCGGGGAAGGCCTCCAGGGCCTTTTTTGTCGCGTCCACGTTGGTGGCCTTGGAGTCGTTGTAGAACGCGACGCCGCGCACGGTGGCAACAAACTCCAGGCGGTGCTCGACGGCCTTGAAGCCGGCGACCGAAGCGCGAATCGATTCCGCCGCAACTCCGCCCAGCCGCGCCGCGCAGACAGCCGCGAGGACATTCTCCACATTGTGCGCGCCCTTCAGCGGAATCTCCGCCAACGGCATCACCGGCTCCGGCCTCGCACCCTCGCGCGGAAGGAAGACCACGCTCTCGCCATGCACAAATGCGCCCTGCTTGATCGCGCGCCGCCCGCTGAACCAGAAGACCTGGGCCTTGGTTCGCGCGGCAAGCATCTGGGTCGGCTTGTCTTCGGCGTTGAGGACGAAGAAATCGTCGGCGGTCTGCTGCGATGTGATGCGGGCCTTCATGGCGGCGTAGTTCTCGAAGGTGCCATGCCGGTCGAGGTGGTCCTGCGTAATGTTCAGCACCACGCCGATGTGCGGGCGGAACTCCACCACCGTCTCCAACTGGAAGCTGGAGACCTCCAGCACGCTGACCGTTTGCGGCGTGCTCTGCGCGATGAGGTCGATCACCGGCGTGCCGATGTTGCCCCCGACCAGCGTTGGCCTGCCCGCGTCGGCGAAGATCTTGCCCAGCAGGGCGGTCGTGGTGGTCTTGCCGTTGGAGCCGGTGATGGCGACGATCTGGCCCTGGAGGAAGCGGCTGGCCAGTTCCAGCTCGCCGATAATCAGAGGCCCGGCAGGCCCGAAGGCGCGAATCTGCTTCAGCTCCGGCGTGTCGTAGGGTACGCCGGGCGAGACGACGATGAGGTCCTGGCGGCGGAAGGTGAGCAGGCCGTGGCCGCCGGTTTCGACCATGATTCCGGCATCGAGCAGCGCGGGAATCTCCCCGGCGAGAGCCTCCGCGCTGCGCGAGTCCGAGACCGTGACCTGCGCTCCGAGCGCGCGCAGAAATAACGCCGCCGACTTTCCTGACTTGCCCAAGCCAACCACCAACACGCGTTTATTCTTCAGATCCATTGTTTCTTAGCTTTCTTCCGTTGGACGAGGCGATTGAAGTTCTTTGACCTGGTCCTCGGAGAGTTGCAGCAGGAGCGTCTTCTCTCCGTCCCACAACTCATGCAAAATATTTGGTTGAGTTATCGATGCAATCACAATCTCTCCAAAAGCTGGGCTAGAAAATTTACCGGCCAATGGGAAGGGCCATCCAATGCCAAACTCCCGGCAAAGCCCTCTGCTCCAGGTCGCCTTCTCCACGGGCCGTCTATAGACCAGACTCTTCCGGTCATACACATCGTCCTTGTGCGCGGAGTGGATCACAAGCGAATCCGCTGTGAGCAAAATACGTGTTGGTCGAAAGAAAAGATAGGTTCCAGCTATTGCTGTGAAGATAAAAATCTGAATCAATACTGCGAAGTGATGACCCATTGTTCTCGTTCTCCTATCGAGCGTCCATGGTATCGAACACAAATCACAACCAGCCAATCTAGCCTTTTGTCTTTGATCGATTCATCGGTGTAAATCGGTGCTAAGTATTCGCCCTGCGGCTTACCTGAGCTTTAGCGTGGTCAATGCGAAGAGGGCGAAGACCAGCGCCATGATCCAGAAGCGGACGATGACCTTGGACTCGCTCCAGCCGAGCAACTCGAAGTGGTGGTGCAGCGGCGCCATCCTGAAGATGCGCTTGCCGCTGCGCAGCTTGTAGCTGCCGACCTGAAGGATGACGCTGGCGGCCTCCAGGATGAAGACGCCGCCGATGAAGGGCAGCAGCAGCTCCTGCTTGATGATGACCGCGACGGTGCCGATGGCGCCGCCCAGGGCGAGTGAGCCGACGTCGCCCATGAAGACCTCGGCGGGGTGGGCGTTGTACCAGAGGAAGCCGATGGAAGCGCCCACCATCGCCCCGCAGAAGACGGTCAGCTCGCTGACCAGCGGCATCCGCTGCAGCTCAAGGTAGTCCGCGAAGACGACGTGGCCGGAAACGTAGGTGAGCACGGCCAAGGCGCCTGCGGCAATGATGGTGCACCCGATGGCCAGGCCGTCGAGGCCGTCCGTCAGGTTCACCGCGTTGCTGGTGAGCGTGATGACCAGCATCACGAAGAGGACGAAGGGAAGATACGCCAGCCAGTGCGCGTGCGGGACGTGGCCCATCCACCGCCAGACCAGGTCCGGGCGGAAGTTCTTGGCGAAGGGGACCATCAGGCGCGTGGAGTAGCTGCCGCGCACGTCCAGGCGCACCAGAGTGGCGGCGACTGCGGCGCTGGCCGCGAACTGCAGGCCGATCTTCTGCCAGAAGGTGAGCCCCTTGCTCTGCTTGCGCACGACTTTGATGTAGTCGTCGGCAAAGCCGATGCCGCCGAACGCAAGCGTGGAGATCATCACCACCCAGACGTAGGGGTTGGAGAGATCGGCCCAGAGCAGCGTGGGAATGAGGATCGAGATGCAGATGAGCACACCGCCCATGGTGGGCGTGCCGCCCTTCTTGAGGTGGGTCTCGGGGCCGTCGTCGCGCACGTACTGGCCGATCTGGAACTCGCGCAGCTTCTCAATGACGTACGGCCCGATCAACATGCCGATCAGCAGCGCCGTGAGGCTGGCAAAGACCGTGCGAAAGGTCAGATACCGGAAGATCCGGAAGACCCTGAAGTATGGAAACAGCTTCTGATAGAGCAGCCAATAGAGCAATCCGCGCCCGCCTTTTGAGCACAGGCCATCGTGGCCTGCGCTTTGCACACATGGCTATGTTAACAGGCTATGCGTAGAACCCGGTGAATTACGGCATACATCGCCCTACGCAGTAGTGGAATCCGGCGCGGCACGGCTACACATCACCCGGATGTCGGTGGACTTGTTGAAGGAGAAGGCGGGCGGCGTGCTGGGCGCGGTGATGGCGAAGAAGTCCGCGCGGTGTACGTCGTCGAGATAAACGGCGGGACGGGCGTCGGGCGCGACAGGCGCGACCTCGACGTGGCTCATCTCCAGCCGGTTGACGTGGCGGAAGTAGAAGCCGTAGGTGGGCAGCGGACCCAGCAATCCCGGCTCGGGGTATCCGTTCTCCTTCTCCGGAACATCGATCTTGACCTGATCGGCAGTGCCTCCGCCAACGCACTCGACGTAGACATCGGAGATCTTGAGGTCTTCGACGGGAAACCCGGGGATGCCGGTAATGTTGGAGCCGAACCTGGAGACGGTATTGTGGCAGGCGATGTTGGAGAGCAGCACGCGCTTCAGCGTTCCAACTACCGTGCTCTGGTCTGTTCCAGCAGCGCCCTTCGGCCCGCGCAGGCGCGCGCCGAGGCGCAGGTAGATGGGGCAGCTGATGATGTCGCGCATGGTGATGTTGGTGACGGCAACATCTTCCAGCAGCGCGCCGTCGACCGTCTCCAGCGCCAGGCCCTGGCAGCCCTCGAAGACGCAGTTGGAGATGGCGATGTTGATGAACCCGCCGTTGGACTCGGTGCCCAGCTTGATCCGCCCCGTGCCGCCGAGCTTGTGATCGGCCTCCATCGTGAACTTCTTCCATGTGCCGTCGAGCACTGTGCCAAGCTGGTAGCAGCCGGAGACGAAGCAGTTGGTGATGTTCATGTTCTCGCAGGGCCGGTTGTAGCCGAGGGCGAAGCTGGACTTGGGAACGATGGCGTCGTCCCACGGCGAGTTGACCGTGCAGTTGGAGACGCGCACGTTCTTGCAGCAGTCGATGTCCATGCCATCGCGGTCGGTGTCGATCTTCAGATTGTCGATGGTGAGGTTGTCCACGCCGGTGACCAGGATGCCGAAGTGGCCACCCTTGAGGATGGAGAAGTCGCGCAGGTTGACGTTGCGGCAGTTCTTCAGCGCGATGGCCTTGTTGCCGACGCCGGGCTGCTCCGCCTGGAACTGGGTGTAGTTGCCGCGGCCGGGACGCGCCCCTCCGCCAAATCCACCCGCTCCTCCGGGTCTGGCCGCGCCGGGTGCGCCGGGTGCGGCTGCTCCTCCCTGTGCGGCAGCCGCGCCTGCGCCTGCTCCGCCGGGTCTAGCTGCGCCGGGTGCGCCAGCGCCGCTGGGTGCGTCGGGCCGGCCGGGACCGAAGCCGGGACCGGATGCGCCCGAGCCGGCGGGGGGACGTCCAGGGCCGGCGCCGAAGCTGAGCCCCTTGCCCCAGATGAGGCCGGGGCCGGTGATGGAGAAGTCGCTGATGCCTTCGCCCCACAGCAGCGAGTTGTGCCAGTGGTTGTGGCCGTAGTCCTGGAAGGCGTCGTAGGCGTTCTTGGGCTCGGCGGCGTCGTAGGTGCCACCCATGGTTCCGGTGGTCTCGCCGGGCTTGGGCGAGTCGGCGGCGATGATGGCGCAACCCTGCGAGAGATACAGATCGACGTGGCTCTTCAGGCGAATGGAGAACGAGAGATAATTCCCCGCGGGAAAGAAGACGGTGCCACCGCCAGCGGCAGCAGCGGCTTCAATGGCCTTGTTGATGGCGGGCGAATCAATGGTCTTGCTGTCGCCCGTGGCGCCGAATGCGCGCACGTCGAAGAGTAGTGGCGAGAGGGCCGGTGCAGCGGCTGGTTTTTTGGACGCAGCAAACGCGGGGATGGAGGTTACGGCGGTGGCGGCAAGACCCATGCTGCTGAGTCGGAGAAGATCGCGGCGGGCGGAGTCGAAGGTTTTCATGGCGACGCCATGCTAGCAGAGCCGATGGATGCTTGGGAATATGCCTGCGGGGGGCTTTTATCAAGAATGATTTTGCAGAGCGGCATTGCCGCTGGACTTCCAGAGTTCGAGGTACGTCGCCAGGCGCACGACGTGGAAAAAATCCGATGCAATGAGATAGAGGACGGTGACCACGGCATACCAGCACAGCATGAACTGCGGAGTCGCCACGCTCTCGAACGGCAGAGGACACGCCGAAACCACCATTGCGAGAACGATCAGAGCGATCTTGACGATGCCCATCACCAGGTTGATCTCGACCAGCCTGGAGCGCAGCGCCCCAAGCCGAAAGGCACCCGCCAGGCTGGCGCCCGCGCCCAGATTGCCGAGCATTGCAAGCAGCGGAGCGACCGAGAACACCCAACTGACAACCGCCCACAGGGTAAACATTCCCAGCGTCGCAACGATGACAATTGCGCAGTAGAGCACCAGGTTTGGCTCGTGGCCCGCGGCGATCGGCACATTCACCGCAACGGCCGCAGACGCCTGTAGGCAGGCGAACCACAGCGCAAAGCCGCCCAGCAACACCGCCATGCGCGCCACCTGCAGCAGCATCAGCGTGATGGGCCGCGCATGAAGTTGCGCATCGCAGCGGCGCAGCACCGCGACGCGGCCAAACGAGGAGACGATGATCCATGCAACCAGCAGCAGCGGCGCAAGCCACTCGGCCACGCGCAGGACCGGCGGCAGCAGCAGCATGGACGCCTGCGCCAGCGTCGCGGCGGCGCTCATCGGCTCGAGCAGCGAGATCTGCCGCAGCGCCGTTGGTTCGACCTGCGCGGTGCGCCAGACGCCGAGCGCCTGGTAAGACAGCAACACTAACGCAGGGACGCCAAACGCCCAGCGCCACAGGACCTCCAACGCGGTCAGCGAAGGCCGCTTCCAACAGGCCACAAGCGCATGCACGAACGACTGCGTCCCGCGAAGCGGCGGGTAGCGGTCGAGTGTCATCTACCTCACCACGATGTTGACGAGCTTGCCCGGCACCACGATCACCTTGACCACGGTCTTCGCCGCAATCCGCGCGGCGACTTTGGCGTCGGTCTGCGCCGCGGCCTGAATCGTCGCCTCATCGCTGCCCGCGGGCAGGGTGACAACGTTCGCAAGTTTGCCGTTGACCTGCACGGGGATTTCGATCTCGGCCTCGCGCGCAAGCTCCGCATCGGCCACCGGCCACGCGACGCGGAAGACCGCGCCCTGGCCGCCAAGCTGCTCCCACAGCTCCGCCGCGAGAAATGGCGCGAAGGGCGCGAGCAGCAGCGTGAGTGTGCGGAAGACCTCGGCAATGGCTGGGCCGGAGATTTTTCCTTCCTCCATCAACGGCTCTGCCGCTGCAATTTCATTGACCAGAATCATGATGGCGGCGATGCAGGTGTTGAAGTGCCAGCGCCCGCTGAAGTCATCGGTGATCTTGGCGATGGTCTGATGCAATGTGCGCAGGAGCTTCGCCTCAGCCGCGCACTGAGTGGCTTGCGCAGTTGTCTCGCTGACTCGCCGACTCGCTGGCTCGCTGTACTTCGTCGTCAGCCGATAGACGCGGCCGAGGAAGCGGCTGATGCCGGCGACGCCGTCCTCCTGCCACTCCAGATCGCGGTCGGGCGGCGCGGCAAACAGCGCGTACATGCGCGTCGCGTCCGCGCCGTAGCGCTCGATCATCAGGTCGGGCGAGACGACGTTGCCCTTCGACTTGGACATCTTCGCGCCGTCCTTGATCACCATGCCCTGGGTGAAGAGGCGCGCTGCGGGCTCGTCATTGTTGATCAAACCGAGATCGCGCATCACACGCGTCCAGAAGCGCGAATAGATCAGGTGCAGGATGGCGTGCTCCACGCCGCCGATGTACTGGTCGATGGGGAACCAATAGTTGGCCTTCGCCGAATCGAAGGGCGCAGCCGCATTCTTCGCGTCGGTGTAGCGGTAGAAGTACCAGCTCGAATCGACGAAGGTGTCCATAGTGTCGGTCTCGCGCCGCGCCGGGCCACCGCAGACCGGGCAGGCGGTGTTGACGAACTCCGCGACGCGCCCCAGCGGCGAGCCACCCTGCTGCGTGATCTCCACCTGCGCGGGAAGCAGCACCGGAAGCGCGCTCTCGGGCAGCGGGACCACTCCGCCCGGCTCGATTCCCGCGTGGCCATTTGCGCAATAGACCATTGGAATCGGCGTGCCCCAGTAGCGCTGGCGGCTGACGCCCCAGTCCTTCAGGCGATATGTAACCGTTGCTGTGCCAAATCCATTTTCCCTGGCGAAGGCGGCCATCTTTTGCTGCGCTTCGACGCACGGTTGTCCCGTCCATTGGCCGGAATCGGCCAGCGAAGAGTCGTCTTCGGCCGTATACGGCAGAGTCCCCTCAGAAGCGCCGTCATTCTGGGCGAAGCCCAGAATCTCCGTATTTTGCTTCTGTCCATTCGGCACAATTACGCGGCGCACGGGAAGGCCGTATTTATTGGCGAATTCGAAGTCGCGCTCGTCGTGCGCGGGTACGCTCATGATGGCGCCGGTGCCGTAGTCAGCCAAAATATAATTTGCAACCCATATCGGCACAAGTTCGCCGTTGAATGGGTTGACTGCGAATTTTCCCGTATCGACGCCGTGTTTTTCAATCGCACTGAGGTCGCCCGCCTCGCGCGCGTCCTTCTGCTGCGCCAGCATCTCGTCGATCTGCGCGGCCAACCGCGGATTGCCGGCAGCAAAACTCTTCGCCACGGCGTGCTCCGGCGCAAGCTGCACGCTGGTGGCGCCGAAGATGGTGTCCACGCGCGTGGTGAAGACCGTGATCTTCTCCGCGGCCTGCTGACTTGCTGCAACCGCAAAATCCACCAGCGCGCCTTCGCTGCGGCCGATCCAGTTGCGCTGCATGGTGCGGACCTTCTCCGGCCAGCCGTCCATCTTGTCGAGGCCGCTCAGCAGTTCGTCCGCATATTTTGTGATGCGCAGGAACCACTGGGTCAGGTCGCGCTGCTCAACCGGCGTGTCATCGTGGCGCCAGCAGCGGCCATCGACCACCTGCTCGTTGGCCAGCACGGTCTGGCACTGGGGACACCAGTTGACCTTGCTCTTCTTGCGGTAGGCGAGGCCCGCGTTGAACATCTTCAAAAAGAACCACTGGTTCCAGCGGTAGTACTCGGGCAGGCAGGTGGTGACTTCGGTGGCCCAGTCGTAGCTGAGGCCCATGCGCCGCATCTGCCGCCGCATCGCAGCTATATTTGCCAGCGTCCACTCGGCGGGCGGCGTGTTGTTCTTCAGCGCGGCGTTCTCGGCGGGAAGGCCGAAGGAGTCCCAGCCCATGGGGTGCAGCACGTTCGAGCCGCGCATCCACATGAAGCGGGCCAGCGCGTCGCCGATGGCGTAGTTGCGCACATGGCCCATGTGCAACTGGCCGCTGGGATAGGGCAGCATCTCCAGGCAATAGAACTTAGGCTTGCCGCAGTCGTGGCCCTCGGCGGCATAGAGCGCCGGATCGGCGTCCCAGCGCGCCTGCCACTTCGGTTCAATCTCCGCGGGGTTATACCGCTGCTGCTCTTCGCTCGTGCTCTGTGCTGACTCTTCCATATTAATGATTGTAAAGAAGTCGGACGTAAGCGCGTCAGTCCGACTTACTTCTCAGCAGTATCCACTACGGCTGCTTCTCCTGCACCGTATAGTCAGTCGGAATCTCGAACAGCTTCGGGTCCGGTGCTCCGAGCTTCAGGTCCGTTACAACCGTAGTGATCTTGCCCATCTGCGGGCGCGGGTCGTCGCTCGTACTGCCCACCACAATCTTGAGGTCAGGCGAAGTCCACCTCTCCGTCACCACTTGAACGCCTTGGATTATCTGTGTCTGGCGCTCTCCAACCGCATAAACTCCTGCAACCATCTTTCCCGGCAGCTCTTCCATGTCTGGCGAAGGATGCTCCTTCCGGTACGCTGCTTGCTTCGCACGAAGCTCAGCGACTTTGGCCTCCTCCTCGGCGCTCGGTTGTTTTGGCGCAGAAAACTGGGTGACTATCGCCGACTTGTTAAGTGGGAGCACCGTTGCTATGAAATACGCGACTGGATCAGTCAACGAGAAGAATACCCCCGTATCACCGATCTCCCATCGTACGCGACCGTCAGCGTCGCGCATCTGATGTTTTACCAATACCGTTGTCTTCGACGTTCCATCGGGAAGCGTCGTTACATGGGTTGTCGTCTCTATCAGGCTGTACGGCTGTCCCTTGACAGCGGACTTGGCCAACGTGGCCCCATAATTCGACCCAAATGGAGGTGGCCCGGAAAAATGTATAGATAAGGGTTTTGGAATGTCGCTCGACGCAGCGGGCGTCTGCGCCCATACCGATATTGCTGCCAGAATAGTTAATGACACTGCACAGAACACAGAACGCATCCGCATAAATATTCCTCTTCGCCAGTATTTTTCTGCCCTACACAACGGAATGCAAATGAAATAAATATTAGCTTGCGGCCAGGGCCTTGAGGGTGGCGACGTTGCGGGCCTCGTCGCCGGGGGCGTCGACCGGGGTTTCGGCGATGAAGGCGCAGTGGGCAAAGCGCGCGTCGTGCAGCAGCCGCTTGAACGCCGCCGCGCCGATGGTGCCTTCGCCGATGTGCTGGTGGCGGTCGAGCTTGGAGGCGAACGCGGCCTTGGCGTCGTTGCAGTGCCAGACGCGCACCGTGTCGAAGCCGAGGGTTGCGCCGACCTGCTGCATGGTGTCGTCGTAGCCCGCGTCGGAGACGATGTCGTAGCCGGCGACGTGGATGTGGCAGGTGTCGAGGCAGACGGCGACCGGCGCGCAGGGGCGCAGGCGCTCGACCAACTCGGCGACCTGCTCCAGCTTTCCGCCGAGAGAGAACTCCGCGCCCGCCGTGTTCTCGATCAGAATGTTGAAGTCCTTCCCTGCGAAGTCGATTCCTGCGACGGCGCTCTCGATAGACTGCGCGGCCAGGCGCAGGCCCTCCTCGCGGGTGAGCCCCTTCCAGCTTCCTGGATGGAGGACGAGGAACTCCGCGCCAAGAGCCAGGGCGCGCTCGACCTCTCCGCGAAACGCCGCAACGGAGTTCACGCGCACGGTTTCGGTCTGGCTGCAGACGTTGATGAGATAGCTGGCGTGGATGGCCACCGGCCCAACGTCAAACTGGGCGCGCAACTCGCGCATCTTGGCCGCGTCTGCGGGTTTTATCGCCGAGGCGCGCCACATGCGCGGGCTGGAGGAGAAGATCTGGAAGGTATTGGCGCCGATCTCGACGGCGCGATCGACCGCCGTCCAGCATCCGCCAGCGGTGCCGAGATGCACTCCGATCCGCCGCGTTTCGCCATCTTTCGCCATGTCTTCGAGCCTACCTGAGAAGAATATCCAACGCACGATCAATCTTCCTGTGTATCATCACCATGCCCGGAGTTTCTATCATGGGTTGTCCGGCTAATACCACGCTCATTTGCAAATTCTGGAAGACAGAAAGGAACCAACCGATGCCCGCTGCACAGAATTATAAGAACCATGTACGCTGGGACCCCGCATGGCACTTTTTCCTGGTGCCGATGCTGATGCTCAACATCGTCTTTGCCGCCTATAAATTGGTCCATGACTGGCCCTTGAAAAATAACCATCACTTCATCCTTGGCTGGTGGCTCATCCTGTCGATCGTCTTCTTTATGGCTTTCATGAAGGCCCGCATGTACCCACTGAAGACGCAGGACCGCATCATCCGCCTGGAAGAGCGGCTGCGGCTTGCGGCATTGCTCAGCGCGGACGATCTCGCCGCCAGCCAGTCGCTTACGGAATCCCAACTGATCGGGCTGCGCTTCGCCAGCGATGCCGAACTGCCTGCGCTCGTCGCCCGCACCCTCAAAGAGAACCTGACGCGGGAGCAGATCAAGCAGGCCATCGTCAGCTGGAGGCCCGACAACTTCCGCGTCTAGCGCCGCTTCACCGCATCTGTTATCGCGCGGTCCTTGTGCAATGTGGTTTTCCCCGGGGAGAGCCACATTGCACAATCCTGCCAGGCCACCGTAACCGAGGACCGCGCCTAGTAGATGTCGCGCCGGTAGCGCTTCTGCTGTTTCATCGCGGCAAGATATTCGGCCGCGCGGTCGAGCGTGCCGTTCGACCCTTTTGCGATGGCATCCAGCAGCGCCTGCTCCACGTCCTTGGCCATGCGGACGGCATCGCCGCAGACATAGAAGATGGCTCCTCGCTCCAGCCACGCATACATCTGGGCCGCGTTCTCGCGGATTCGGTCCTGCACATAAATCTTGTTTGCCTGGTCGCGCGAGAAGGCGATATCGAGGCGCGTGAGCGTGCCATCCGCCTGCATCTCGGTCCACAGATCCTGGTAGAGGAAGTCCGTCGCGCGGTGCTGGTCGCCGAAGATGAGCCAGTTCTTCCCGGTCTCTCCCTTCGCCCTGCGCTCCTCCAGGAACGCGCGAAAGGGCGCGATCCCCGTACCGGGCCCGACCATAATCACCGGAGCAGAGCCGTCCTCGGGCAGGCGGAAGTTCTGGTTGGCATGAAGGAAGATGGGCATGATCGCGCCCACATCCGAGCGCTCGCCCATCTGCCCGCTGGCCACTCCCTGCCTTCTGCGGCTATGTGTGTTGTAGCGCACAACGCGCACCGCCGTCTCCACGGTATCGGGATGCACAATCTGGCTGGACGCAATGGAATACAGCCGCGGCGACAGCCTTGGCAGCACATGGAAGAGCTCCTGCGGGGCCGTAACCGCGCCGGGAAAGTCCGTGATGAGGTCGATGAACTCGCGGCCCCAGCAATACTCCTCGGCGCGCGACTTGTTCTCCGGCCCGCACAGCAACTGCAGCGCGTCGTATCCGCGTCCGCCCGCGCCAGACGCCGCGGGCAGCTTGGCATATTGCGCCACAGTGCCGCGCGCCAGTTTGCCGATGGCGAGCCAACTGCGCAACGCCAGCTCGAAGCTGATCTCCTCCTTATAGTGGTCCAGCACCCGCTCCTCGCCGGTGAACCCGAGCGCCGCGAGCACCTCCGAGACCGTCTCGGCGCGGTGCTCTGGAACCACGCCGACCGCGTCGCCCGGCAGATAGGTCATGCCCTCTTCCAGAGACAACGCAAGATGCCGCGTCTCCTTCTCGGATCCCTCGCCGCTCAGAAGGCGATTGACCTGCACGGTCGAATGGTATGGATTGTTGCGCGTGTACCGGGGACGCCCATCCACATCCGTGGGGGACTGATCGGCTGGCCCCGGCTCTAAAACCTCATTCATGCCTCTATTGTAACCGGCACGCGCGGCTTCCTTTGCCGATCGGCGCCGGTCGATGCCGGTCGCTTTCAGGCCTTCCTGCCGCGGCTGCCGGCGCATCTTCACAGCAGGCGCTGGAGTGAAGCAAAAGGACCCTGCGCGGTTTTCCCGCAAAGAAAAACGACATCGCACAATCTTCCCGACATCACAGACGACGTGAAGATGCTCTAAAATCAAGCCATGACTCAGCTCGATGTGATCTACCGTTACGGCGCTGCTCCCAGCGAGCGCGCACAGCTTGCGCTCTCCAAGGTGCGGGATGTCTACGGCATCCGCCGCGTGGAGGTGCGCGAGGCGGAAAAGACCGTGCGCGTGGAGTACGACGCCAGCCGGCTGACGGACGCTGCGATCCACAAACTGCTGCGCCGCGCCGGGTTGGACATTGTGGAGACAGTTGCCGGGAGTGCGCAGCCGGAGGAGAGCGCGGCCCCAACCCTGGGATAAACCGGTTGGCCAACCGCCAGAAGACCGGCCCTGTAAAATCAGTTTGCGATTAACTTGTGCGTTGAATTCTCCGCACAGCGTGCGCCCGTAGCTCAGATTGGATAGAGCATTTGGCTTCGA
>PLOU01000142.1 GCA_003142235.1 Granulicella sp.
ATCCTTCGATTGGAAAAGACTTGCGGACTTGCGGGAGGGGCCGGCTGCGGCGAAAGCCCGAACAAGGCCATGCCGCCCCATGCTGGCGGCGGCATGACGATGGGCACATGATGCTCCGGTTGGCCCCAATTGGGGAATACGATAGTCCCACACAGGCGGCGATAATGTGATTTTTATCACACCTGGTTGTATTATTTTTCGTCGCGCAGCAGGGCGTCGGCAGCCCAGAGTACGGGCGCCTGGCCGTGCAGGTTGCCCGTCTCGCGCCTGCGGTCGAGGTAGTACTGCATGTTGTCGAACTTGCCGGTGCCGGTGCAGACCTGGGTGACGTCGTGGTTCTGGTCGACGTAGCCGGTGACGGCGATCCATCCGCGGCGGGCGGCGGGCGCGTAGGCGGCGGCATCCAGCCAGCCGTGCTTGACGCCGGTGATGAGCGCGAAGCTGAACATGGCGGAGCTGGAGGATTCGGGCCATGCGGCGGGATCGTCGATCAGCTCGCGCCACATGCCGTCCGCGCCCTGATACTTCAGCAGCGCGGCCATCATCAGCTTGTAGCCGGCGAGAATGCGCGGGCGGTCGGGGTGGTCGGCGGGCAGAGTGCGCAGCATCTCCGCCATGCCAGCGGCGAACCAGCCGTCGCCGCGCCCCCAGAAGTACTTCACGTCGGGCGCGTGGAAGAAGAGGCCGTTGGGCTGCTGCAGGCGGTCGAGGTAGGCGACCATCTCGTGCGCGTCACGGTCGAGATACTTGCGGTCGCCGGTGGCGCGGTAGGCCTGAAGCTGCAACATGGTGAGCATGTACATATCGTCCACCCAGAAGCGCGTCTCGGGCGAGAGGCCCTGCAGATTGTCGAGCGGCACGACCGCTTCGGGGTAGGTGACGTCTGGCGTCGGCGGCGCCCACTGGCGGTCGGCCCAGGAGAGGCCGAGCTGCAGGTACTTCGGATCGTAGGTCGGCAGTCCTTTGGTCTGGATGGCGATCTGGAGCGGCATCACGCCGAAGATGGAGTCGTCCACATGGTGCCGCTGCGGCTGGCGGCCCGAGCCGCCCGGCAGCATTGGGTCGAAGAGGGCGATCAGGCGGTCGCGCAACGAGTCGTCATGGGTGAGGGCGGCGAAGGTCATCGCGCCATAGAATGTGCATACATACGGGTAGCCGGAGAATCGCGCGCCTTGCGTCCCGGTGACGAAGTGCTCGGCCAGCGCCTTGCCGACCTCGGTGGGCGAGACGCCGCGCGGCCAGGTGGTGAGGTCGCCGGGCGCAACCGGAGCGGGCTGAACATACGGGCCTTCGGGGACGCGGCGCGGTGGCTGGGTGGCATTCGTGCCGGGCGCGGCTGCGGGTGCGGCGGGCGCGGGCGGAGGCGGGGTTTGGGCGAGCGAGGTGGCGGCGAGCAGAAGGGATGCGCAGAGGAGCGTAATGGGACGGAGGTTCATGGGTTCACCTTTGAGAGATTGGTTGGGGCGGTCTCGGTCAACCAGTCTACTCGGCGAGGGGGAGATTGGACAACTGGCGGGGGATGGTACGCAATACGAGAAGGGCGATCGTTTCAGTAATGATTGCGATGGCCAGTTGCGTGCCAGTTGAAAATCATCGCCGATTTGATGGATGAGCGGGTATTGTAGATAGAAGCCTCAACAGGGAGTTTCGATCTATGCCAAAGAAGGACGGTCTAGTTTGCCAACATCTCGAACACATAGACGTTAGCGCATTCGAAGATTACCAGCACATTATTCGTGCTTACGTTCGCAGGAAGGGTGGTGTTTATGCGCTTTATCGCAGGAACAAGCTTTACTATATTGGACTTGCCAGCGATCTTGAGCGGCGGCTTGGTGCTCATCTGAAAGATGGACACAAGCAAAAATGGGATTCTTTCAGCGTCTATCTCACTGGTAATGATCAGCACCTGAAAGAGCTTGAGTCTCTCATGTTACGGGTGATCTTGCCAACGCCCAAAGGCAATAAGCAATCAGGTAAGTTTGCTACTTCCGAAAATCTCCGCAGCGGATTCAAGAGGGATGTCAATGAATATAAAAATGGGGAAATCCGGAAACTGTTTGGGCTCGCTCCTAAACAGTCCAAGCAGGCCAAGAGTACAGTGGATAGTTTTTTGGCACAGTACGTCCAGCGCACCGGCAAGAGCCTTCAACTTCGGACTGTTTACAAGGGAAAGACCTATCGAGCGTTTGTACAAAAGGACGGCACCGTGAGGTTCAAAAATAAAAAATACAGGTCTCCCTCAGCAGCCGGGAAAGCAGTAAATCATAGGGCCTGTAACGGATGGGCATTCTGGCGCTATCAGAGTGCACCTGGTCAGTGGGTGCGATTGTCCAACTTGCGCAGCAGTTGAAAAAGTGATCGCCTATTTCACTTTTCGACGGTAGAATTGCGGTAGCGAGGCGGTTATGGACTGGACTGGATGCAAACAGGTGGAGCGGGTTGAGGGACGGTGTTCCGGCAGACCCACTGTTGTGGGGACGCGGATTTTCCCCGAGACGATCGTTGGGGACTACGATCTTGGCTCGCCGGTGGAGGAGATACAGGAGAACTATCCCACACTTTCTCTGGATACGATCACGGGGCTCATCGAATTTGCGCACACTCGGCAACGGTCGGCTGCATGAGGGTTTTGCTGGATGAGAACCTTCCGCATAAGCTGCGCACCGGCCTATTGGGGCATGAGGTGATGACAGCCTCGTACATGGGCTGGAATGGCATTGCCAATGGACGGCTTTTATCGCTTGCAGAGAGCCATGGGATTGATGTGCTGGTTACCGGAGACAACAACATCGCATACCAGCAAAGCATGGCCGGTCGCACGATCTCGGTGGTCATGCTTTCCGCGACGAAGTGGATGATCCTTAACAGCCTGTGGTGAAAGTAGGAAATCCGTAAATTCATCCTCTATGTCGGCTGTATGTGGTTGAATTAATTGGGCAAGGTTTCGGAGAAATTCTCCGTTTTCGACTTGAGTTACTTTCACCACAGGCTGTTAAGACGAAGTTACCGGCGATTCAAGATGCGATAGAAAACGCCATTCCGGGATCGTTCCACTTTGTGGACTGTGGCGATCCCGGCGAATAGCGCCTGTTGCGCTTCGACCGCCGCTACTTGTGCCAGTGGGTGGGCCAGTTGAGGTACTTGGTGGCGGCTTCGTGGATGGGGGCGGCGGAGGTGGAGAAGCTGGCGGCGACGTGATGCTCGAAGCCGTTCTCGCAGATGTAGCGGAGGAGTGCCTGCATGTTGGGGATCTGGACGACGCCCGCGCCGCCAAAGGTGCTGAGCGGGTCGTCGGTGAAGGCTCCCTGGCCGACGTAGCCCTTGATCTGGCCGGTGAAGTCGTCGGTGGAGAAGCGGGCGAAGCTCATGGGGCCGGCCTTGACGCGGCCGTCGAGCGTGCCGTGGGTGTTCT
>PLOU01000082.1 GCA_003142235.1 Granulicella sp.
TTGCCGTTGGCGTCGTAGCTGGTGTCGTCGCTCAGCATCCAGTTGGTCTCCGGATCGTGCCGCACCTCGTGGGAGTAGCCCTGCCCCTTGGTGACGGCCTGCTTGGTCCGGTTGCTGAAGCTGTCGTACTCGAAGCCCAGGCCCCACGCCGAGTCGTCGGTTTCGGCGCTGGCGACCCGGCCATGGTTGTCGTAGTCGTAGGAGACCGACCTGCCCGCAACATGGTCGGTTTCGCTCAGCACTTTACCGTCATCCGACCGGTACGCATATTCGAGATCGACCGAGGGAAGCTGCCCGTTGTTTGTCGTTGGATCGGCCGGAGCGGCGATCAGGCGAGTGAGCCGGTTGCGGGTGTTGTACTGATATCCCTCGACCAGATACTTCCCTTCGCTGCTGGCAAGCAGCTTCATGGAGGTCAAGTGGCCCAGCGCGTCGTAGGCGACGTCCTTGACGATGGAGTCGGAGGCGGTTGCAACTCCGTTCAGCCGCCCCATGGAGTCGTAGGTATAGGAGAGCGACGGGTCCCCGGACGGATAGGTCACGGAGGCAATGCGGCCCTCGCCATCGTACGCAAGCTGCAGCACGAGGTCGGCCTGCTTGCCGCCGCGGTCCACTCTGAGCCGCTTGGCAGTCACCTGGCCGGAGACGGTGTAGCTGTACATCTCTGTCATGAGGCCCGGCCACAAGTCCGCGCTGCCCCACTGCACAGCGGTAAGGCGCCCCTGGGCGTTCTGCGAGAAGGCCGGATCGAATGGATTGGTGTCGTGATAGTAGGAGTAGGAGTCGTTTGGCTGTAGTACGCCTTTGTCATTGAAGCGGGCGACCGACGTGATCCGCTTGTATATGTCCCGCGTGTAGACGTGCTTCTGCCCCTTGGCGTCGGTGTGCGATGCCATGGTCCCATCCGGATTGTAGACGGAGGTCTTCGGGCCGCTCTCGGCATGGTGCGTCATCACGACCCGGCCGCCGGCGTCGTAGGCGAAGCTGCGCTTCTGCGTGACATTGGGCCGGGGCATGAGGACCGAAGTCAGTTTCCCCAGGTGGTTGTATGAGTACAGGGTCTCCAACTGCGAGGTGCCGCTCGCATCCGGCATGATCACCTTCTGGATTTGGCCGTTTGCGTTGTGGATGATCTTCTTCCAGCGGCCTGCCGGATCGGTCGTCTTCACCGTGCTCCCAGAATAAGAGAACGTTCTTGGAGCGCCCGTGGCGGCCGTATCCTCAGATGTCTTCCTCCCAAGATCGTCGTATGCGATGTTGAGCCATTGCGGTTCGGCCCCCGCTGCATGAGGCAACGACTTCTTGATCAGCCTACCCGTGGGCGAGTTTGCCGCCGGCCCATAGACGTGCTCCACCGTACTCTGGGTGCCAGACGCGTCTCCCGATTCGGTCTTGATCACGCGACCGAATCCGTCGCGCGTGGCTTTCTTCCATCGGGCATTCGGGGTGGTGGTCGTCGCGCGGTCATTCTCATAGATACGGCCAACAGCTAGACCGTTGGAGAATGCCGTCACGGCAGGTCTCCCCAGATTGTCATAGAACTGGGCCGTCTGGTTCCCGTTCGGCGTCGTAATCTTCGCCGGTTTTCCGCCAGCATACTCAACCTGCATCCCAAGGTTCTCGTTGCCGTTCGGGATGACCATGCCAAGATGGACGTTGTTGCTTCCCTCTGCGGGAATCAGGGAGACCTGTCCCTGAGTGCTGTCCTGGACCACGCTGGGCTTGCCGGTGATATCGTATTCGATCCGGTGGTATACCCCACCCACATAGCTCTCCGTTACATTGCCCCGCACCGTGTTCCCGGTATGGAACGTCGCCGAATCATGCTGCGTCAACCCTGGACGGTCGATCAACGGAGTGGTGTCGTACTGCACGCTGTGGGTCTGCGACCTCTCGCCGTTGCCTTCCACGGTCGTCGTGAGCCGCCGGTTTAGCATATGGCGATCGATATAGGCCTGGTCAGTCACATGCGTGTGCGTGGTAGTCCGGGCCGGACTGTCATTCTTTTCATACTCGAAATGCGAGTGCGAGGTGACATTTCCGAAAGCATCACGCGCGACCTGATGGCTCGCCGTCTTTTGACTGGGAGTGCCAGGATCAAGCACAACCGTGTGCTTCGAGACATAAGGAATGCCGGCGTCCGTGCTGCTCCATACGAGGGATTTCGAGCGGGCAACCTTGCCTGCGCTCAATGCCTCCACAGCCACGACGTGTCCGAGGTACGGCGAGCCGCTCTCGCTGAAAAATGTCCATCTCTTCTGCGCGCTACCGGTCGGTTCTGTGAGGACCATTGATCCATGCACGGCCCCGCTGCCGTCTGACGAATCCCGGTCAAACGAATGTGTATGCGAGTTCGTCGGCGAATAGGGGTCTGACAGCGAGCGGCTCGACACCTCTCGGATGCTCCGGCCATCCTGAAAGCTGGATGTTCGATAGTTCCAGCCGAGAGTCCCTCCGAGCGGCTTTTGCGCCTGGGTCAGCTCCCCGTATCCGTTGTATTGAAAAGTGTGCTGTAGCCCGGTGCCATTTGTCACAGAAACGAGCATGGTGACCAACTCGCCTCCCGCGTTGTCCTGTGTGAACGGCGAGGACACACGTTGTTGCGCATAAGAAAACGTATAGTTCTCCATGCTGCCTACCGTGTTCACGATCGAGATCAGCCGTGGATGCAGGTCAGAGTTGTATATGAAGAGATAACTGAATGGAGCGTTCCCGGCAAAGCCTGCCCGGGCATCCTGGATCTGCGATATTCTTCCACTCGAATTGTGCCCCACCTGACCCATCCCGGCCAGGTAACTGACCAGAACCTGATTGCCATTTGTATCCTGAATCAGCGTCGGATATAGCGTCCCCGCGTCCGCTTCGTATGGACCTGCGACAGAGCCGAATGTCATGGACGAACCATCCACAAACCAAAGTGTCGACTGAGCCGGGTCCCAGGTAATGTAGTGCCCATGCAGCGAACGCCATACGCTGCCGTTTTGAGTCATGTGGTACTCAGCGCTCGTGCCGTCGATGAACGTAAAGCCAGTCGGTGTGCTACCGGTCATCTCAGGGACTATGGACGCGATCTGCACACGCCACCCATATCCTGCGCCAGAATCGCTGCCGTAAGATTTCGGCCCCGCCAGCCCCTGCTTCCACATCTGCGAGTTGTAGCTCAGATGCACAGCCGCGCCACAATTTCGACTCTGCGCCCGCAGCAAGGCAAAGGAATAGGAAAGGTTGCCCGAGAGAAGGTCAACCCTTTCACCGCCATGTCCCCAGTACGCCCCGTTACTGCGAACGCCTACGCGACGGATGTCCCCACCTTCACCCGACACCGCTTGGCCTTGAGCATCGCTGCCCGAAAAAATCAGAAAAGGAGAAATCCTAGTGGCCGCAGCCAGACCAATGCCCAATTTCCCAAAGTTACGCCGTGAGATCATCATGAGCCCTTTAGTTACAGAAATAACTTCTCTACAATCTGCAAAACTCTGAGCTATGGGAGAATATTTGGATCGAACAATGAGACAAGTTTACGCTGCACAAAACCAATCTTTTCAACTGGGAGAACACTATTGAGAAAAGCGACGCCGTGTCAAGCAAAATGATAAAAAAATAATATGTGACGTAGCGCACATTCGGATGCGATGAGCTGATGATCGATTGTGCCGCATATCCTCAAAATGTCGCTTCCCGCCTTCAAACCTGGCGTATTTTTACCCACAACGTTCATGAAAAGCGGTCTCCAGAACCTCATGAGGGCTGTGGAAAAACAGGCGGTGCGGATTCGATTGTGCTTTATCGTACCCCCGTCGTACAATCGCACGCACACAGAACTGAGATACGGCTTTGGTAGTGTGTCGAACCCTGATCCTGAACAAAACTGAAAACAGTTATTTTGTAGAGCGTGTTTCATAAACACCTGCGCAGGGTAATCCAGAAGCAGGCGAGATAGAAGAAGGCTCTATAGGTAGCGATCAGATGCTCATGGCGAACCAGCAACCGGCGGAACTGACCGAACCACGCGTTGGTCCGCTCGATGATCCAGCGGCGTTTGTATCGCCGCAGCTTGCGCCCATCTTCATAGCGCCGGTGCTTGTTGTTGCTCCGGTAGGGCACGATCAACTCGATGCCCCGCTTCTTCAGCCGTTCGCGCAGCGGGTCGGAGTCGTAGGCGCGATCTGCGATCACCCTTTTCGGCTTCTGTCGCGGACGGCCTTTGGGGTGGGGGACGCGGACCTCTTGAAGCGTGGCTTCCGCAAGCGTAGCTTCTCCCGGAGAGGCACTTTCCAGCCGAACTCCCAGCGGAAGACCCTGACCGTCGACCAGTACCATCCACTTCGTGCCCTTGCCACGCTTGGTTTTACCGACTGCGGAGCCCCTTTTTTCGCCGGAGCGAAGCTGCCGTCCAGAAAGCACTCGTCCCATTGCAGCAGTCCTTCGCTGTCGAGCGCTCCCAGCAGTGTGCGCCACGCATCCAGCCACACGTCTTGCTCTTCCCACTGCTTCAATCGCCGCCAGCAGGTGGGTGGAGAGGGATACTTGTCGGGCAGAAACCGCCATGCCGAGCCGGTCCGCAAAATCCAGAGAATGCCCTCGAAGCAGGCCCGGTTGCAAGCCCAGGGGCGTCCCCGGTTGTCCTTGCGCCGCTTCGGCTTAGGCAGCAGCGGCTCGATCATCTCCCACTGCGCATCGTTCAACAGCTCCAATCGCTTCTTGCTCATACAAGAAGTTCATCAAAGCAAAATCCTCATGCAAAGAACCTAGCTTGAGACCGTATCTATTTATGAAACACGCTCTATGATGTTTTATTCGGATTTGGAGATAGGGTGGATTGTGAAGAGACCGAAAATTGGGATTGTAGGGCACGGTGTCGTCGGTAAAGTACATCAAGAGGCATTCCTTGCAGCCAATATAGAGACTGTGGTCTTCGACAAGTTCGAGACGCAGTACTCTGGACTGGCCAAGGTTGAAGCGGTGAATAGCTGCGACCTGGTTTTCATTGCTGTGCCAACACCATCCAGACCGGACGGCTCTTGCGACGTAACAGCAGTGGAAGAGGTTGTTGGATGGGTCAATCGGCCCATGTGCATCAAGTCAACCATCCCGCCCGGCACGACGGACCGTCTCATCGCCAAATCCGGAAAGCAAATCGTCTTCAGTCCTGAATACACGGGGGAGACGGCCTTCCATCCGCACAAAGCACGCCTTTCCATGGACGTTGTGGCCGTCGGCGGGCGCAGGGATACGGCTGAGCTCGTCGTGAATATCTACACTCAGGTTTTGGGTCCAGAGCCCGTCTATATCATTACAGATGCTGTCACGGCAGAGCTTGCCAAGTACATGGAGAACTGCTTCTTTGCTACCAAAGTCGCCTTCGTCGCTCAGTTCCTGCTGCTCGCACAGTCGTTTGGTGCAGACTTCACCACAATGAGAGAGATTTGGGCTGCTGACACCCGCGTTGGACGATCGCACAGCACGGTTGTTGGCTCTCCCGGCTTTGCTGGGCGGTGTCTGCCTAAAGACCTTTCTGCCATTCTGGTTGCAGCTAAGATTGCGGGATGCAAGCCTCAGCTTCTTGAGGCCGTGGATGCGTTCAATAGATCGCTTAGAGACGATCTTGCGCAGATTGAGTGATCGATCAGTGCTCTCTCTTGTTCCGGCAGCTTGCGATGACAGGTATGTAGTAGATAGATTGTTTCTCAATGACCGTAGACGATTGGAAAACCGCGAGGCAAGGCCCAAGGATATGCTTCGTTACGGACCGGTACCCGCCCGACATTGGCGGAATCGCCTGCTCTGCCGGGCGCCTGGTCTCCCACTTGGTTAATGCTGGGTACGATATGCATGTTTTCGTGCGTAGTGACATCCCGCCGCCGGCAACCAACGGCTTGGGGGGAATGCACCCTCTCCACATTTACCGAGTGCCATCCGATCCCATGCGGCTGCG
Organism: Granulicella sp.; assembly: GCA_003142235.1. Taxonomy (GTDB): domain Bacteria; phylum Acidobacteriota; class Terriglobia; order Terriglobales; family Acidobacteriaceae; genus Edaphobacter. Next base: position 5,936 of record PLOU01000082.1, read on the forward strand.
AGCAGCGATCAACTTCTACCACGAGCGGGTCGGCTTTGACCTTTTTCATGGATTCTCGATTCCCTCGGCATTTGCCTGCCTCTCAGTTGCCGTGCGCCGTGGGCTGCCGCTGATCGCAAATATAGGCGATTTCAGTGGCCAGTCGTACCAAAACAGGGAGTCGCAAGTTGTTTTCGGTCACGCCTCGTGGATTATTGCCAGTACGATGGCCAGTCTTAGCCGCGCTCACAGAATTGTGGACATTGCGCCCAAGTCATCCGTTATTCCCATCGGAATCGATTCAGTCCAAGTAGTGCGTTGGTTCCTTGAAGCGGCCGATCGAGGAACCGTGGGTATGGTTGGAACCTTGCACGCGGAAGAAAATGTAAAAATACTGGCGCAAGCATACACACAACTCGATCGTGGTGTAAGGCGGCATTTGATGATTGTGGGAGACTGTGACCCAACTGCGACAGGATATCAGGACAATCGATTGCGTGTGGAGTGGTTGCTGAGGTCATTGAATATCGCGGATGAATGCATTTGTTCAGGCCATGTCCCTCACTCTGATGTTTCCGTATATCTGCGGAGAATGCACGTGTTCGTACTGGCTCCTGAACATCCGGATCTATCTAATTCACTATTGGAGGCCGCTGCCGTTGGCGTGCCCATTGTAGCAACCGAAGTTGAGGGCATCAAGAACATGTTCAGTCATGAAATAAACTGTCTTGTTGTGCCACCATATGACCCTAGAGCACTTTCGAGAGCTATAGAGACAATTATGCAAGACGATTCGTTGGCTCGCCATCTTGGAGACGGAGCCCGTAAACTCGCGGAGACTATGACTGCAACCGCCGAGCAGACAGAGTATTGTAGGGTGTATGCCAATCTACTGGATCGTCAGCTCCTGAAGTCCTATTGCTAATATAGCAAGTCGATTATAGAAAGCGGCCCATTCGTCTTCAGAACACAAGTTGGAGTTCCAGAATGATCGGTTCTAGACAAAGATTGGCACGCGTAAGATGAGTATTTCAGGAGATGCTCCATGAAGTTCAAGATACTCGATGTGCAGTGGCACATAGGTCATCAGTATGAAATGCTCAAATTCCCGTTTGTAGAGTGGAGTTGGCTGATGCAATACAAGCGTCGCGGTTTCTCCAAGTCCATTCGCGGAGATATTGGTAATATGTTCGAGTATGTATGCTGCTACGAGCCAGGAGTCTACGATGCCGCCATTCTGCATTTAGACCAGGATTGTCTCGATCCTCTTTTGTGGGAGGTTGGCAAAGGATCGGTTTATAGAGACATGAACGAGATAATCGACGATATTCCGAAAATTGTCATTATGCATGGGACGCCATATCGCCCGGAAGGTCGCGTCCCATACAACGATCCACAATGGATGATTGACCGACTACAGCAAATACTTGGTAATAATCACATGATCGTCAATTCTCTACAGGCGGCTCGCCAGTGGCATTGTGGTATACCAATTATCCACGGTTTGGACCCTATAGAGTGGTTTGACCTTCCGAAGTATCCCCGCGTCGTGACAACTCTTTCGCCATCAGGAATGCCCTCGTACTATGATCGCGGTTTTCTTGACGAGGTGAAGACAGCATTGAGACGTCGTGACATCATTCACTGCCAGATTGGGGTAGATTGTTTTCCAGGTAGCTGGGATGAATATCGAGAGCTGATCGGCCGTTCGCTCATTTATTTCAATCCGACTAAGGAATCACCGATGCCAAGGGCAAGAACCGAGGCCATGCTTTCAGGGGCTTGCATCATAACCACGCCACATCACGATGCAGATACCTTCATTCAAGATGGTACTAACGGATTTTTGATTGAACGTGACCCTGAATATGTAGCCGACCTCATCGAAAGCTTGATATGTGAACCTGACCGCGCGATTGTGATCGGCCAGAGAGGCAAGCACACCGCGCAGCAGATCTTCGGGTGGGAACGCTTCGCAAGGACATGGGAGGACCTTTTGAGCGAAGTAACCCTAGCGCACAAGACGGACGTTGCTTGAGTTGATAGGATAGGAGATATTGGCGGAGGCGTTATGGCGTCTGATCGTGTTGGGTTCCTTACATTTGAACAAATGCAGTCCAGGCAGAATTTCGGTTCTACTCGAATCCGAGCCTTGAGTTTATTGAACTACTGGCCTGAAGCCGAGTTGTTTCGGATTGGACGGTGCTATGCGACGGTCATTTTTCAAAAAGCCTACTGGGTTGAATATGCCGAGAAATTCGACGGAGTCAAGATTCTCGATCTATGCGATCCGGATCTGCTGCACTGGGGTTCCCACTGCAAAGCTATGGCAGACACGTGCGACGTTGTCACCACATCCACCAAGTCTTTAGCGGATATAGTTTCGCGCTATACAGCCACTCCGACGTTTTGTATCCCGGACCGAGTCGATCTGAATAGTGTTCGCGGACTGCGCAAATGTCATTCAGAAAATGGACCTACTCGTACTGCGGCGTGGTTTGGATACAGTATGAACTTCCCGTCATTGGACTGCGCTGTTCCTGAGTTGTTGCTACACGGTATAAACCACTTGATCGTCGTTGCAGATTACGACAAGCCATACTGGTTGCCCCTTGAGTTCTATGGAACAATGCGGGTTACCAACTATGTCTGGAACATTGAAACCGTGTACGGACATTTATTGGAGGCGGATATCGTGCTGAACTACCGCCTTGACTCTGGCCGATGGAGGTACAAGTCGAATAACAAAACGATCCTAGCATGGGCTCTCGGTCTACCTGTTGCTCACTCAGTCCGCGAGCTTGCGGCACTACTTTCCGAAGAGGCCAGGATTCAGGAAGCCGACATGCGGTATCAGGAAGTCCAGCGCGACTACGACGTGTCACAGTCAGTTATCGAGTATAAATCGTTGATTGCGCGCATTATGACGCAGAAGAACGGTCAATTTTCTGCACCTACACAACCTGGTGGTTAATCCATCCAACTGAACGGAGCTTAATCAGTGACCCGATGCGGTTCTCTTGGTTTTAGTGGAACATCACAGTATACGGAAGCTAGCGGCGAGATGTTTGGCGCGAACGTCGCGGAGCTCCATCTAGCCCATGCCCTTCTTGAGGAATCTCAGGCGTTGCAATGGGACATATGGAGCAACGAGGTTCTCCCATCATTGACCAAGACGCACGATTCCCGGCAACATCCACCCGATGCAAGCGTACTAAGGCGGCAGCACGGAGAGCGGGTGCAAGTGCGTTCCCTTGCAATGCTTCCTGAAGTTCTTGTAGATCAACGTTACATGTTCTTGTCCAACACTGCGATGTTCTCCCGCATTAGTGATCTCCGCTCGCAGCTAGACGCTACTCGTATGCCGATATGTGCTCTCACGCATTCTCTTTACACAAAGGAGCTTTCATTTGGCTACGGTTGGTTGTTGCTCTCGGCAGAACCCCACGATGTCATCGTTGCAAGCAGTAATGCAGCGCAACAAACCTTGGAGAACTGTTTTGCTACTGCGATCGACCGGATCTCTGAACGAATTGCAGAGGCGGCAAACCAACTAAGGGCACCTCGAATCGTAAAGATTCCATTTGGAACTGAGATTCCCAAGGAACAAGATCTCGATCGTGAACACGCTCGCTCTTTGTTGAAGATTCCTGTAACAGCCTTTGTGATTCTATATTTTGGCAGGATTACTGAGGAGTACAAAGCGGACCTAGATCCATTGTTGCAGGCCGTCAAACATCTGGATGCCAATGGATGCAACCCATGGCTGGTGTTAGCGGGACAAGTTACAGATCGAGTTTATATGGTGCATCTTGAGCGGCGACTTGTTGCTCTTGGTTTGCGTGAAAAGTGCATCTGCTTGGAAAACTGTCCAGAGTTTCTTAAGACTCCAGTGTACGCAGCATGTGATGTGGTGGCTTCACCGGCCGACTCGATTCAGGAAACATTTGGCCTTTCGATTCTGGAAGCCATGGCACATTCAAGACCCATCATAGCTAGTAGCTGGAGCGGGTATCGCGACTTGGTGGAAGATGGAGTCACCGGATTTCTGATACGAACAATATGGCCGGGCGAAGCTTCCGAGGCAGCATCTATTATGCTGCCAACCGCTTCTCCCTTGACCACAGCACACTATTTGGCTCAACGTACCACTATCGACGGTGGTGAACTAGTCGACAGACTCATGGTACTGGCGAGGCAACCTGAACGAGGAATTCTAATGGGAAAGACGGGACGTGCGAGAGTGGAGGAACAATATGCGTGGCCGCTAATCGCTAGCAGGTTTCTAGCACTATGGGAAGAGCAATTTGTACTCGCATCCAAGGAACATCATGGCCATAGAAGGAAGTTAATTGATAACTTTAGTCATTATGCAGATGTAATACTTTCCCCCACAGATATTCTCTGTCGGATACATGGGGACGAAAGCACAAATGCTGGCACTCTGGATTCATTTAATTTTCATAATGACCGCGCTCGTGCGCAGATCCGTCAACTACTAGAAATGACATCTACAGTACCTATACCAATTGGCGAACTGCGACAGAATGGGTTTGATCTTGATTGTATACTCTGGCTTGCGAAAAAAGGGTTGCGTCGTATAGTGAAGATACCGTCTTGAAGAATAGTCGTCATCTACTTAGTATTGAAATTGGGAATCGATGTCCAACTCATGATCTGAGTTCTAGCCGTTCAGACCGTAGTTGACATATTCCTTTCCAGCTTGGATGGAGATCTTGTTGAAACCGGCATATAACCAATTAATAGAATCGTGCCAACTTACAAGAGCGTTCTGATAAAAAGCTTATGGACATATCCGGCGCAGCGACTCGACCAGTGGAGAGCATGTGCATGCTTCGTCAACCACTTGACCAGCGTCGTGCTATCGAGATAGATATCTTTTGAGTGCGTCTACTTTATGTTCGCAGTCCGAACAGAGGACAGACCGCGCGCCCGATCCAACAGTCGAGATTTCTGAAATATCGATTGCAGTTCTTCGCGAGATGCGTTGGGATCGCCCTTGAGGCTATGTACGATGGCATGTTGACGCTGAAAAAGCACCTCCACCGGATATGGGAGGCCACGCCATGCGCACGCAAATGGCTGACCGCAGTCCGAGTAATCTAAGACGCGAAAACCAAGAGCGCGGCAATACATCGACATCAGTACATCTTCACCCGTGGGAAGACTGTAGAGCGCAGGAGCATGGGCCAGATAGCCTGCGCCATGCATTGCTGTCAAAAGCGACCATGACATTGCATATCCCCCTCCTTGGCAGTACTCCAGCCAGTGATAACCTCGCTTCACTGCTTCTTGTACTGGCTCTGCAATGGTCGAGCATGCGCGAAGATCGGCCGCAAGAGCTAGATCGCCTACCGCATATAGTTGAAGTGCTTCATCTGAAAGAGACAAGATATATTGCCACTGCTCTGAGGGGAGCTTACGGACCATCTGAAGCAACGGCGAGGTTAATGTAGCCTCATATCCGTAAGTTTTGTGTTCCCTTGCGCTGGTTCTACCGAGAGTTCCACATATTCCGTTTTTCGCGTGCGAGGAGAGAAAAGCGCCAATCTGCTCAGAGAATTGCGAGATCACCATTGAGTCTGCATCTAGTTTTAAGACGAAATCGCCGTGAAATCGATTTGTAACCGATTGCAAGCCATAAAGGACATTTGCACCGAGATACTTGCCTATTTTGTCAACCGGATGCTTTGGTCGAGGAACAATAGCACTTATACGACGATCAAATCTAGTCGTGATCGCCTCCGCCTTCGCGGCCACATCCGCGTTATCGCACACGAGGACGACATGTATAAGGTCTGGCTCGTAATGGAAGAGGCTTGCACATAGATGTTGCGCGCCATATATATCTCCGTCACCGGGGCCCAGCAATATCAAGACTACGCAACGGACATTCGCCATGCTATCGACCTTTCCTCGCTTGTCTATTACAGTGATTCCGTCCGTATACCTTTGCTCTGTTGGAGAGTTGTCATCGCAGTCCCTATCCAAAACACAGGTATGAGCCTCTGTTCAACAGTAAATCATATATACGTGTCCTTTTGGTGGGCGCGGTACTGGTTGAGCAATAGGTGTGAGTCGCAGCGGCGATTCTTCTCCTTCCACCTTAGTTACAGGCCAAAGGTTGGATCAGAATCGCCGTGCGGGAGGGGCTCCACAGGCTGCGCGGATGTCGTCTTTCGTGCATCCAGCCCAGCACTTGTACAGTCGAGGATCGGAC
>PLOU01000176.1 GCA_003142235.1 Granulicella sp.
CATAGATCGGCCTGCCGTCGAGCGTGGTGACAATGACGCCCCAGTGCGCGCGAGCGACAGCAGGATCGGCGACCAGCGCGGCAATCTGTTGTGCCAGGGTGAGCGGCGGCTGTTGCGCCGAAGGCAACGGCGCAGAGACAGCCTCGGGTTTCGTCGCGTCAACTGTTGTTTGGCCGATAGCGGCTACACTTGCGGCTGTCATCGTCAGGAGACACGCTGTTCGGCGAATCGTTCGCTGCACTTTCATCCTGCAAAACATCCGCTTCACGTTCTTTCTCGAAAACATCCGCTGCACTTTCTTTCTCCAATACATTTTGCTCGTTCGTCGAATCCTGCGCGCAGTCTAGCATCTCGCGCGGGCGGGCTGATAGACTTGATTGGTTGCGCCGCAGACCGGCGCGTCCGTTCTCTTCGCAGCTTGCAGGAGAGACCGGCGCAAGGTCTACAGCCAGTTCAGCCCGAGAGCAGAACCAGCTCGAGCACAAAGGAAGCAGACACAGTGGATCAACGGACCAAGGCAGCCCTCAAGAAAGACAAGTTCGTCACAACCACCACGCACGGCGTCGAATGGGCCAGAGAGCACCGCCAGTCGGTGATCGCCAACGGCGCGATTCTGCTAGCGGTGGTTCTCGTCGCCGTCGTCAGCGCGGTGGTCTACAACAGCCGCTCGGAGGCCGCATCCGTCGCCTTCGGAGCAGCCATGCAGGCCTATCAGACGCCGCTGGCGCAGTCCGGTCAGGCCGTGCCGCCGGGGATGACAACCTACTCCTCCGCCGCGGAGCGCGCCAAGACCGCGGGCGCTCTCTTCCAGGCCGTCGCCGACAAGTACGGCATGACGCCCGACGGCCAGAACGCGCGCTACTTCGCCGGCCTCACCTACATCGAGGCGGGCGAGAACCAGCAGGCCGAAGAGGCGCTGAAGAAGGTGGCCGGCGGATGGGACAACAATCTCGCCGCCCTGGCCAAGTTCGCCCTCGCCCAGCTCTACCGCGACACCGGGCGCGATCCCCAGGCCATTGACCTCTACAACAAGCTCAGCGCCAAGCCAACCGCTACGGTTCCTTATGGCCTCGCGCAGCTTCAGCTTGCCGACCTCTACCAGTCGGAGGGCAAGACCGATGCCGCCCGGCAGATCTACGCGACCCTGAAGGACAAGGACCCCAAGGGCGCGGCCGGCATGGCCGCTGCCGAGAAGCTGAATCCCACTTCGGGCCCCGCACTCCCGCAGCAATAACGCATTCGGCGCTGAGGGGTGGTGTACCCCCCCCCGTGCTAATAGCGTAAAGTATTCAAAAAATGCGAGTTAAGCACGCGCTAAGCGTGCGAGACGTATTAAAGGCGAAGACGCGGACGGTTGCGGGTGCATCCTTCATGCGGGTTCTCCCTTTGTNNAAGCATGTTAAGTCTGGACTTAGGTAGTGTCTGAAAAGTGCGTTGATGGAAAACAGCGAACGCTTGCTTTTGTCTAAAGTGCCTCGTATCGTTTGCTTATGGCCTCGACTCGCGCAGAATTGACCGCACTCCGCAACCTCATCTCGGAAGCCGACCTCATCCTGTCCACCACGGAACTGCCACAAGGCCGCGCTGTACGCTGCCGGGAATTGCTCACGTCTGCGATGGCCCTTACTGACGACCTGTTAGCCAGCGCGAAGGCTCCTGCTGCCGCTCTAGGCCGCAAAGGTGGCACTGTGACAGCACTGAAGGGTAGCGACCACTTCCGCAAGCTGGCTGCGATGCGAAAGACTCGCGCTGGCGGCAGACCCCGCAAAACCGAGTAGAATTCTCTCATCTAAAACGAAAGCCCGGCGCGAGGCCGGGGCAATCGGTGTGCGGCTGGTTACCCACATCGTAACGCCCTTGCCGTGCCGATGCAAGGGTGCGTATGTCGAAGACAACATCCCCGCTTCCCGTACCACCATTGTCGCTTGAGGCACTTAAAGCAGTCCAGCAGATTGAGGCATATGCACGACCTGCCTTACTGGGATGCGATGGTCTTTATCGTTTCAACATAGAGAAAGGAATGCGGATTCTGCGTACTTGTGTCATTGAGGTTTTTGACTGTCAGATTGATTATTTCAAGACGCTCTCTTTTTATGATCCACGATGGGGAGAGATGATTGTCAAGCCAACAATAGACTCGGCTCTCGGTCTTATTTCTTCAGCTTATTTCGACTCTACGAGCGCAAGGAAGGAGCTAAATAACACCCTATCGGCACACATCTCCCAAAGGGAAGACGCGGGCATCCAGCCCCAAATATCCTATGCTGCATCAGATTCCGATTCTCCGCTGATGGTGATGGCGAAGACGGCGGCACGCCGCGCACAGCAGCAGGTGTTTGCTCCGATTCCGCCGCAGACCACAGAATCACGAACCGAAACAAGGGGCGTGTATTCTCCTGCGGCGGTTGAGAAGGTAGAGGCATACATGAAGAAGCATGGCCTCAACTACACGGAGTTTGCGAATAAAGCGGGAACATCAGACAAGACACTGCGCAAATTCCGGAACACTAAGAGGATCAGGGCAGGCGTTCTCGATGGGATTGCAGGAGTCCTGGGATTGACTAGAGAGCAGATTCTAAAAGACTGATTTCACAGCAAACTTCCGACTATCTTCCGCTAATGTTCCGATTATCTTCCGTTTCGCTCCGGCTGGGCAATATCTTCCGTCTATCTTCCGTCGTCGTTCGACGCTAAATTCCGAAATTATACCTCGTAACTGCATATCGCTAAATCTCTTATGCCTCGATCATAAGAAGCATGGAGGTGCGGCACATGCTGATTCGAGGGCCACCACAGATCGAATAGATGAGTAAACCTAGGCCGCCAGTACGGGGCCGGGGCAGGGGAAGCGCCACACGCGACTCCTGCCCTTTTAGTTTACATTATTCCCTTGACAAACAGCGAGCGCTTGCTGTATTCTATACCCATGATGAGCGAAACCCAATCCGTTATGAACTGCGATTCCTGCGGTACGCGCTGCCAGAAGTTCGGCCTGCATCGCAATGGGCTGCGCCGGTTCCGTTGCCTATACTGCAAGCGGACGTATACCGAACCGCACAAGCGGATGCTGGACGGCTACCTGCCGGATGCAAAGGTGACACTTGCGCTCCAACTCCTACTGGAAGGCAACTCGATCCGCAGTACAGAGAGGATCACGAGCTTAGACCGCAACACGATCATGAGCCTGCTGGTTCGGGCCGGGGAACGCTGCGCTGCCCTCATGGATGCGAAGATGCGGAACCTGCCGTGCAAGCGGCTGGAGATGGATGAAATTTGGGGATTCGTCGGGAAAAAAGAACGCAACGTCAAAGAAGGTGACGGCTACGACGTTGGCAACGTATGGACGTTCTGCGCCATCGACGCGGACACGAAGCTCGTTCCGTGCTTTGTTATAGGGCAACGCGACCGAAACACGACAAATGCCTTCATGCAGGACGTGGCATCGCGGATGGCGAATCGAGTCCAGGTATCCACCGATGGCTTCGCGCCTTATCCTGAGGCCATCCGGAGGGCATTTGGCAAAGATGTGGACTATGGGCGAATCATCAAGGTATACGGCACGTATTCGTTTGGGGAACGGCGCTACAGCACTAGCGGCGTGGTCGCTGCTCCCAAATACGTACAGGAGGGACGACCAGACTACGAACGGATTTCAACCAGCTACGTCGAACGCCTGAACGCCAGCACCCGGTTATTCATGCGCCGTATGACACGCCTCACACTGGCGTTTAGCCGCAAATATGAAAATTTCGGTGCGGCGATGGCACTGCACTTCGCCTATTACAACTTCTGCCGCGTGCATCGTTCGCTGCGTGTGACCCCGGCAATGGAGAGCGGAATCACGGATCACATTTGGACGATTGCGGAATTGCTGAAAGCCGCATAGGGGTATACCATACGGACACAAGAAAACCCGCCGCCAGCGGGTCACTTGCGTTTCTGATGTGTCGCGTCCTGCAACGCTTATCAATAGCGTAGCGCAGGAGTGTGAACAATGCAAGCCTTGACGGAAGACCTTATGCCTCTCCGCAATGAAGACAGAGAATGGATTCGTCAAGAAATCAGTGCGTCCTTAGATGCGCTGAAGCCCCATGGATGGAGAAAGGCCGCACATCTTCTTAGAGAACTAGGGCCGATTGCATCAGTAATCGGAACAATGCTCACACTCTCAGCAATCACTTTGGGGTCGCTTTACTATTCCTTTTCCCGTGTTGATAAAGAAGCGACTTTTGAATCGAAAACCACCGACGCGCTAGACGGCATCAACAAACGCCTCGACAAAATAGATACTGCGCTCAGTGTGGCTCAACTCGAAAAGATCACTGCAACCCCAATAGACAAGAGCAGCGCACTTGCGGCACAGAAACTAATCACCGACGCTCAAGCGCAATCAATAAAATTACCCACCGATGCAGTTGAACAGGCTGGGGAAAAGCTAGTTGCTGCATCGACCAATGAGCCTGCCGCCTGGGACGCTGCACTACAATTCGTAAACTATCGTTCGACATATAATTCCTACCCCAAATCTGCCGAAGCCAAAGCGTTCTCACCCGCACAGAAAATTCTCGTTGCGAATTTCTTCATACAAAACGTCCCCGGAAAGCCGGGGCCAGTAGAGAAGAATCTTACCGTTCCAGGAGTTGAGTCAAAATCCGCCGCTCGATATGAACTGATTGGCCAAAACATTAACAAAAACCTTACCAAAGGACCACAGAAATTGATCTTTACAGGAGGGGCGGCAAATATTGATGGAGAAGATATTGAACACGTTGTCTTTCAAAATGTAGAAATCCACTATTCTGGCAAGCCTCTAATCCTACAGGACGTTATTTTCATCAACTGTATTTTTGTGATGGAAAACATGCGGCCCGCTAGGCAATTCGTCCAGACTCTGCTTGCGTCCTCCCCTATTGATTTTGAAACGACCGGATAGCAACGCACTCTTAGTACATTCCCGCCAATTCCCGCGATCTCCCGTCAGTTCCCGCCATCAACGCACTTTTCAGACACTACCTGGACTTAGTATGGTTAGGTCTGGACTTAGAACTTATCCGTAAAT
>PLOU01000005.1 GCA_003142235.1 Granulicella sp.
GATCAGGGGCGGTTGAGGGCGAGCGGGAGGAGGGCCTGGGTGACGCGGTCGGGGTCGTGGCGGAGGAGGTTGCCTTGGAGGGTGAAGTCGCCGGAGATGGGTTCTATGCCGAGGGCGCGGATGCGGTCGAGGTCGGCTGCGATGGGGGCCTGGCCACCGCGGGCGTACTTTTCCAGCAGGGTGGGAGAGATGGGGGCAGTGTTGATGAGGGCGTAGTCGAAGATGCGGGCGTAGGGCAAATACGGAGATTCTGAGCCAAAATGCGGCTCAGAATGACGACCCTCTAAACCTCCGCCGCAGTGCTGGAGGATTATTTCGATATGCTGGGATGCGGTGAGGCCGAGCGACTCGTTGGCCTGGGTCATGAGGTTGCCGATGTAGACGCGTGTGGCGTGGGATGCAACGATGGCCTCGGGGATGCCGCGGACGAGCATGTTGGTGACCAGCGAGGTGTAGAGCGATCCGGGGCCGAGGGTGATGAGGTCGGCGTTGGCGATGGCGTCGAGGGTGGCGGGGAGGGGTTTGGCGCCGGGCGGCAGGAGCATCAGCTCGACGATGCGGTGGGGGCTGGCGGTGATGCTGGTTTCGCCGTGGACCAGGGAGCCATCGTCCATGCGCGCGGCGAGGGTGACGTTGCTGTTGGTTGCGGGATAGATGCGGCCTCGTGCGGCGAGAATCTGGGAGGACATCTGCACGGCCTGGGCGAAGTCTCCTGTGATGCCGGAGAGGGCGGCGAGGAAGAGATTGCCGAAGCTGTGGCCCTCCAGGCCGCCTTGGTTGAAGCGGTACTGGAAGAGGCGGGCGAGCAGGAGCTCGTCCTCGGAGAGGGCGACCATGCAGTTGCGGATGTCGCCGGGCGGGAGCATGTTGAGTTCGTCGCGGAGACGGCCGGAGGAGCCCCCGTCGTCTGTGACGGTGACGATGGCGGCGAGGTCGCTGATGAGGCAGGGAAGGTCGGCGGGGAGCGAATCAGGCTGGGGATTGGGGTTGCGGAGGGTGACGGCTTCGGTGGCGTGGCGGGCTGCGGCGGGCGCGGCGACGTATCGCTTGAGGCCGCGCAGCAGGGTGGAGAGGCCGGTACCGCCGCCGATGGCTACTACTCTGAGGGACGGCTTGCCGTTTTGAGTTGAGGAGGACACTGCTGTGATGAGTGTAAACGGAATGGCTCACGCGCGTATTTGCGGCGGGAGGTCAGATTTCGGGGTAGAGGAGTTCGGTGAAGCGTGGGTCGTCTGCCATGTCCTGGAAGTCGGAGTCGGAGCGGGCCTGGATGCGGTTGCGCGGGTTGAGACGGATGGCTTCGGTGAGGTGCTCGAGGCAGTGGTGGGCGTCTCCGGTCATGCTGGCGAGGACGGCGAGGCCGTAGAGGGCGTAGTCCGCGCTGGGGTTGTCGGAGAGGATTTTTTTCAACTGGGTGCGCGCGTCTTCGTAGTTGCCGTCGTTGAGCAGGGAGATGGCGTAGTCGTAGCGCTCCTCTCCGGAGTGGAAGCGGGTCTCGTGGCGGGAGGCCTGCTGGGTGCAGGCGTTGATGTACATGCGGATGCGCTCGGCGAGGTCTGCGGGGCTGGAGGCGAGCAGTTGTTTGAAGGCGTCGCAGGCTTTGTCGAACTTGGACTCCTGCATGAGGCGGAGGGCGGCTTCGTAGTGGGCGAGGGCACGGTTGCGGGCGCCATCCGTGGATGGGGAGACGGCTCCGGCGAGGGTGCGCGGACGTTTGGCGGAGGAGCGAGGGGCGGTCTTCATCGGGGTCTCTGCGGTTCCTGTCTGTAGGATGCAATTGCCGGATTGGTGGGCGAGTTGCGTTGGGCGCCGAGTGGCGGATGGGTTACGGGCGATTGTCTTCTGCCAGGTTGAGAATTGCCATGAAATTGCACAAGCGCCGCCGCCGGATGTTGTTTGACAGCACCCAAAGGCTATCGGCTAAGTATGCTCCGGTTTTATACGCATCTGGGACGAGAAGGTCAACCCGGCCAGTGCGCGGGTGGGTTATGCGCCCGGTTTATGGGCGTAGACGGCGGGGTTGAGGTCGGGGTCGTTGTACATCTTGAGCTGGCGGTAGAGCTTGAAGCGGCGGCGGCCCGCGAGGACATCCTGCCAGAGGCGGTCGAGGCAGGCGGCGAGGTCCGCGCGCTGCTCGCGGAGCAGGTCGAGGCGTGCCAGATTGCGCTGGCGGTGGGCCTCGGAGGCGGTGGGCCGGTGGGCCTCCTCGGCGGTGTGGTAGAGCTTGAGCGCGAGGACGGAGAGGCGGTCGAGGATGAGGCCGGGGGACTCGGAGTGGAGCGGGGCGGCGGGGTCCTGCACGCCAGCGGCGGCGAGGAAAGCGCGGTCGATGGCTTCAACCAGGTCGTTGCGCGTCTGGTTGAGTGCGTCGATGGAGCGCTTGAGGCGGGCGATGGCGGCGTCCGAGGCCCCGGGCCCGCGGACCTTGTCTTCTTCGTGCCAGAGGTCGAAGTTGGCGCGGTGATGGGCGAGCGCGAGCTCGATCAGGTCCGTGGAGGCCGCGGGTGCTTCGCTGGCTGGGGAGGCGAGTGGGGCGGGCGCTGCCGGGTCCTGGTGCCAGCGGAGCGTGGCCTGGTCGTGCAGTCGCGTGATTTGGAGAGCGGTCAACATGGACGGCGGGCGGCCCGTGGCGGGCACCTCCAACTGTATCAGCAGCACGGGCATGGTTCCAGAGTGTGGCTGGGATATGGGCTTTCGTCTTGCTTATAGATTCCCTCCGTGAGTACAGAGGCTGCGGAAAAGTCTGGACTGAAGCCAAAAGCGTACCTCAGCGGCTAAAGCCGAAGTGCAGAGGCAGCTTCTTCGGCACGGGTGAACCCGTGCCCTTAAGCGAAACGAGAGAGATACGGATTATCATCAGTGTCAGTTGCAGCCGCCAACTCGATTCCTGCACCGGGGACGCAGAAGAGCTTCGTGGGAGAAACAGAGTGTCGCATGAGTCGCCGATACGGAAGGTGTTGATCTACCGCCTGGGCAGCCTGGGCGATACGGTGGTGGCATTGCCTTGCTTCCACCTGATTGCGCGCACGTTTCCCCAGGCGGAGCGGGTGTTGCTGACGAACTTTCCGGTCCATGCCAAGGCTGCGGCGACGGCGGCGGTGCTGGGCGAATCGGGGCTGGTCCACGGCACGATGCGCTACACGGTGGGGACGCGGCGGATTGGGGAGTTGCTGCGGCTGACGAGGGAGATTCGGCGCTTTCGCCCCGACGTGCTGATCTACCTGATGCCGATGCGGCCATGGAGAAACATTCTGCGAGACCGAATATTCTTTTGGAACGCCGGAGTGCGGCGGGTGGTGGGGTTGCCTGGCGAGCAGGAGTTGAAGCACCGCTTCGACGCGTCGACGGGACTCTACGAGCCGGAGGCGGAGCGGCTGGCAAGGGCCATTGCGGAGCTGGGCGAGGCGCACCCGGAGGAGATGGCGAACTGGGACCTGCGTCTGAGTGACGCGGAGCGTAAGGCCGCGGTTGCAGCGCTGGGCACTCTCGCCGGGCGGCGGTTGATTGCCTGCGGCCCAGGCACCAAGATGCAGGCCAAGGACTGGGGCCAGGACAACTGGAGGGAGTTGCTGGCGCGACTTCATGCGAAGTATCCAGAGCATGGGTTGGTTCTGGTCGGTACCCAGGAGGATTACGGGGTGAGTGAGTATTCCGCCGAACGATGGAGCGGCGCGAAGGTGAACTTGTGCGGCCAACTGACGCCGCGCGAGACCGCGGCGATCCTGGAAGGCGCGGAGGTCTTTCTTGGGCCGGACTCCGGGCCGATGCACCTGGCCGCCAGCGTTGGAGTTCCGTGCGTGATTGCGTTTTCGGCGCACGGGCTTCCCGGCGTATGGTATCCGGCCGGGCGGCAGCACCAGATCGTATATCATCAGCCGGAGTGCTTTGGCTGCGGTCTTGAGACCTGCATTGTGATGGAGAAGAAATGCATGCGTTCAGTGACGGTGGAGGAGATGGAGCAGGCCGTGGGACGCGTTCTCGACCCGGTACTGCAAGTTTTGAATTGAGGGCCAGGAGGCCTGTTTCCTATGTCGATCGAACCCGGCGGCGCGGATTGCCGCGGATATCGACCGGCCACCGGGTTGCGTGGAGATCATGGTGAGAGGCGGGGGGCGACGAGGGCGCGGATGCGGAGTTCGATGGCGTCGATGGAGTTGTCGCCGGAGGGATCGTTGGCGATGGTGAGGACGCGGTGGGGTTCGCGGGCGGCGATCTCGAGGTAGGCGGCGTGGATGCGGGCGTAGAAGTCGTCGGACTCGCGCTCGAAGCGGTTCTCGTCGGCGGGTTGCGGTTCGGGGAGTGAGCCGGGTTGCGGCGCGGGTGGTGAGTCGGATTGCGGCTGGGCTTGGGACTCGACTTGCGTCTGGGGTTGTGAGTGGGTTGCGGCGTAGCGGTGGTTGCGGCGGCGGGCGCGGGTGAGGGCGGCTTCGAGAGGCGGGAGGAGCAGAAGGGTGAGATCGGGCTGGAGGTTGTTGCAGACGGCGGCGTGCATGGCGAGGATGCGCGAGCTGCCGAGATGGCGACCGGCCCCCTGGTAGGCTTCGGAAGAGTCGGTGTAGCGGTCGCAGAGGACGATGGAGTCGGCGGCGAGCGCGGGAGAGATGATCTCGGCGATGGCCTGGGCGCGGTCTGCGAACATGAGGGCCATCTCGGCGAGCGGGCTGATGGGGCCGAGGGCGGACTCGGAGCGCGAGTCGACGAGGACGGCGCGGAGGCGGTCGCCGAGCGCGGTGGAGCCGGGCTGGCGCAGCGTGACGACGCTATGGCCAGAGCTGGTGAGCCAGGCGGCAAGGCGACGCATCTGGGTGGTCTTGCCGGAGCCGTCCAGGCCCTCGAATGTGATGAAGGTTCCGCGTGGCATGGGGACAAGTCTATCGCATCAAGGACAAATGCTTAACACCGATCAAGGCCGATAGAAGCACCGATCAAGAACAAGCAACGACGAAGGAGGGATTAAGAACAGACAACGGCGAAGGACGGATTAAGAACAGGCAACGGCAAGGGCAAGAACAAATACTGAGATTCTGGCTACGCCAGGATGACGACTTCTGGTGGGATGACGACTTCTGGGGGAATGGCGACTTCTGGTGGGATGACGACTTCTGGGGGAATGGCGACCCCGGGATGATTATTCTTTGGACTTTTGGCGCAGCTCGCGGATGATCTCGGGGAGGCGATGGAAGATGGCGACCGAGCGGAGCCAGTTGCGGTTGTCGATTGCGGGGTAGCCGCTGACCGTGGCTCCGGGGGCGACGTCGGAGGGGATGCCGGTCTGCGCGGTGGCGACGGTCCCGTCGCCGATGGTGAGATGGCCGGCGACGCCAACCTGGCCGGCGAGGATGACATTCTTGCCGACGTGCGTGGAGCCGGAGAGGCCGACCTGCGAGCAGAGCAGGGTGTTGGCTCCAACCGACGAGCCGTGGCCGACCATGACGAGGTTGTCGATCTTGGCGCCGGTGTGGATGTGGGTTTCGCCGATGGAGGCGCGGTCGACGGTGGAGTTGGCCTGGATTTCGACGTGGTCGTCGAGGACGGTGACGCCGGTCTGGAGGATCTTGTGCCATGCGGGAAGAACAGGCAAAGGCAAAGACGAAATACAGGGGTTCTTCGACTCCGCGCTACGCGCGTCGCTCAGGATGACGGCGGAGGTGAGTGGTGCGGCGGCGGCGGGAGCGTCGTAGTGGGCGAAGCCGAAGCCGTCGGCGCCGATGATGGCGCCGTTCTGCAGGGTGACGTGGTCGCCGAGGCGGCAGTGCTCGCGGACGACGGCGTGGGCGTGGGCGAAGAAGTGGCTGCCGATCTGGGCGTGGGGATAGACCACTGCGTGGGGCAGAAGAGT
This sequence comes from Granulicella sp., assembly GCA_003142235.1. Lineage (GTDB taxonomy): Bacteria > Acidobacteriota > Terriglobia > Terriglobales > Acidobacteriaceae > Edaphobacter. The sequence continues at coordinate 5,840 of PLOU01000005.1, forward strand.
TGCATGATCTCCAATGACTGCGTGGTCGCCGATGACGACGTAGGGGCCGATGTGGGCTTCGGGGCCGATGGTCGCGGTGGGAGCGATGACAGCGGTGGGATGGATTCCGGGCGCGTAGGTTGGGGCTTCGTAGAGGAGTTCGAGAGCGCGGGCGAAGGCGAGATAGGGATTGGCGATGCGCAGGGTTGCGGCGGCGATGGGGCCGAAGCTGGGCTCGACCAGTACGGCGGTGGCCTGGGTGGTGCGGGCGAGCGGGGTGTACTTGGGATTGGCGACGAAGGTGAGTTGGCCGGGGCCAGCCTCTTCGAGGCCGGCGGCGGAGGTGACTTCGGCGTCGGGATCGCCGTGGAGGGTTGCGCCGAGATGAGTGGCGAGGGTTGAGAGCTTCATTGAGGAATTGTAGCGCGCGACCAGAGGCTTAACACCGATCTACACCGACGAGCACCGATCTAAGAACAAATATTGATTTAAGACAAATACTGATTTATAACAACCGATCAACCGTGAATTGACAGACCCGTGCCTGTAGCATTCGCACTACGGATGTCGCCTGTCGCGCATCGGACGAAGTGTGGTGATTCTTCCCCATTCCTTTTTGACTCCGCTCAGGGGCATGGTCAGAATGACAAACTACTATTGTGAAAAGTCTTTATCGGTTTGATCGGTGTCGATCGGTGTTAANNTGTTAAGTATTTTTTGGGTGGGGCGAAGGCATTTAGTTGGGGCGGGAGGCGGGGTCGATGGGGAGGTGGAAAAGATCTTCCTGGAGGTCTTCGGCGGAGTCGGGGGCGGGGAGGGGCTGGCGGCGGGAGGGGCTGGTGATGACGGCGAGGAGCTGGAGATCGGTGAGGGCGGAGCGGGGGACGTAGAGGCGCTGGGTGTTGGAGCGGGTGTCGGGCGGGGTGAGGAAGAGGCCGTCGTCGTCGGCGAGTGCGTCGAGGAGGGAGCGGTCGGTGGGTGCGAGGCCCTCTAAAAGATCGCCAGTCTTGAAGATGAGGCGGAGCCAGAGGCCTTCGCTGCGCGGGCGGGCGAGAAAGGTTCGGCGGGTGAGACGCTCTGGGTTGACGGGGTCGGAGAGGTTGAAGTCGCGGACGTAGCTAATGGTCTTGATGTCGCTGAGCGGCAAGGAGATGAGACGGCCGGAGAGGTCGAGGAGATCGATTGCGTGATGGTGCACAAAGGCGGCCTGAGGCAGGTAGCCGGGAAGGATGTCACCGGAGAAGCGGCGGACGAGGACCTTTTTGGGGGAGTTGGACATGAGAATCGACCGTGTGGAACCCGTATGGGGGATTGTCGCACGGCTGGGGCGGGACCGCCACGAAAAAGGTGCAAATAGGCTGGTCAAAGGCGCGAATGCGTGCTAGAATGGGGTCTTGCGCCGTGCTTTTCTGGCTCATGCAAGCGACTGATTCGCAACAGCTTAGGTTGAAGTTTGGAGCGGAATTCCGATCCGGATTCAGGCCGTGTTCCGGCGAGAGTGCAGACCAGAGTTCAGGTGAAAAACTCAGGCCGGAGCGAGAAGCGTTGCGATCGGATGAAGTGACCCGGCGGCGGCCGGATGGAGAGCGCACCCGTATGGCCGATTACATCTATCTACTTGAAAACCGCCTCTCCGAGGCCCAGAAGCTGGCACTTTCAAAGGTACGCGAGATCGCCCGCGCCAAGGGGCTGACGGTGTTTCTGGTGGGGGGCGCGGTGCGCGACCTGACCAGCGGCTCGCCGGTGCGCGACCTGGATGTGGCGGTTCAAGGGAATGCTCTCAAGCTGAAGAAAGAAATACAGAAGGCTGGGGCTGTCGTTACCGGGGAGATGGAGGCGGTGCAGGCCCTGTTTGTGCGCTTTCCGGGCAACGTGCGGATGGAGGTGGGGAGCACGCTGGCGGTGCAGTATCCCAAGCCGGGCAAGCCGGTGATGAAGACGGCGACGATCCTGGACGACCTGCGGCGGCGCGACTTTACGGCGAATGCGATGGCGCTGTCGCTGAACGAGGGGTCGTACGGGTTGCTGATGGACCCGCTGAACGGAGTGGCGGACATCGAGAACCGGGAGCTGCGGCTGGTGAGCAACTACGGGTTCATCGAGGAGCCGGTGCGGATGGTCCGGGCGGTGCGGTTTGCGGCGCGGCTGGGCTGGCAGATGGAAGAGAAGACCCAGGCGCGCTACCAGGCGGGCAAGGCCGAGGGAACCATCGCGGCGATGAGCAGCTTCCAGCGCGGGTACGAGGCGGAAGAGATTGTGCATGAGGAAGACCCGCTGCGTGTGATGCGGGGATTGGAGCAAGAGGGCTGGCTGAAGCGGCTGGCGCCAGGATGGAGTTCGGCCAAGGCGAATGTGGCGGAGTTGGAGAAGCTGCGCGAGATTCAGATGCAGTTGCAGATGCAGGGCATCGTTGCGAATGCGTCGGCGGCGCAGTTTCCGCTGCTGACGGCGAAGATGGCGGCCAAGGACATGAAGGCCCTGAAGAAGAGCTTTCCGCGGCGGGGGTTTGTGGCCGAGATCGATGCGCTGGAGGGCGAGGCGAAGCGGTTTGCGGCGGAGCTGGGGGCGAAACAGGCGGCCAGGCCGTCGGCGAGTTGGAAGCTGCTGATGGCGGCGCGGCCGGAGGCGGTGCTGTGGGTTGCGTACTCCACCAAGAACGCGGCGTTGCAGGCGAAGTTCCAGAGCTTCTATACGGAGTGGTCGCAGGCGCGGCAGAGGGTTCCGTATGCGCAGATGCAGGAGATGAGGATCGTTGCGGAGCTGGCCGGGTTCGATGAGCTGGTGGAGAAGGTGTTCTTCGAGTTGATGGACGGACGGCTGGGGACGGTGGAGGAGATGAAGGCGTATCTGGAGCCATACTCACCGCCCGCGCCGCCTCCCGCGGTGCATCTGCGGCGCGCGCGGGCGACAAAGAAGGACGCGAAGGCGAAGGCGCGCAAGAAGGCCGAGACGGACAAGGGACTGGCGGAAGACGCGGCGGGATTGGACGGGGCTGCTCTGCTGGCTGACGTTGCGTCGGTGACGGACGAGTCGACAGGTGCGACGGTTGGGGTTAAGACTGTCAAGATTGAGGCGGCCAAGGCTGCTGAGCCGGTGAAGCAGGTTGCGGCTGTGAAGGCCGCAGAGAAGAAGGCTGCTGAGGCGAAGAAGGTTGCAGAGAAGAAGGCCGCTGAGGCGAAGAAGGTTGCAGAGAAGAAGGCCGCTGAGGCGAAGAAGGTTGCGGAGAAGAAGGCCACTGAGGCAAAGAAGGTTGCTGAGGCGAAGAAGGCTGCGGATAAGAAGGCCGCTGAGGCAAAGAAGGTTGCTGAGGCGAAGAAAGTTGCGGATAAGCAGGTTGCTGAGGCGAAGAAGGTTGCGGATAAGAA
>PLOU01000061.1:0-8275 GCA_003142235.1 Granulicella sp.
AACGATGTCTCCATGCTCCAGGCCGCAGGTAGCGCCGTCCTCATGGACAATGCACCCGAAGACCTGAAAACCCTCGCCCGCGCGCGCAACTGGCGCATCGCCCCCTCCAACTGCGACGATGGCGTGGCTGACGCCATCGAATCCACCCTCGACGTGGCTTGATGTGCTAATTTGTTATGGGCAAGATAAGCGATGAGATTAAAGGGCAACTCAATGCGAATGGGAAGTAGTATCACCGCCTCATAAACTCCATCGAAGGCGAGTTGCATGATGAATAGTTATGTAATCAGCAAAGACGAGACCTCAAGATGTAAGCCAACCGTCGCATCTATCTTGCGTAGAAGCTTCATCGCGCTATTTTTACAGCTTCAATTAGTGCTCCTGGCCTCTTTGATTTCACAGAAGCCCATATATCTCGTTCATAAGCTGGGGACGCAGATAGATTTCATAGACTTCCTCAGGGCAACGGCAGATTGGCAACACGGAATCAACCCATATTTGCGGAGTCGATTTGTCACGCCACCACCCTCGCTACTTGTAGGTCTTCCATTTCAACACTTCAGCTTTGGATTTGCAGCAAATATGTTCTTTCTGGCTAACATTGCGGTCATTACAGCATCGCTTTGGGGGATCTATCGCCATTTCAAACTGACTAAAGANNCTTGACGGCATCATGCTCGGTTTGATACTACTATTCGTCTTTGCCCGGAATTCTATAGCGAAGACTGTCGGCCTAAGTCTCTCCATCACAATCAAAGTCTATAGTCTACTACTGGTAACCACTCTAATATGGGCTCGCAGATGGAAACAGGTTTCCATGGTTCTAGCCCTTGCTTTGTTGATCAGCCTTCCATTCCATGGGTTAATTTGGCAGTTCATGCACTTACAAAGTGTGCGGAGCACTCAGATTTCTGCACTTGAAAACCTCTCTCCCGCTGACCTGCTTGGAGGCAATGCTCTCAGGCTCCCCGTAAAGCTGATATATGGGTTGCTTTGGCTGATCTCCTATAGTTGCATGCTGCATCGTCACAGAGAATCGCCTCTCTCGGTGCAGTTGATTTATTCGTTTCCCTGGATGATGGCGATGCCACTCCAAGTATTTCCATACACGGGCGTCCTGATGCTCCCTGTTCTTGTGCTGAAGAGCCAGGAAATTACAGCCAACGGGCTTCTGACCTATCGTGATCGTATTTTCCTGATTGGTTTCTTTCTTGTGGGCTTTCAACAGACGGCTATGACCGAATACTTTCAGTGGCTAACCCATTCCCATCGGCTTTTTGGGTGGTTCAACTCCCTGGGAACGACTCTAGTAATCTTTGCCCTCGCATCGACGAGATCGAACCCGAACGGCCAAACACTCTTCCAACGAGGACAAACTGGCTTGCTGATTAGCAAACTAGAATCGCCACAGCCAAGCCAGCCCAGTCCAGCTTCTCAGGTGCGTGGGGAAACCTCAATCGCCTGCGGCAGCTTCTCGTAGATCCCGCCAAACCCGCCATTCGACAGGATCGCCACCACATCGCCCGCGCGCAGCTCCGGCGCAATCGCCGCCACGATCGCATCCGCGTCCGCGTACACCGCCGACTCCAGCCCGCGCGCGCCGAGCGCCGCAACCACGTTCTCCGGATGCAGCCGCTCGGCTACTGGAATCGCCTCGGATTTGAAGACCGCGGCCAGAACGCTGCGGTCGGCCAGCGCAAGGCTCTCCACCAGCGCCTCCTCGAAGACATTCCTCCGCAGCGTATTCGACCGCGGCTCTAAGATTGCCCAAAGCCTGCGCCCCGGGTATGCCGTGCGCAGCGCGCGCAGCGTCTCGCGGATCGCCGTCGGATGGTGCGCAAAGTCGTCGATGATCGTCACCCCGTTGACCTCGGCCCGCACCTCCAGCCGCCGCTTCACCGAGCGGAAGGTCGCCAGCGCCTGCACAATCGCCGCCGCCGGTACGCCCTGCCCCGCAGCCAACGCCGCCGCAGCCGTCGCATTCAGCGCATTGTGTTCGCCCGCCATCGGCAGCCGCAGCTCGGCGAATCGCTCGCCGCCGCGCGCGAGCGTCCACCGCGACTCCGTGCCCTGCTGCCGCAAATCCGTCAGTCGCCAGTGCGAGTCTGACTGAAATCCGTACCGCTCCACCACGCAGAACGCCCGCGCCACGCACTCGCTCACATTCTCGCTGCCATCGAATGCCACCAGTCGCCCGCGCCGCGGAACCAGGTTCACCAGCCGCTGGAAGGCCGTCTTCACCGCCGCAAGATCGACGTAGATGTCCGCATGGTCGAACTCCACATGGGTCAGTATCGCCGCATCGGGAAAGTAGTGCAGAAACTTCGGCCCCTTGTCGAAGAATGCCGTGTCGTACTCATCGCCTTCCAGGATGAAGGGCTGGCGTACTCCATCCACCGCAGGCCGCACCATGAAACTGGTGCCAAAGTTCTCCGCCACGCCGCCGATCAAAAACGATGGCGCCAGCTCCGGCCGCGTCCGCGAAGCAACTTCGTAGATCCACGCCAACATGCTGGTCGTGGTCGTCTTGCCATGCGTTCCGGCCATCACCAGCGACTCGCGCCCCGCGAGGAACTCGTCGTGCAGCATCGCCGCCATCGACGTGAACGGAATGCGCGCATCCAGCACAGCCTCCAGCTCCACGTTGCCGCGCGAGATCGCATTGCCGACAATCACGAGGTCTGGTAGCGGATCGAGGTTCGCCTCGGCGTAAGGCTGGTGCAGTGGAATCCCCAGCCCAGCCAGCAGATCGCTCATCGGCGGATACGCCGCCGCATCCGAGCCCGTAATCCTGTGCCCCCGCGCCTGTAGCATCCCCGCCAGCGACGCCATCGCCGTCCCGCAGATCCCAATCAGATGTATGTGCTTTGCCAAATCCACTCCCTGCGCCACTCTGTTCACTCTCCGCTAGACCGCAACCGCCGCTTCCAGAAACACAAGCCGCGGGTCCTCGGGATCACTCAGTTCCAGCCGCACACGCACGCCCAGCGGCACTGTGATGTTGGCCCCATCCACATGACCAGAGCGCAGCCCAATGGCAATCGGCCCCGCGAAATCCGCGAGCGCATGAAGGACCGCAGCCTCCAGCAACGCCACATCCTCCGCCGCGACGCACTGCCGCATGTCGCCGAAGACGATCCCGCTCACATGCTCCAGCAGCCCCGCGTAGCGAAGATGCAGCAGCATCCGCTCCCACTGATACGGCTTCGTCCCAATGTCTTCGAGAAATAAGATTCGCGGCTCCTGCGCGCTCGCTGGCAGCAACTCATACGGCGTTCCTAGCCCCTCCGCCAGGATCGAAATACATCCGCCTGCAAGCGTCCCCTCGACCGTTCCCTCGCGCAGCACGCGCAGCCCGTCCGAAACGCCCAGCGACCAACCCGCGTCGCCGCTCATCGCGTGAGTCCAACTCGCGCGATCGAACCCATCCGCGCGCGCAAAGTCCGCCGCCACCATTGGACCGTAGAACGTCACCAGCCCCGCCTCGCGCGCCAGCCAGACGTGCAGCGCGGTGTGGTCGCTGTATCCCACAAAGACCTTCGGGTTGGCGCGAACCAGTTCCGCGTCCAGATGCGGCAGCAGTTCCGCCGAGCCCCATCCACCCCGCGTGCATACAATCCCATCGATCGCCGCGTCCGCGAACGCCGCATGAAGGTCCGCAACCCGCTCGTCCACCGTCCCCGCATAGTAGAGCGGCCCGCAATCCAGCGCGTGCGGCATCAGTTTCGTCCTGTACCCAAGCTCATGCAGCGCGTCGAGCCCAGCCTGCACCAGCTCCGGCTTGGTTGCACTCGCCGGCGACACCACGGCAAGCGTCGAGCCGGCCCGCAGCGCGGCAGGCCTCACCCTGGCGCGCGCCGCCGCGCTCAAATTCTCACCGCCGCATTCCCCAGAAACGCCTCGCCCCGGCACACAATCTCCGCCGGCCCGGTCAGCCGCATCACCGCGTCGTTTGCGGGCCAAACCGTGCGCTGTGGTCCGCCCTCGGCCAGCGCGGTCAGCTCGCGATTCGTGCCGCGAAGAAACATCGCGGCGGCAGATGCAGCGCAAGTCCCGGTTCCCGAAGACATCGTTGGCCCGCATCCGCGCTCGAAAATCCGAAACGCAATCTCGCCCGCCGCGCGCACCTGCACAAACTCCACGTTCGTCCCATGCGGAAAAAGCGGACTCGCGCTGATTTTCGCGCCCAACTCCTGCCACGTCATCCCGTGCGCGCTAAAGTCCTCCCGCTCCACAAACAGAACGAAGTGAGGATTCCCCACGTTCACCATCGCCCCATCCACCGCGCCCACGCCGGGAATCTCAATCGTTCGCGCCGCAACCCGCGGCACGCCCATCTCGCTCTCAATCCAATAAACCGGATCGTTCGCCTCGATCACGCGACACGCCCGCACTCCGCCCTCGGTGCCCAGCGCAACCTCGCGCAACCCCTCNNCCATCCGCATTGAACAGCCGCAGAAAAAATTCACCGCCAGACGGCCTCTCAAGAAACTCGATCCCATCCGCGCCAATACTGGTGTTGCGCGCGCACAGCCTGCGCGCCAGCGCCGCATGGGCGCCGCCCGCAACCGCCTCCTCCAGGATCAGGAAGTCGTTGCCGCACGCGTGCGCCTTCACAAACGGGATCGTTGCCTGCTCCGTCGTCTTGATCTCAGTCATCCTCTTCATCGTCGAACGCAACCACCTTGTCCGTGGCGTCGCTCGCCACCAGCTCGGCCAGCAGATGCTCATGCCGGGTCCTGCTAGCAGACAGCGTAAACGTCACCCGTTCCTGTTCGCCCAGCCTGTCCCGGTCCACAATATTCAGCCGCAGATGCTCGCGGTCCAGCACCGCCAGCACCGCTTCGAACATCGTCTTCTGGTCGCGTCCGCGCACCTCGTACAGCATCGGGTAGCGCTTCCATCCCGTCCGCCCCTCCATCAGGCCAATAAACCGCAGCGCAGAGTAGACGATTGCCGTGGCAATCGCCGCTTCAATATACAACCCCGCCCCGCACGCCATCCCAATCGCCGCCACCACCCACACCGTGGCCGCGCTGGTCAGCCCCAGCACCCGGCTGCGCGTGTGCAGGATCAGCCCCGCGCCCAGAAACCCGATCCCCTGCACAATGTTCGACGCGATCTGTCCCCGGTTCGGGCTCACATCCCCCGCAATCACCACCGAAAGTATCGTGAACAGCGCCGCGCCCATGCAGATCAGCATGTTGGTGCGCAGCCCCGATGCCTTGTGCCGCCACTCGCGTTCCACCCCAACCAGACCGCCCATCGCGCACGCCATCAGCAGGCGCGTGGTGGCCCCTTGAGAGAACGCCATCTGTTCGATCGTGCTGAAGTGAATCGGTAAGGTCGCAATCATAGGCATTTTCTCTTCGCTGCGATAGTAGCACCACAGCCGCGAAGGATATTACCTCCCCGTCGTCGAACCCGCCGCCCCATAGTGTTCCGACTGATAAACCCGCGCGCAGGGCTGCCCCGTCCCACACAGAATCGTCAGCTCCTGCAAGCCTTCTGGATGTTCCTCCACCGCCTTCCACACCGCGTCGCCTTCGAACGAAACCACATAGGCCGCGTGCTCTGCCGGCGCCTGCAACGCCGCGTGCAAGCTTTCGTAATCGCCCTCGTTGATCGTCTGCCGCAGCGCAATCCCCGCGTCCTGCAATGCTCCAATGTGGTCCGACTCCTGCATCAAAATCGGCTCGCCCGGCGGCAGGTCCTCCAGCACCAGCGCCAGGTTCCGCTCAAACGGCACCCTCGTCGACGAGTTCACCAGCGCCTCCTTCAGCACCAGCGGAGGCTCGTAGTTCGCCAGCAGATTGCTCGGATGGCGCTCGATCAGTGCAGCGCATCGCTGCACCAGCTCCGTCCCATAGATCATCGCCAGCGGGTTCGCCACCGCCACCGCCAGCGCCGCCAGGTAAAACGGCCGTACCGGTATCCCCGCGCCAGCACTGGTCGAATCTGCATCACCCGATGCAACGCGTGCCTTCGTAACCCGCCGCTCCCACGCCGCAATCGCCACGCACGCAAACAGCGCCAGCGCCGGCAGCATCTCCATCCCATAGCGCGAGTTGTAGTACGAGTGCGGCCAGAGCTGCGGAATAAAGATCGGCACCGATCCATACGCCACCGAATAAACGTAAAAAGCCAACGGAACCCACAGCAGCAGCGACGCGCGCGCGGTTCCTCGCCGCAGCGCAATCCACAGCCCCGCCACGGCCGCCGCCATCGCCGCGAATCCCGTCTCCCACGCCGCCGCCACCACTTGCGCCGTGCGCGTGTAGAACAGCAGCGCCCAACCCACGTTGTGCCATCCGCGATAGTGCTTCGATCCTGGCGGCGAGGTCCTCTTCTCAATCGCCGGGGCCGAGTAGAGCCCGCGCAAAAAGTCCAGCGGATCATGATAAAAGTGCTGGTTGTACCCGAGCCACAGCACCGGCCCGGCAATCGCCAGCAGCGTGAACACCGCAAACGCCGTGCCCACGCGCTTCCACATCCCATCCGCGCGCCACAAATGCCACGCCACCACGCACCATGCCGCCGCGCCCAGCACCCATCCGTCGTAGCGCGTAAACACCGCCGCAAAGATCAGCACGCCGAGCCAGATCATTCGCCGCGCCGCGCGTGCCTGCTCCGCCGCGCGAATCGCGTCCACGCACTCCACCGTCAGCAGCGTGATCCAGATCAGCAGCGCCAGAAAGATCGGCTCGGTCATCGCCGTCGTCGCCAGATACAGCAGGTTCGGATTCAGCCCGTAGAACGCCGTCGCCACCAACGCCCAACGCGGCACCAGCATCCGCCGGCACAGCCGGTAAAACCCCGCCACGCCGAGCACGTAACTCGCCAGCGAAGGCCACGCGCCCGCCAGCCCGTTCTGCCACCACTCCAGCTTCTGCACAAACGGCAGCATCAGCAGGTGCGGCAGCGGCAGCCACACTCCGCCCAGTTGCACCAGCCCCGGATTGCGCGAGTCCAGAATGCGCCGCGCAATCCCCAGGTGCGCCACCGCATCGCCGTATAGCAAAACGTACCCGCGCGAGAAGCACACAATCAGCGCCATGAATCCCAGCAACACCGCGCCCATCACCACGGGGAACATCTCTTCGCGCGTCGCCGGCGTCACCTTGTCCGAATAGAAATCCGCCGCAACCGCCGCGCCTGCGCCACTTCCCCCACGCCGCAGGGCCAGCGCTCCGCGCGGAGCCGTTATCGTCCGCTCCGATTTAGCCCGCTCCGATTTAGACCGACGCGCAGTCAAGATGCGATATCTCCCGGAAGATTTCAAACCGCGCCTCAATCTCCGCGCGCGTCACCGCCTGCAACCGCTCTGTGCCAAAGCGTTCGCATGCGAACGAACCCATCACTCCGCCGTAGAACATCGCCCGCCGAAAGACCTCCGGCGTCAGCTCCGGCTGCGACGCAATGTACCCATAAAATCCGCCGGCAAACGAGTCGCCCGCGCCGGTCGGATCGACCACCTCAGCCAGCGGCAGAGCCGGCGCGCGGAACGGCCTCGGCACCGCACCACCCGCAAACGAACGCGCCCCGAAGAACCCCGTCGCTCCATACTCCCCATGTTTCATCACCAGCGACTTCGGCCCCATTGCCAGTACCTTCTCCGCCGCCCGCACCGAGTTCTGCTCACCCGAAAGCATCCGTGCCTCGCCGTCATTGATCAGCAGCACATCCAGCTCGCGCAGCACCTTCGCCAGGTTCTCCGCGTGGGACGAAATCCAGTAGTTCATCGTGTCGCCGCACACCATGCGCACATTCGCCATTTGGCTGCGCACCCGCACCTGCAGCAGCGGGTCGATGTTCGCCAGAAACAGGTACTCGCTGTCTGTGTAAGCCTCGGGAATCTTCGGTTCGAAGCGCTCGAAGACATTCAGGTCCGTGCCCAGCGTCTCGGCCTCGTTCATCGTTCCCGCGTACGCGCCGGTCCAGTGAAAGCTCAGCCCCGGCGCCCGCTCGATGCCACGCGTATCGATCCCGCGCGCCGTGAACACCGCCTCATGTTCGGGCAGGAAGTCCTCGCCAACCACCGCAATCACGCGCACATCGGTGAAAGAACTCGCAGCCAGCGAAAAGTAAGTCGCAGCGCCGCCCAGGCAATGCTCCACCTTGCCATGCGGCGTCGCAATGCTGTCGAACGCCACCGATCCAACCACCAGAATCGCCATGTTCCCGCTTTCCAAAAACAAATATGTAACAAATATAGTAATAATTGATTGAATATGTAACTCATTGAGAAGCAATTTATCCAAACAAAGCCGTGTCT
>PLOU01000061.1:8299-11322 GCA_003142235.1 Granulicella sp.
ACCTTGGCCGCGTTTTCCGCGTTCTGGTGCAGCACCGCGACGATCTGCTCGATGGTCACATCGTCGTGGCCCACGCGCCAGCAGTCGTAGTCCGTCACCATCGCCATGGTGGCGTAGCAGATCTCGGCTTCACGAGCGAGTTTTGCCTCCTGCAGATTGGTCATCCCGATCACGTCCGCGCCCCAGCTTCGGTACAGGTTCGACTCGGCGCGCGTGGAAAACTGCGGCCCCTCCATGCACACGTACGTCCCGCCCCGCTTGCCCACAACGCCAACCTCGGCGCAGGCCTGCTCAATCGCCGAACACACGGTCGCGCACACCGGGTCGCCAAAGCCAACATGCGCGACAATCCCTTCGCCGAAGAACGTTCCCACCCGCGCAAAGGTCCGGTCGATGAACTGGTCCGGAACCACAAACTCCGTCGGCTTGTGCTCTTCCTTTAGCGAGCCTACCGCCGACACCGAAAGAATCCGCTCCACGCCCAGGGCCTTCATCGCATAGATGTTCGCGCGAAAGTTCAGCTCGCTCGGCAGTATCCTGTGCCCGCGCCCGTGCCGCGCCAGAAACGCCACCCTGCGCCCCTCCAGCTCGCCCAGAATGAATGCGTCCGACGGATCGCCGAAGGGCGTCTCCACCACATGTTCGCGCACTCCCGTAAGTCCAGGCATGGAGTACAGCCCGCTGCCGCCGATGATGCCAATCTCCGCTGTCTGCAACTCTCACACTCCTCTTCCGGCTGCTCCGCGGCGCGCCAGCCCTGTCAACTCTTCGCTACCGGGCCTATCCACAACTTCACTCTTGCCGAATAAAAGTATATCGTCCCGGCGCGCTACTCTCCGCGGCCCATCGCTGCCTTCATCACTCCCGCCGACGACATCATCCGCACCAGCGACAGTCCCGGGTCCGGCAGTCCGGCAGAAGAAAGTTTCGCGGAAGAATGAGAAGACCTGTCCTGTGCCTTCAGCCCCGCCAACTCCAGCGGTCCATCCGACTGCACGCTCACCACGCTATCGCGCAGCTTGCGCGCCAGCTCCAGCGGAAATCCTTCGCTGACGAAGACGCCCGTCCCCGAGATCGTCAGCAGCACATCGCCCTCGTTGGTCGAGTAGACCTGTTCGTCCTCGTCCGCCTCATCCTTGCTGCGCCGCGCCAGCGTCGAGTACTTGCGCGGCAGCTCGTCCGCGTAGACGCGCAGGAACGACCGCGCCGAGTCCTCATTCCTCCACTTCGACTCATACAGCAGCCCAATCGATGCGGTCGACTCCTTCGCCTCCGCCGTCACCGCCGACCGCTTCTGCGCCGCATAGTAGATGCCGCCCCTCCACTCCGGCGCCAGCGCCGCCGCGATCGCATCCCCGCCAAACAGCTCGGTCAGAATCTGCACGTCGAACTCGCCCATCACGCCCACGTCGTACGGCGTGTACTGGGCGTCGATCAGCGGATGAATGTCCGGCAGCCGCAGCACGGGCACCGGCGTGTGCGCCATATACGCCTCCGGGTGCAGAATCTCGAAGGTCGATGCCGGAGGGTTCGCCAGCACGGCACTGAACGCAGTGTCTTTGCCCGCCCTCATCAGGATTGCATCCTCGAAGCTCATCCCCTGGCTATAGGGGAACAGCAGCGACTGCTGCAGCAGCAACGGGGCCCGCGCCATCATCGGCGATCCGCTGGTGTCCGAAAGCGTCTCCTTCAGCCGGTCCATCATCTCCGGCGAATTTGCCAGCGTCTTGCCTATGGGCCGCAGCGAGTAGTCCAGGAAGACCACCATCGCCTGCCCTTCGGTCACCGCGTCGCGCGCCGAGTCCGCCTCGTCGGTCTGGATGTGTTCGTTGTCCTCCTGCGCGTTCCTGGCAATCGCGTCCGACCCCACCACCGACCACTTGGTCAGCCCCACCCGCTGGTCCTGCAGCGCATGGGTCAGCTCGTGCGCCAGCACCGGCTTCTGCTCCTCCGGCTGGATCCAGTCCAGCAGGTTCACCGTCTTCGTCTTGTCGTCGTAGAACCCCGCCACCTGCTCGGTCAGCAGCCCGATCATGAACGGCCGCAGGTGGAAGTCGCGGTCCAGCAGGCCGAACTTCTTCAGTACAATCTCCTCCCGCGCCAGCCGCTTCGCCCCCGCGTCCTCGTCGAACTTCTCGCGCAGATATTGGTTCACCTCGTCGCGCGTAATCAGCTTGCGCTTCACGCTGTGCACAATCGGCAGGCCCGTGTCCGTGCTGGCAAACGACAGGATCTCGTCCACCGAGCGGAACAGCTCGTTGGCCTGCGCCTTGGTCAGCGGAGCGTGCGCCGCCGCTGGCGGTGTGTTCGTTCCCGGTGCCGCTGGCGTCTGCGCAACGCACGCAGCGCTCAGCACAGCCGCGGCGCACAGCATCGCCGCAACCAACGCCGACAACCCGCGCAAACGCAGCCCGCCGCACCACTCCGCCAACCCGATCTTTCGTCGCAGCAAACCCACGCCTGACCTCCGCGCAACCGCGTACACGGTCGCTATAATCAACAGTGTACGCAGTTCCACGCAGACTCCGAAATGTGCGCCGCCATTCAATCCGCCCAGTCCCTCCAGTCCGCGCCTCTCGCCGCCGCCGCGCCCCTCGCCGCCCTGCTGCGCGCTGCCGCCATCGCCCCGCTCGACGACATCGGATGGCTCCGCGTCACCGGTTCCGACCGCCAGCGCTGGCTCAACGGAATGCTCACCAACTCCATCGCGCAGCTCGCCCCTGGCGAGGGCTGCTACAACTTCGCNNCGCTCCTCGCCCACCTCAACCGCTTCATCATCATGGACGACGTCGAGCTGGCCGACATCACCGGCCAGCGTCGCGGCCTGCTCATCGCCGGCCCGGACGCAAGCCGTCTTCTCGCCGCCATCGGCCTCTCTTCCGCGCCCCTCGCTCCGCCGCAACTGACTCACCTCACATGGCGCGCGGCCTCCGTCGATCTCATGCACGCGCATAGTCCGCTCGTCCCGAAGTTCGAGATTTGGACGGATTCCTCCGCCTTCGATTTGATCGCCCATGAACTTC
>PLOU01000184.1 GCA_003142235.1 Granulicella sp.
GGAGTCTCCCCGGCGATGAAAAATTTGCACTACAGGCTGCTACGGCCCTCACAAGAGCCTGTAGATGCCCGCATTCGCATATGTGCACCACGGATCTTCTCCGTTTTGTCCTGCGCTGCAGTCAACGCCGGTCTTCGCCAGGGCCCACACTTTTCGGCCACCATTTAGCCCCCCGGCTGTTTCGAGCGAATACCCATATTGCCCGACAAGGTCCCGATAGAACTCCAGAATTGCTTCGGCTGTGGCCGCCCTTGCCGACAAGATCGGCTATGACCCAGTGCTCCTCCCTCTGCTGCAAGTCTTCGATGCGCAACGCAGTCAATTCGGCCCGGCGCAGCCCGCAACCCAGCAGAATCGCCAAGGCGGCATAGTCGCGCTTGCCTCGAAGACTTGTACCGTCTGCCGTCAACAGCAATCGCTTGCCTTGTTCGGCAGTGAGCCAATTCCCCACAGGCGCGCCCAACCGTTTTGCACCCCTTAAAGGGCTACTTCCGTCCCACGGTCCGCTCCAGCTCGGCGCGGGCTGTGCTTCGCTCCATCTCCGCCTGAAAAAATCCGGCTTCGGCCTCGGCGAGTTGCCCTTCGGCATCTTTGAGCGCGGAGGGATTCACCGTATTCGCTTCCACCTGATTGGCTGTGATCCGCCGCATCTCGGCCCGCGCAGCCACACTCTCCCGCGCCGCTTCCATGCCAGTCTCCGCGCGCCGCACCTTGCGTACTTCCTTTTCTATATCCACGCGCACGCGGTTCTCAACCTGCCGGAGGTTCTCTTCGGCCTCGGCCACCTGCGCCTGGCGCTCATGCACCTGCCCGCTGCGCTTGCCGAACTCGAACAGCGTCCAGTCCATTTTGAGACCCACCAGGCCGTTGTTTTCCGTCAGTAATGGCACGCCGTCCTGATGGACGTATTGCGCAAACGCTCCGATCTCGGGAATATACTCCGCGTGCGCCGCGCTCAGGCCCGCGTGCGCTTTCTTCAGGGTCTCTTTCGCAGCTGCAACCTCCGGATTGTGAGACAGCGCCTCGGTCTCCAAATCGCCGGCGGTTGCATCCGAGGTTTCCGGTTCGGGCGCGACCAGTTCGACATCGCTCGCCAGGGGAAGGTCGGTCATATTGTTGAACTCCACCTTCATATCGGAGATGGCGTCTTCCAACGATCCCAGCCCATGACGCGCCTCGGCGATCTGCGCCTGGCCTTCCAGCACCTTTAATTCCAGAACCGCCCCAGCTTCGACTCCATTGCGGGCCTCGCTCACTCCCTCTTCTCCGGCCTCGATGCGCAGCTCCGCAGCCTGCTTTCTCCGTTCCGCAGTCAAGAGGCCGTAATAAAGCTGTTTCATCTTCAAGGCGACCTCGTTCTCCGCCCGCCGGGCATCGTCCTGCGCGACGCCCGCATCCGCCCTGGCTGCGTCGACCCCGGCGTGGATCTTGAAGAACTGCGTCAGCGGCTGGGCCACCGTGGTTGTACTCAGAAGGAAATTGTGGTGCCCCAGCGGGAGGGAATCGTTTTCCCCTGGAACGGGACCGATGACCGGGTACACGCCCAAAGCCCCCATCGGGATCTCCATGTGTTCAATGTTCCGCAGGTGCGCGGTGTCGCTTTCGTTGCTCAGCACAGGAAAGTAATCGGCGCGCGCCTCAGTCACGCGGGCCTGCATCTCCTCTTGCTTAAGGTGCGCCAGCTTGACAGTCGAGTTCTGCTTGGTGGCCAGGGCGACTGCCTCATCCAGAGTGATGCGCCGCGCCTGGGCGTGCGCAATGCCGCCACAGGCAAACAGCAGCAGCACGACACCCACGACCGAAGCCGGTGCCGCCAGTGCCGCATGGCGCTTGCGATGCGCCACCACGAACAGGACCGGGATGGCCACCAGGGTGAAGACCATCGATCCCAGCAGCCCGAAGGCAATCACGCTGGCCAGCGGAGACCACAGGCTCGACCCGGAAAGAATCATCGGGATCACGCCCACCGCGGCGGCTGCCGAAGTGAGGAAGATGGGCCGCAACCTGCGTTCTCCGGCCTCCAGCGCTGCCTGCTCAAGCTCCACGCCAGCCTTCATCCTGTCGTGGATGTAATCAATCAGGATGATGGAGTTTCTGACCACTAGGCCGCCCACGCTGATGATCCCGATGAAGGCGGTAAAGCCGAGGGTATTGTGGGTAATCAGCAAGCCCAGGGCCGCGCCCGGCAGCGCCAGCGGAAACGCCGCCATTACAATCAGCGGATCAACCAGGGTGCGGAACTGAAAGAGCAGGATGAGGAAGATCAGCACCAGGCTGAGGAGCAGCGCATTGCGCATCTCGCCGGAGACCTCCTGCTTGTTTTGGTACTCGCCGCCGTATTCAATGTGGTAGCCCGGCGGCAGAGGCATCGCGTCTAGTTGTTTGCGTGCGTCGGCAAGAATCTCACTCGCCAGGCGCTTGCCGCCAGGGAAGGCGCGTACCGTCAATGTGCGCACGCCGTTTCTGCGAACGATCCTGCCCGGCTGCCAATCGGGAGAGAGCGACGCCACTGCCTCCAGCGGAATCTTTGCCCCGGTCACCGGAGACATCACGTAGGTATCGGAGACATCCTTGAAGCTCTGCCGGTCCTGGGGATCGAGGCGCAGCACCACATCCACGGCGCGGTCGCCCTCCCAGAATGTGGTCGCCGGCGCGCCCTCAAAGCCCGCCGCCAGTTGCTGCGCAATGGCGCCGTTGGTCAGGCCCATGCGGTTGGCCACCTCCTCGCGCACGTTCACGCCCACCTGCCATGCATCCTCGTGCCAGTCGGTATGGATGTAGATTGCGCCCGGCGTATGCTGCAGAATATTCTCGGCCTGGTTGCCGAGGGTTTCCAGTGTGGCAATGTCGTCTCCGGAGATGCGCAATTCCACGGGGGCCTCCATCACCTGGCCCTGCTGCAACTCCTTCACAAAGACCTTCGCCTCCGGCACCGCATCGGGCAGCCGTTGCCGCAAAGCCGCCACAAGTTGCGGCGTTCCCTTCACTTTTTTCGTGTTCACCACGATCTGCGCATAATTCGCTGCTGGTGCCTGAGGGTTCACGTTGTAGTAGAAACGCGGCGCGCTCTCGCCCAGGAAGCTGGTATAAGCCTCGACCTGCGGCTCTTGTTTCAGGATCGCTTCAATGCGGCGCACCGTGGCGTCGGTGGCCTCGATCTTCGAGCCTTCCGGCAGCCACACATCCATCACGAACTGGTTCCGTTCGGCCAAGGGAAAGAACAGTTGCGGCACCAGATGAAGAACTCCAATCCCGGCCGCAACCGCCAGCACGCTCGACACAAGGGCCGTCCGCTTGTTCTTCATGGCCCATGTAATGATTTTGTTGTAGTACCGCTGCATGTGGTCCAGCGGAGTGAGCTTGCGCGGCGCGACCGAATCTTCCTGCTCATGGTCCTTGAGTCCTTTGCGGATGAAGAAGCGGGCCAGCAGCGGCGTCAGCAGCATGGCCACAAGGTAGGAAGTGCCCAGCGCGATGGCCACGGTAATCGGCAGCGCGCGAATGAACTCGCCTACGCCGCCGGTAATCAGCAACAGCGGCACAAACGCCGCGATGATGGCCAGCGTCGCGGTCAGCACGGGAACGGCCATCTCCGTGGCGCACCGCTCTGCCGCCTCGTCGATAGGCACTTTCCGGTCCAGCAGCCCCACATAGTTGTCGACAATTACGATGGCATTGTCCACCACCATGCCCAGCACTACAATCAGCGCCGAGATCGACACCTGTTGCAGCTCGATGCCACAGGCGTCCAACATGCCGAAGGTCATGGACACAGAGACCGGAATGGCAATCGCCGACACCAGCGACACACGCAGCGGCAGCAGCAGCATGGTCACCAGGATGACGGCGACGATGGCAATCCCGAACTCCTCAAAAAAATCGCCGATGCGTTCGGAAACCACGCGCGGCTGGTCCGCCACCAGGTCCAGTTTCACGTCCGGCGGCAGAGTCGCCTGAACACTCTTCAGCGTGGCGCGCAGGGTATTGCCGAAGTCCACGATGTTGTTGCCCTCGTGCATCTGCACCGACAGCAGAATCGCCTGCTCGCCGTCGAAGCGCGCATATTCGGTGGGGTCCTTGTACACCCGCTCTACATCGGCCAGATCGCCGATGGCTACCGGCTGGCCGGTAGGCGAGACATCGACCATAAAATGGCGAATCTGGTCTTCGGTCTTGAATGCCCCGCCGGATTCAATCGGCACCTTACTCTGCTCGGCCGGCACGCGGCCGGCATACTGCACTGTGTTGCGTCCTTGCAGCGCTTGCATCACTCTCAGCGGATTCACGGCATACTGCGAGAGCCGTTCCGATGAAGTGTCGATGTCGATCTCTTCCTTCCGATCGCCGATGCGCTTGATCTCGGAGACGGCGGGAATCGCGCGCAGTCCCGTTTCCACTGTCTGCGCGTAGTCCTTCAGATCTCTGGGGCCATAGTCCCCGCCATGCACTGCAATCAGGACCGCGACCGTGTCGCCGAAATCGGAATCCACCACCGGCCCAATCACGCCAGATGGCAGCCCGGTGGCCTTCAATTGCGCCATATCCAGGCGCAGCTTGGACCAGAACGCGTCCGTGTCTTTGACGGAATCATTCAGTTCGACATTGACGATTACCATTCCATTGCTGCTGGTGGAGAAGGTTTTATCGCGGCGCACCTCCTCGAAACGGAAAAGGCGTTCCTCGATCTTGCGCGTGACCTGGTCCTCCACCTCCTCCACCGTCGCGCCCGGATAAATGACGGCGACAATGCCGGTTCGGATGGTGATCTTCGGGTCCTCGCGCCGCGGCATGGTAAACAGCGTATACAGGCCTGCCGCGAACAGCATGGCCGACAGAACCAGGGTCACCTGCGGATAGCGCAGGGCCGCGCGGACTGGGTTCACTGGCCGCCTCCCATCACCTTGGCCGGCGAGCCTTCACGCACGTTCTGCTGGCCGGCCACCACCACCTGCTCGTCGCCCGTGAGGCCGCGGAGAATCTCCACTTCATCTCCAATCAACTCGCCCACGTCCACTCGCCGCGCGTAAACGCGCTGCCGCCCGGGCGAGTACACATACACCTGCGCCACGCCTTGCGGATCGTGGACAATCGCGTCGCCCGGCACGGTAATCGCGTTGACCATGGACGACGAGTAAATCCGCGCTTCGCTTACCATCCCCGCGCGCAGCAGCCGCTCGGGATTCGGAACCGCAATTTTTGCGCTGTAAGTGCGCGAGGCAGGGTCCGCCGCAACCCCCACCGATTCCACTTTTCCCTCGAACTGCTTTTGATCCAGCGACGGGATCGTTACTGTGGCGCGCGCGCCTTCCTGCACCTTGCCAATTTCAGATTCAGGAATGGCCACGCGCACCTTCACCGGGTTCAGGTCCAGCACGGAGATCACCGGCATTCCGGCCCCAACCGTATCGCCCACATCGATGTGCCGCATCCCAACATAGCCCGAGATCGGCGCCCGCAATCGCGTGTCTCCCAGCCGCTTTTGCGCCTCATGCTCCTGGGCCGCCGCGGCGTGAAACTGCCCGGTTGCGGCCTCTTTGTCCTCCACCCGCGTGCCTTGCCGAGCCATCTCGTAGCGCTGCTGCGCCGCCTGGTAACCGGCTTCGATCTTTTTAAAGTCGTTGGCCGGCAAACTCTTGTGGTCGTAGAGAAACTTCATGCGGGTGTATTGGTCCTGCCACTGTTCATAGTCGATGCGAGCTTGCGCCAGCTCCTGCGAACGGGGGCCTTGCTGCGCCTTGTCGTCCACCGCTCGCGCCGCATCCGCCTGCCCCTGCGCCGCATCGTACGCATTGCTGTAGTCGGTCGTGTCCAGTTCCGCCAGCACCTGGCCCTTGCTCACCGCCTGCCCTTCTTCTGCAAAAACCTTCGCTACCCGTCCGGCGATCTGGAATGCGCCCTGGGCCGACACATTGGCCTCCACCGTTCCGCTGACTGCCACGGAAACAGGCTGCCGGACGCGATTGGGCACTCGCACGCGCACCGGAACCGGCTGGTCGGCAGCGACTTGGGCTTTGCGGCCGCAGCCTGCCAGGGGCAATAGAGCCAACAAGAGAAATGTGGAGAGGCAGAAGTTCCGTGTTGATTTTCCTTGGCTTATAGCCGGTATGAAGCCACAATCTGCTGCAAGAGGCAGTTCCAGGGTAGCTTGCCGAGCTGTGCCGGCTGTTTTCGTTCGCATAAGGGTTATCCTTTATTGACAAGAGTAGAATGACACGTCATTCTATTCTTTGCAAGAGGTACAAGGACAAAAAATGGCCTACCGCAAAACCCCCGCGACAGAAGCCCGCAAGGATGCCCGGCGGAAGACGATTCTGGACGCCGCAACCCGTCTCTTCGGTGCCAACGGCTATCACGCTACGACTGTTCCCATGATCGTGGCAGAGTCGGATAGCTCGGTAGGCAGCTTTTACACGCACTTCCACAACAAGGAAGACGCCTTTGCGGCGGTCCTCGAAGTACTGGGACAGAAGGTGACGGAGGTGATGGATCGGGCCAGGGCCTCCCAATCCGACGCGCTGCTGGGGATTCGATGCGCAGTCGAGTCGCTTTTTCTGTTTCTGGCCGACAATCCAGGGGATGCGCGGATCCTCATCGTCGAGTCCAGCGGTCTGAGCCCACGCCTGGAGCGCGTGCGACGCGCCATCCTGAGGCAGCACGCCGAGCAGGTCTGCCAGACGCTGCAATCGACCCCGTCCGCGGTTACCTCTTCCGCGCCATTGATCGCCGCACGCTGCCTGGTGGGGGCCGTCTTCGAGTCCCTTTATAGCTGGCTGGAAGAGAACCCGAACGACCGCCAGCCAGCTGCGGATGTTGCGCGTGCCGTCGCCGATTACAACTCCCGGGCCATACGGCGCTGAGGGTGAAACAAATTGCCATGATCGAAGATGGAAGCCCGGAGCGCAGCGCAGTGGAGGGACCCCCGCATTTTCTTTCCTCAAAAACCCCAGCAAATCCGCGTGTCAAGCCCCTCGACCCTCAATAATCCCCATAACTCCCACCCCATCAATCACTTCCCCCATAAAAATAGTTGGCATAGTAGTTATGCTCCGCTTGNNCGTTCTTTCTCAACTGAATAAGCAGCACCGAATCAATATTTTACCCGCATCTGTCCGCGAATGAATATTTTGCCGGAGCCACTCGCGCCAAAGCCTCTTTTTTCACCCATAACCCTTATGCTCTGAATATTTTATCCGCAAGTCCCATGCAATCAATATTTTAGCCAGCCGCACCCCGCGCAACCGATTGATTCCAAACCGCTTGCTCCTAAATCATTTATTATGTAAGTTTTCCCTGTGGCCACCACATAACAATCAACTTACGCCCCAATCCACCGCCAGGGGGGATGGCAGGGGGAGGGGAGAACAAAGATAGAACATAAAGCGAACAAATGGCAACTCTCGCTCGAAAGCGGGCCTCGGTTTCTCCTCTGAATCCGTGATACAGATCACATCTCCTGTGCGTAAAATGCGCGTCATATGAATACAGGGTGCGAATGGGGGCCCATTTATGAAGTCAAAAACGTCTCGCCGCGATTTTCTTTCTGCCGGTTTGATCCTTCCTGTCGTCGGTGCGGGTTCCAGCCTGGGAATCTTGAATCTCTCCGCGCAATCGCACGCGGGCAACGCCGCTTCTGCGGGGAGTGCCGGCTCTCCCGTCAAGCTCAGCTACAAAACCCTGGGCAAGACGGGGCTGAAGGTGACCTCGGTGGGAATGGGATGCATGGTCACCTCGGACCCCAGCGTGGTCGCGCGCGCGGCCGATCTTGGCATCACCTACTTCGATACCGCGCGCAGCTATCAGCACGGCAACAACGAGCGCATGGTGGGCGCGGCCCTGGGCAGCAAGCGCAAGCAGGTCGTCCTCTCCACCAAGACGGAGGCGCGCGACAAGGCGGGAGCGTTGGCACAACTCGACACCAGCCTGAGCGAGCTCAAGACGGATTTCGTGGACATCTGGTATCTCCACGGCAAGAGCAGCCCGGACGAGATTCATGACGACGTGATCGAAGCGCTGCAGCTCGCCAAGCAACAGGGCAAGGCGCGCTTTGTCGGCATCAGCACGCACAGCGGCCAGGCGCAACTGATTCCGTGGATGGTGCAGAAGGGGGTCTTCGACGTGGTGCTGTCGGCCTTCAACTTCAGCATGGACCCGGCGGTGGAGCAGGCCATCGATGCCGCCGCCAAGTCCGGCATGGGCGTGGTGGCGATGAAGGTGATGGCCGGAGGCTCTCGCAACCAGAAGCTGACGCAGCCGGGCGCGATGCTTGCGGCGCTGAAGTGGGTCACCAATCATCCCAGCGTTGCGACCACCGTCCCCAGCATGACGGACATGGATCAGTTGGATGAGAACGTGAGGGCCATGGCGAACCCACTCACGGCGGACGACCACAAGGTTCTGGCTGCGCACTTGGAGCGCATCCGCCCTCTATACTGCCGCATGTGCGGAGAGTGTGACGGCGACTGCGCGAAGGGGCTTCCGGTCGCCGATGTCTTGCGCTTCCTCACCTACGCCGACGGTTACGGCCAATTCGCGCTGGGCCGCGAGAGGTTCCTTGAGCTGACCAGCGAGCAGACCGCGGTCCGCTGCGGCGACTGTGCCGAATGCACGGTGAAGTGTCCGCACGGCGTTGCGGTGCGGAGCCGTATGACGCGCGCCCAGGAGTTGTTCGCATGAGGATCGCACCTCTGGCGCTCGTTCCCATCCTGCTCACGGCGGGGATGGCGCGCGCGCAGGACTACCTCAGTTGCCAGCTCGCGCCCGGATGGACGCAGTCCGAGCCAATTCACCAGTACACCGCCGACAACCTCTACGACTACAAGGACGGCGGGGCCGAGGGCTACCTGATCTACGGCTTCGCGGGCATGAAGTCGCTCAACTGCAAGTCGGGCGAGAACACGCTGACCATCGACGTCTCGGAGATGAGCGACGCCGACGCGGCGTATGGCCTCTTCGCCACCAACCGCGATCCCCGGCTGCCCATCGCCAAAATCGGGATGGGCGGGCAGGTGCAGCCGCAGAGCGCCAGCTTCGCCAAAGGAAAGTACTACGTCGAGATCGTGGTAAACGCCGACGATCCCAACATCATTCACACTGCCGAGCTGCAGGCCCTGGTCAACAGGATGGCGCAACGCATGGAGGGCCGCGAGACACCGCCCGAGGCGCTGGCGTGGTTCCCGCAAGAGAACCTCACCTCCGCCGGTCTGGTTCCCGAAAGCGTGCTGGGACTGAAACAACTGAAGCGCGGCTATGTGGCGAAGTACAAGCAGGGGCAGGCATTCATCGTGCTGGAGGACTCGGCAGAGTCCGCCGCCGCGGTGCTGAAGGAGCTGCGCGCGCGCTTCGACGGGGCCACCGACGCAAAGGTTGGCGACGAGGCGTTTCAGGCCAAGGCGCAGTACCTGGACGGAATCTGCATATTTCGCAAGGGACGAACCCTGGGTGGGTACGCAAACCTGCCCACAGCGCAGGAGGCCGCGTCGCAGGCCGTAAAACTCGCCGCGCGCATTCCGTAGGCGAGCGGGTGGCGATGGAACTCTACAGCCGCGCCTGTGACCGCAAAGTTTTTATCTCCAGCGAAAGATGCGCAGCGATACGGCAAACGGCACGGCAACCCACGCCAGCAGGATTGCGATGGGCGCAAACATCTGTCCCATGTTCATTCCCTGAAGCATGTTTCCGCGCAGGGTATCGATGGCCGCCGTCAGCGGCAACGCGCGAACGATGGGCTGAATCACCGCCGGGAAGCGCGATGCCGAAAAGAAGACACCCGACAAGATCCACATCGGGAGCATGACCAGGTTCATCAGACCCGATGCGGCCTCCATGGTCTTTGCCCGCGAAGAGACTAGCAGCCCCAACGCGGAGAACGAGAGCGATGCGAGCACGCAGAGCAAAGCCAGTTGCCACAATGACCCGCGAAAGGGAACTGCAAAGATCAGGCGCGCAAAGCCCAGAAACGCGACGACCTCGAGCACCAGCAGGGCCAGACGCGAGATCAGGTACGACGCCAGATACTGCCAGCGCGGCATGGGCGAAGCCACCATGCGTTTGAGCAGCTTCTTCTGTCTCGCCTCGACGATGGAAAATCCCATCCCCCAGATCGCCGAACCCATCAGGTTCATTCCCAGCAACCCCGGCACCACAAAGTCGATGTAGCGCGCCCCCGGCTCATGGATATGCTGGTCCTCGGAGGAGACGGCGTCGCGCCGTCCTGCCGCCGTCTGAATCGCGCGATCAGCCAGCAGGCGCGCCGTTCGCGCGTCGGGATTGGTGTCGTCGTACCGGTAGGCCACGCCGTCCGGCTGCTGGATGGCAAGCAGCAGAATACTGCCCGACGCCAATGCGCGAGAGCCGGCCGGCTCGTCCATGGTCGTTGCCGTCAGCCCCTTGTCCGCAGCCAGGGCACGCGTCAGTTGCGGTCTGGTGGCGGCGACCTGTAACACGTCCGCTGGACGATTGCGGAAGGCAATCCCCAGTCCCACGGCCAGCAGAATGGGAAAGATGAAGACCCAGAAGATTGCCTCCGGCTCGCGCAGGGTCAGGCGAAAACGCATGATGGAGAGTTGATAGAGACTGCTCCGCTGGAGTTTATTCATCGCGCAGGTTCCTTCCCGTCAGCCGCATAAACACGTCTTCCAGCGTCGCGGAGTGGGTGCGAAACTCGCTGAGATGCAGCCCCTGGCGTGTGAGCTCGGCAAAGATGCGCGGTACCGCGATATGCAGCTCGCGCACCGACAACTGGTGCAAGCCCGCGTCCGAGCGGTGCGAGTGGACGCCCGGAATCGCGCTCAACAGGGCCGCATCGGCCGCACCGTCTCCGCTCTCGTGTCCGCTGATGGCGAACTCGACAATATGTTCGCCTCCCACCGAGGCAATCAGTTGTTGCGGGCTGCCCAGCGCAAGCACCCGTCCATGGTCCATGATCGCCACGCGGTCGCAGAGCCGCTCCGCCTCCTCCATGTAGTGCGTGGTCAGAATGATGGTGCGCCCTGCCTGCTTCAGCCGGTCGACAAGGTCCCACAGGTGGCGCCGGGCCTGCGGATCGAGCCCCGTGGTGGGCTCATCCAAAAAGAGCAGCTCGGGATCGCCCACCAGCGCGCACGCCATCGCCAGCCGCTGCTTCTGTCCGCCGGAGAGCGTTCCCACGCGCGCGCCGCGCTTCTCTTCCAACTGCGCCGACTGGATCGACTCCTCCACCGGAATCCCGCGCCGAAAGAAGCTCCGGAAGAGCCGCAGCACCTCCTCCACCGTCAATTTTTCCGGGAACTGCGTCTCCTGCAGTTGCACGCCGATGCGTTGCCGCAGCTCCCCCGCGCCGCTGCGCCAGTTCAGCCCAAGCAGCTCCACTCGCCCCTCATCGGGTGCGGTCAGCCCCTCGCATATCTCGATGGTGGTTGTCTTTCCCGCGCCATTCGGCCCCAGCAGCCCGAAGCACTCCGCCCGCGCGACCTCAAGATCGAGGTGATCGACCGCTACAACATCCGCAAAGCTCTTGCGCACGCCGCGCAGCAGCAGCGCGGTACTCTCTTCCTGTCTCCGTGGTTCACCATTCAGCACGGCAGTCGCTCCTGAATCAGCCATTGCGCCCGGCGCAGCCCTTGTCATGTCACTCATCGCCTAAGGTTACACATCCCATTTTGCCAGACGCCGCCTGCGTGCGTGAGTTGTTGCGGCAGACTTTCTCCGCGGATGGCCCCATTCCACGGACCGATTGCGGGAGTTGTTGTGGGAGCCGGTCCATCCCTTCAACGAGCGCAGGTGCGCAAGAAAATCCCTGCACTCGGAATGAGAAGATAGAAGAGTAGGCATTCCGAGCAACGGGGAGAAGTTACGCATGAAGCAGTTTGTCGCTGTGGCCTTTGGATTGGGATTGCTGTGCAACGCATTGCTCTTCGTGCCTCAGGTGCTGGCGCTCTGGCGCAAGAAGAACAGCGAGGGGGTCTCGCTGCTCACCTTCGGCGGTTTCAGTGTGCTGCAGGCGATCGGGATCGTGCACGGCTTCTATCAGCATGATCGCTCACTGGTCCTGGGAATGGCGGCGAGCCTCATTACATGCGGCGCCGTCACATCTCTGACGCTCTTCTATCGCCTGAGGCGGAGTTGACAGCCATTACGCGAAGCAGACGTCGTCGCATGGATCGAGAATCTGCTGCCCGTCGACCCGCGGCCCGTCGCATCCACTCAGCAACTGCGAGATGACATCCGCGGCGCTGTACTCGGTGCGGCCTGGCTGCAGAAATCGCGCGATGGTGACGAGGTCGTCGCCCGCCGTAATCAGGCCAACCTCCTCGCGCTTGCCGTTGCGCACCTGCTGGTAGCCGATGTTTGCCATCAGTCCATTGCAGACGCACTTTCTGCCGACGGTATCTTCCACCTTGCCGCCCTTGGAGACAAAGAGAGTGACCGGCTCGGAGGCGCAGCGATAGCCGACGCCGCCCTCCGCTGTCCGGTACGGCTCCCTCAGGAAGCTCAGATCGCAGATGCGCGGCCTCGCGGCAACCACCTCAGCCTCCGAACAGGTCCCTTCCAACAGCGCAACCTTGAACGGAAATCCCGTGGGCGACACCAGCGGATCGGTGAAGACACGCGCCTTCCCAGCGATGGCCTTGGCTATCAATGCCTTCTTGTAGTCCTCGCGCAGGCCGCTCTCGTTGGTGAACTCGAATGCAGTACCAACCTGCACGCCCGCGGCGCCTTGCGCCAACGCCTCGCGCAGCATCTCCGGGCTGCCATAGCCTCCAGCCAGCCAGAATGGCACGCCCAGCTCGCGCAGCTTGGCAATGTCGATCGCGTCGCGCTCGCCATACACCGGCTCGCCGATCTCGGAAAACACCGGCTTGCCGCGCGGCGGAGCGTTGTGCCCGCCGGCCGTTCGCGTCTCGATCACCAGCCCGTCCACGCGCCCGTTCGCCTTTTTGAGCATCGTCGTAGCCAGCGTGTTGGAGCTGACGATGGGCAGAAACTTCGGCCGCGTCAGCGGGCCAAGGTCGCACTCCATGACCTCGCGCGGGTCGAAGCGCATCGTAACGTCGTCGCCCTCCTGCGAGCCATGGATATGGATCGCATACTCCGCAGCCTCATGGTTGACATAGCGGTCCAGCACGCCGGGAATCTTCAGCGGAATCCCCGCGCCCATCACGACGTATCCCACCCCGGCCAGCATCGCGCCATAGATGCACGACAGGTGAGCCATCTGAATTTTTTCCAGATAATTGATGCCCACCGGATTCGAGTGTCCCTGGCGAGCCAGATACACCTCGACGAAGTTGGCCACCATATTGATCTCAATCAACTCGCGAGAGATGTCTTTCTCCAGTTGCGGAACAGAGATATATGGCGTTCGTTCGGCCTTGCCCCCGGCGATGTAGTACTTCTGCCAGATGCGCTCCGCCATCGCAGGAAAGGGAAACGCATCCAGGCCGCGGCGCATGTGTCCGCCGGGATCGCCATCCTGCAACCGCCGCGCCAGAATCGGGTCCAGCGCCGTGCCCGAGACCAGCCCCAACTGGCCGAGACGCGAGACCGCCTGCGCCAGCCGCCAATTCGATACGCCCGCGCCCATCCCACCCTGGATGATCAGTGGGTTGCTCATCGATGGTTCGCTCGTTGCTGGTTCACTCATGCTGCTTAATTGTTTCATCCACCAGAAACACTCAAACGTATTAGTTTTGTAACTTTCATCGCCAGCCCCAGCCTGAATCCACTGGCGTGAAAGCCTGCAATGGAGCTTCCAGAGATCCCGCAGGTGCAATGTGAAATAGGTCATCCGAGAGCGCCGGCCACCCAATTAGCCTGATAATGCTTATAGACTCCAACTGCCACAATGGCGGAGAACCTGGCGGGCGACGCGCAACGAACGCGGAGGGGAACCTTGATTCGATTCGGGATGGCCCGATGACAAAGACGGTGATTGTTGGCGGTGGCATCAGTGGGCTGGCCACTGCGTTCCACTTGCAGGAGTGCGGCCCGCGCGACTACACGCTGATCGAGAGCGCGCCGCGCTGGGGCGGCAAGATCACGTCTGTCCACGAGGATGGATTCACCGTCGAAGGCGGACCGGACTCGTTCATCACCCAGAAGACGGCGGCCATCGAGCTGTGCAAGCGGCTGGGGCTGGAGGACCAGCTGGTTGGTTCGAACAGCGGCAAGGGCGCGACGGTTTATATATGGAGCGGTGGGCGGCTGCATCCGATGCCGGAGGGCATGATGCTGATGGCGCCGACCATGGTGCTTCCATTCCTGCGCACGCGGCTGATCTCGTGGCCCGGAAAGCTGCGCATGGGGATGGAGATTTTCGTTCCCAGAGCGCGCAGCGACGAAGACGAGAGCCTGGCCGGATTTGTGCGCCGGCGACTGGGCGCGGAGGCGCTGAACAAACTTGCCGGGCCGCTGATGGGAGGCATCTATGCGGCGGACCCGGAGCGGCTCAGCCTGAAGAGTACGTTTCCCATCTTTCTGGAGATGGAGAAAAAATACGGCAGCCTTCTGCGCGGAATGATGAAGAGCGTTAGGACGCGCGCGGCGCACGGTGCGAAGCGGCCGCCGATGTTCATGACGCTGCGCGGCGGCCTACAGCAGCTCTCCGATGCGCTGGTTGCGCGGTTGCCGCAAGGGTCTCTGCGGGCCGGATGCAGCGCGCTCGCGGTCCATCGTCATGCGGGCCGGTACAGGATCGACTTGGACGACGGGTCGTCCCTCCTGGCGGAGGATGTAGTCTTTGCGACCCCATCGTTTGTGACGGCCGATCTGGTTGGGCAGCTCGATCCCGTGCTGGCGGAGCGGTTGCGCGCGATCCGCTATGTCTCCACCGCGACGGTCTCGCTGGGGTTCCTGCGCAGCGAAGTTGCGCACCCCTTGCAGGGAGCGGGCTTCATCGTGCCGCCCAGCGAGGGGCGCAGGATTACAGCCTGCTCGTGGTCGTCGGCAAAGTTCCAGCATCGCGCGCCGGAGGACTGCGTTCTGCTGCGCGTCTTCATCGGCGGCGCGCTGGCCGAGGAACTCGCCGAACAGGATGAGGCCGCGCTGGTGCATCTGGCCCGCGAGGAGTTGCAGGCGATTCTGGGGATTGCCGCGACGCCGGTCTTGGCCAAGGCCTATCGCTGGCCGAAGGCCAATCCGCAGTACGACCTCGGACATGAAGAGCGGGTCGCGGAGATCGAACGGTCGCTTTCCAACCTTCCCGGTCTGCATCTGGCCGGCGCTGCCTATCATGGGCCCGGCATTCCAGACTGCATCCAGAGTGGAAGGAAGGCGGCCCAGGCCATCGCAGCGAGACAGGCGCGAGGCGAGAGCGCCGGGAGAAGCGAACCATCGTCCGTTTGCATCGAATCCTAGGAGAAGCTAGCGAATGCCTTCCAACGAAATTGGAGCGAAGCCAAAGTCCACCACGACTGACTCCACCGCGCACGCGCACCCGCACGCGCAGCGCGCCGCGGCGCACGACTACTCGCGGAACCCGATGAACATCTACTGGGAGATGACGCAGGCCTGCGGGCTGGCCTGTCGCCACTGCCGCGCGGAGGCGATCTCGACGCCGCATCCGGAGGAGTTGACGCATGCCGAGAGCATGGACCTGCTGCGCCAGATCGCAGCCTTCGACAAACCGCTGCCGCACCTGATCCTGACCGGTGGCGATCCGTTGCGGCGCGCCGATTTGTACGAGCTGATCGACGAGGCGCACCGCATGGGGCTGGCTGTTTCCGTTACGCCCAGCGCAACCGGCGACCTGAGCTACGACGTGCTGGCCAAGCTGAAGGCTCACGGAGTCGAGAGCCTGGGGCTGAGCCTGGACGGCTCGACCGCGGCGCTGCACGAGGCCGTGCGCGGCGTCGAAGGCTGCTTCGACTGGACGATGCGCGCGGCCGAGAATGCGGCGAAATTGGGAATACCGATTCAGGTCAACACGCTGGTGGCGCAGGAGACGGAGGCCGATCTGCCAGCGATCTACGAGCTGCTGAAGAGCGTCAGCGTAATGCGCTGGAGCCTTTTTTTTCTGATCGCGGTGGGCCGGGGCAAATTGTTGAAGCCGGTCTCCGCCGAGCGCGGCGAGGAGATTATGAAGTGGGCCTTCGAACTGACACAGGTTGCGCCGTTTGTGGTCGCGACCACCGAGGCGCCTTCGTATCGCCGCATCGCGCTGGAACGGATGCGCGCGGCGGGATGGACGCGCGAGCAGATCGCGCAGACGCCGGTCTATCGCGGCTTCGAGATCCGCGACGGACATGGGATCGTGTTCATCTCCAACACGGGCGAGATCTGTCCCGCGGGCTTTCTGCCGCTGGCGGCGGGCAATGTGCGCGCGAACAAGCTGGCGGATGTCTACCGCAACTCGCCGGTCTTTCGCGAGCTGCACACGCCCAGCCACTTCAAGGGCAAGTGCGGCGTCTGCGAGTACCGCACGCTCTGCGGAGGTTCGCGGTCACGCGCCTTTGCGTATACCGGCGACCCGTTGGAGAGCGATCCCTTCTGCGCGTACGAGCCGAAGGCTGAGGCTGCGACTTGCGTACCACGATAAGGGCTACCATTTGTTCGCCGTCTGATCGCTGTTTGTTCTCTCCCTCCCCCTGCCATCCCCCTTTGCGGTGGAAGGGGGCGTAAGTGGATTGTTATGTGGTGGCCACGGGGAAAAATTACATAATAAATGATTTAGAAGTAAGTGGTTTGGAATCATTCGGTTACGCGGGCTGTGGTTGGCTAAAATATTCATTCTCGGTGAGTTGCGGCTAAAATATTCAGAGCATAAGGGTTATGGGTGAAAAAAGAGCCCCTGGCGCTGGCGCCTCCGGCAAAATATTGATTGCTTGGAGCTTGCTGGCAAAATATTGATTCGATGCGGCTTATTCGGTTGAGAAAGNNATGCCAACTATTTTTCGGAGGGAAGTGTTTGATGGAATGGGAGTTATGGGGATTTTTTGGCGTCGAGGGGCTTGACACGCGGATTTGCTGGGGTTTTTGAGGGCGGGCGACGGGGATTTTTTTGTTTCGGCTATGAGCTATGAGCGGGAGTTTTGGGGGAGAAAGGGGTGGAGGGTTGAGGGGGTGCGAGCGGTATCGGGGTCCCTCGCGCTCGAAAGACGCGCTCAGGATGACGGCAAGAACAGACAACGGCGAGAACAGGCAAGGGCAAGAGCAAGGGCCAATACGGAGATTCTGGCTGCGCCAGAATGACGACGCGGGGAGGGTCGGCCAGAATGACGGCACGAAGGGGGGATGACGACGCGTGGGGTTGGCCGGGGTAGAATGGGGAGCGATGCTGCGGACACTGCGCTGGTTGATGATCGTTGTGCTGATGGTGGCGCCTGGGCGGGCGCTGCGGGGCGAGTCGGTGGCCGGGCTGCCCGCGCATCCCACAGGCTATGTAAATGATTACGCCGCGGTGTTGACGCCGGAGACAAAGCAGAGCCTGGAAGAGTTGTGCACCGAGGTTGACCGGCAGGCACACGCGCAGATTGCCGTGGTGACGGTGCAGAAGATGGAGGCCGACCCGGCACCATCCGGAAAAACGGGGGGGGCCAAGGCGGACGACGCCTTGCCCGCGCCTTCGATTGAGGAGTTTGCGACCGCGTTGGAGGACAAGTGGAAGGTGGGGCCCAAGGGGACGGACCGCGGCGTGCTGGTGATTGTGTCGCTGGACCCCAGGAAGTATCGGATTGAAGTGGGATATGGGCTGGAAGGGATTCTGCCCGATGGGAAGGTGGGAGACATCGGGCGGGAGATGCAGCCGTATCTTCACACCAACGACTACAACCAGGCGATATCGCTGGGCGTGCGGGAGATTGCGCAGGACATTGCAACAGATGCGGGGGTGACGCTGGCCGGGCTGGAGGGGAACGGGGCGCCGGTGAGAGTGCGGTATACCTCGCAGCCGCAGCCGCAGGTGAACCCGATTGCGGCGCTGGTGTTTGCAGTGATTGTGCTGGTGGTGATCGCGGTGCTGATCCGCACCGGACACATCGGGCTGCTGTTCTTCCTGTTGTTCAACCTGATGGGCGGCGGCGGGGGCGGCGGATTTGGCGGAGGCGATAACGAGGGAGGCGGCGGCGGCGGATTCGGCGGATTTGGCGGAGGAGGCTCCGGCGGCGGCGGCGCGAGTGGAAGTTTTTAGGAAGGTTGTTGGTTGCTGGTTGTTGGTTGTTGATTGAGAACTATGAGGTTCGAGGGGACGGGCAGGGAACAGGAAACGGGGATTTGACGTATATCGGTTGATGGTCAGACGGAGAGGCGAGGGATTATGAATAAGACTTTGTGGGTTGTGCTGGGCGTGCTGGGGTTGATCGTGGTGGTGCTGCTGTTTGTGGGCGGCAGCTATGTGACGGCGCGGAACACGATGGTGCAGAAGAGCGCGGACATCGATGCGGCGTTCTCCAACATTGACGTTGACCTGCAGCGGCGGGCGGACCTGATCCCGAACCTGGTGGCGAGCGTGAAGGGCTATGCCAACGTGGAGGAGACGATCCTGACGGCGATTGCCAACGCGCGCGCGGGGCTGATGACGGCGCGAACGCCGGACGAGAAGCTGGCGGCCAACGACCGGCTGAACGTGGCCCTGCTGCCGCTGATGCGGATGCAGGAGAACTATCCGCAGTTGAAGAGCAACGACCAGTTCATGCGGCTGGAGGACGAGCTGGCAGGGACGGAGAACCGGATTGCTGTGTCGCGGCTGCGGTACAACGCGGCGATCAAGGACTACAACGTGTTTATCCAGCAGTTCCCCAACAATGTGTGGGCGGGGATGGCGGGGTACCATGCGAAGACGGAGTACTACTCTGCCGACGCGGGGTCGAAGACTGCGCCGAAGGTGGACTTCACGAAGTAGAGGTTGGGGACGAAGGAAGGCCGTCGCGTGGGCGACGGCCTTCCTTCGTTTAAGAGAGATGAGCCGATCTTCAGGGTGCATCGCTGGTGCGGCTGGTTTGAAAGACAAATACGGAGATTCTGGCTTCGCCAGAATGACGACGTGAGATTTCCGGCTCTACACCATCAGAAGCAATGGAT
The DNA here is from genome assembly GCA_003142235.1 of Granulicella sp. GTDB lineage: Bacteria > Acidobacteriota > Terriglobia > Terriglobales > Acidobacteriaceae > Edaphobacter. The sequence continues at coordinate 18,994 of PLOU01000184.1, forward strand.
CAGTTGAAGGCACCGATGGCGGAGGCCTCGTTGTCCCAGATGTCGAAGACGGTGTAGAGCTTGGTGATCTGGAGCAGGTCGTGGACCTTCTGGGTGAGGTTGAGCAGCTTGAGTTCACCGCCGGCGTTTTTGACGGAGGTGAAGGCGCTGACCAGCTCTCCGACGCCGGAGCTGTCGATGTAGCTGATCTGGGCGAGGTTGAGTAGGATGTTTTTGGATCCCTTGTCGAGCGCGTCGTGTACGCTGTCGCGCAGTGTGATGCTGCCTTCGCCAAGGGTGATGCGGCCACTGAGGTCTAGGATGGTGATTCCGTCTACCTGGCGGATTGCGACTTTCATGCTCATGCGATGTGTCTCCTTATGGCTTAGGCAGCCGGCTTGGCCGGAGCGCGATGCTTGATGAGGGTGAGTTCTGTCCCCGGATGCAACTGACGAAAGTGTACCTCATCCATGAAGGCGCGGATGAGAAAGATGCCTCGGCCGGAGCCGCGCAGGAGGTTTTCCGGGGCGATCGGGTCGGGGAGATTGGAGGGGTCGAGGCCGGGGCCCTGGTCGCCGATGCGGACGATGAGGGAGTCGGAGGTGGTCTCGAAGGAGGCGGTAATGCGCTTGGCCGGGTTGTATGCGTTGCCGTGCATGACGGCGTTGATGGCGGCCTCGCGCACCGCCATGACGATGTTGGGCACGGTGTCGCAGTCGAAGCCGGCGCGCTGGGCGAAGTCCTCTGCTGTGCGGCCCACGGTGTCGACGCTCTCCAGCGTGGAGCCGAGCGTGAGGGAGACGCGGCTTGTGGTGGAATCGGGCAATTTGGGTCCCTGTCGCCGCTCCGGTAATGGGTTGGATGCGGGCCGCGGCAATGAAGGAAGTTTGCTTGTGGATTAGTTGAATGTCAAGGAGGGACGCGTGGATGGGAGCGTGGATGCGGGTTGTTTGCGGGCCCTGGGCGGATGTCGCGGAGTGTGGGAGCGTGAAGGTTTGGCGCAAATCGGATGCAGGGAGGCTGTTGCACCGCTGGGTGGGGTAGGATGCGGGTAGGGGTTTGCGCGAGCGGCCCAGGTAGACGTGTGCCTATGACGAAACATGCGAGCCAGACGACGAGTGTCTCCGCGCTGATGGGCGCGCCGGT
>PLOU01000146.1 GCA_003142235.1 Granulicella sp.
GCCAGGTGCGGGTGCAGCACGCTCGACAGCGTGAAGATGTTGTAGTTGATGCCGTGCGAGCCTCCGCCATGCATCAGGCGCTTGTCCGACCTGCCTCCGCCCGGCCCCGCATTCGCAAGTCCAGCGCCCGTATCCTTGATCCCCGCGCCGATCACCACGTTCTTCAGCGAGAGCGTAATTCCCACCAGGTCGTGCGTCTTCAGCTTCGCCGCCGAAATGACGAAGTTGTTCGCCGGGTCCATCATGATCTTCGCCACGCGCACCGCATGAGGCTGGAAGTCCTTCTCGTCGATGCACTGCACAATCTCGACCTTCTCGGCGTCCAGGTTCACCAGCTTCACGTTGTACTTCTTGGCCAGCCGGTTGTAGCCGTAGTTGGCGAAGCCATCCATCACCGATCCGCCCGCCGGCGACTCCGCGATGATCACATTGGTCTTGCCGATCGACTTCAGGAACTCCAGAATCCCTTCCAGGTTCTCCGCGTTGGTGGCGCACAGTGGCACATTGATGATCACATTGTTCGGCTTCAGGATGACCCGCTTGTTGCCGATCGCCGCCGCAATCTCATCCTTGAACGGCACCAGCGACTTGAAGGCGATGTCGGCGCGGTCGTTGCCGCCGGCCAGCGACACACGGCTGGCGCGTGCATGCGCCGCCGCCGCCGGGGCGGGTGCGACCGGGGCAGCCGCTGCCACCGGGATATGCGACGCCGCAACCGCTGCCGCGCCGCCCATCAAAGATGTCTTGAGAAAATTCCTGCGGGACCTCTGGCACTCCATTGTTATCCTCCGCTACAGACTCAACTTCCGCCTGAAGTATATACGGCGGCGCAAGCGGGTCACAAGGGAAGGACCGGCGTTGCAACCAGTCATGTGATGCAGATCACATCGCCGCAACGCGCGTGCCTGCCTCAGTTCCTCGGAACCGCGCACGTCGTTGCGGCGCGAATTCCCGCGAGCACTTCCCTGCTTTGCAATGTTTGGTTCCGCTTATCTGTGGCGGGGGTGCGATCCGTGACTATGCGCTCTGGGGGTGCGGTCGTGGTAGGTCTGCGAACGCGAATGGCCGCTCGGCCTTCCCGATGCGGTTGCGGATGCAGGCGCAACGGCCATCAGGGCAACCAGCAATAACGCGAGCGTCAAGTAAGCGTTGAGTCTCATCCCCGGTCCCTCCCCAGACTGCTTCCCCTCAGGCCCTTTACCGTCACAGTACAACTATGCGATGAGCCGGGCAATGGGTTGGTTTCAAAAAAATGTCCATTGTGGAAGATGTACCCTGCTTGGTTCATGGTCGCGAAATGAGTTTGAATGGTTTTGAAAGGGACGGGCTTCAGCCCGTCCGTAACGCCACTGAATTTTAGGGGACTTTAGTCCCCGAGGGAATGAACCGCTCGCCAAACTGACCACTACCCAACTCCGTTCGCGGTTGCGTGCAATCGCGGGAAAGATATATCGTAAATACAAGATGACATCCACCTTCAGCCGCTTCTCGTTTCCCATCCGCACCTGGCGCACAGGTGCGGGCCCGGCGGACTAGGCTCATCTGAACGATCTGCAAGTTTCAGTTGATTCAAAATCCACGCCAGCCGCGACCCAACCTGTCGCGGCTTTTTAGTTTGCGCCGTTGCGTTGTGCGTTTGTGCGGTTGCGTTGAACATTGCTGCAGCTAAGTTTTCGGAGGACGGACCGATGAGCGTGAGTGCCAGTTCGGAATTGCCGGTGAGTTCTGCTGTCGCCGCGCGCGCGGGCCGCTTCGGCGTCTATGGCGGGCGCTATGTGCCGGAGACCCTGGTGGCCGCCCTCGAGGAGCTGGAGCAGGCCTACGCCGCGGCCGACGCCGACCCCGCCTTCCACGCCGAGCTGGACGATCTGCTGCACCACTACTGCGGCCGTCCCACCCCGCTCTACTTTGCCAAACGAATGAGCGAACAGCTCGGCGGAGCGAAGATCTACCTCAAGCGCGAGGACCTGCTGCACACCGGCGCGCACAAGATCAACAACGCGCTGGGCCAGGGAATGCTGGCGCGGAGGATGGGCAAGCGGCGCATCATCGCCGAGACCGGCGCGGGACAGCATGGCGTTGCCACCGCTACCGTCTGCGCGCTCTTCGGAATGCAGTGTGTCATCTACATGGGCGAGGAGGACATGCGCCGCCAGGAGCTGAACGTCTTCCGCATGAGGCTGCTGGGCGCCGAGGTGCGCTGCGTCAGCACCGGCTCCAAGACCCTGAAGGACGCCATCAACGAGGCCATGCGCGACTGGGTCACCAACGTGCGCGACACCTACTACATCCTCGGCTCCGCGCTGGGCGCGCATCCCTACCCCACCATGGTGCGCAACTTCCAGCGCGTCATCGGCCGCGAGGCGCGCGCACAGATCCTCGAGCAGGAGGGCCGTCTGCCCACCGCCATCGTCGCCTGCGTCGGCGGCGGATCGAACGCCATTGGCATCTTCTACGACTTCCTCGGCGACAAGGACGTGCGCCTGATCGGCGTCGAGGCGGGCGGGCGCGGCACTGCGCTCGGCGACCACGCGGCGCGCTTCCAGAAGGAAAACGGCGGCGTTCCCGGCGTCCTTCAGGGAACCTTCAGCTACGTCTTGCAGGATGAGGCGGGGCAGATCGCCGCGACGCACTCCGTCAGCGCGGGCCTGGACTACGCCAGTGTCGGCCCGGAGCACGCCATGCTGCACGACTCGTGCCGCGCCGAATACACCTCGGCCTCCGACGCCGAGGCGCTGGCCGCAACCTCCGCGCTGGCCCGCACCGAGGGAATCCTGCCCGCGCTCGAAAGCGCCCACGCCATCGCCGAAGCCATGAAGATGGCCCCCAAAACGGCGAAGACAGACATCCTCATGGTGAACCTCTCCGGCCGCGGCGACAAAGACATGGGCATTCTGGCCCGCGAGTTGGACCTGAAGGGGGCAAAGGTTTAACGATGCCAATCGAGTTCAAAAAGAAGCCGGGAATTGTGGCGTATCTGACGGCGGGCGATCCCGATCTGGCCACCACCCGCGAGATTGCCCTGGCCGCCATCGACAACGGGGCGAATGTGATCGAGCTGGGCGTGCCATTCAGCGATCCGCTGGCCGACGGCCCGGTGATCCAGCGCGCCAGCCAGCGCGCGGTTGCACGCGGAGTCCGGCTCACCGACGTGCTCGAAGTTGCGCGGCAGTTGCGCGCGGCGCGGCCCGCCTGTGGGCTAGTGGTCTTCTCCTACCTCAACCCGGTGGTGCGCATGGGAATGAAAAATTTCTGCGCCGCGGCTGCCGCTGCGGGCGCGGACGGCGTGCTGCTCACCGACATGATCGTCGAAGAGGCGGGCGAGTACTTGGCGGAAATGAAGGCGAACGGGCTGGCCCCGATCTTTCTTGCCGCGCCCACCAGCCCCGACGCGCGCCTGAAGGCCATCGCCGAGGCGTCGGAGGGCTTCGTCTACGCCATCTCGCGCGTGGGAATCACGGGCACGCAGCAGAATGTCGCGGGAGATGCCTCCCAGCTCGTCGCCCGGCTGCGCGCCTTCACCGAGCCGCGCGGAATCCCCATCGCCGTCGGCTTTGGCATCTCCAACGCGGAGCACGTGCGCGCGGTCGCGGAGTTCGCCGACGCCGCCGTCATCGGCAGCGCGCTGGTGGCGATGATCGAGATCACCAAGCCGTCGCAGGCCCCGGCGGCAATCGGCCGTTTCATCGCGGGACTGCGCGCATGAGGGCGGCAAGAATCGCGGCCCCGCGTCGTCGGTTTCGCTGCGCCGCCGTGCGCGCCATTTATGATGGTTCGGGAAGACAAAGTTCCGCGCGCGCGCTCAAACGCTACGGTTCAATTCAAGTTCGGGCACGAGTTCGAGATTAAGCTCGAGATCAAGTTCAAGTTCAAGGCGAGGCGATTGGCATGGATATCTACGACTGGCGAAAGAAGATCGACGAGATGGACGAAGCGATTGTGCGGCTCATCAGCCAGCGCGCGGAGGCGGCGAAGGCCATCGGCGCGCTGAAGCGCGAGACGCTCGCGCCGGTCTACGAGCCGGACCGCGAGCAGGCGGTCTTCGACCACGTTCGCGCGGTCAACTCGGGGCCGCTCTCCGACAGCGAGATGCAGCACGTCTACGAGCGGCTCATCGACGTGATGCGCACCCTCCAGCGCCGCGACGCGGGAACTCCTTGATCGGCGCGGGTTTTGCGCTATATGCCACGAATAAAGTTGCAAAATAGCGGTCGCGGGCGGAATAGAGATCGAAAGACGATACAAATACAGAACGATCGCAGCAACATGGAAACAAGTTAGTTACAAATTCAACAAACGTGGACGGAAATGATGATTGTCGCAATGCAGGACCAGGCAACCGAGAAGCAGGTTCAGGACGTGATCGAGCGCATGGTGGAGCTCGGGTTCAACGTTCACCGCACCACCGGCTCGAACCAGACCATCCTCGCCGGGGTGGGCACGCCGGCGCACTTCGATGTGGTGGAGTTCAAGGTGCTGCATGGCGTACACGACGCCTACCGCATCTCCGCGCCTTACAAGCTGGCGGGGCGCAGCTTCCGGCCGGAGGGCACCCAGGTCGCGTTCCCCAACGGCGTGGTGGTCGGCGGCCAGGAGGTCGTCATCATGGCCGGGCCCTGCTCGGTCGAATCGCGCGAGCAGATCCTGTTGAGCGCGAAGCTGGCCGCCGCCGCGGGCGCAAAGTTCCTGCGCGGAGGCGCGTACAAGCCGCGCAGCTCGCCCTACAGCTTCCAGGGCATGGGCGTCGAGGGGCTGAAGCTGCTGCGCGAGGTCGCCGACCAGACCGGCCTGCTGGTCGTCACCGAGGTGATGGAGATCTCGCAGATCGAGCCCATGGTCCCCTACATCGACCTCTTCCAGGTGGGCGCGCGCAACATGCAGAACTTCAACCTGCTGCGCGAGCTTGGCCACGCGCGCACGCCCGTGCTGATGAAGCGCGGCATTGCGGCCACCATCGAGGAGGTGCTGCTCTCGGCCGAGTACATCCTCTCCGGCGGCAACTACGACCTCATCCTCTGCGAGCGCGGAATCCGTACCTACGAGACATACACGCGCAACACCATGGACATCTCCGCCATCCCCGTGCTGCACAAGCTGACGCATCTGCCGGTGATGGCCGATCCGTCGCACGGCGTGGGCATCCGCGACCTGGTCCCGCCGCTGGCCCTGGCCGCGGTGGCGGCGGGCGCCGATGGCCTGCTGATGGAGATGCACCCCGACCCCAACAAGGCGATGAGCGACGGCGCGCAGAGCCTCTATCCCGAGCAGCTCACCAAGCTGGTGGCGCAACTTCGGCTGCTCGCTCCGGTGGTCGGGCGGAAGGTCGCGTAGAGTATGGCGCGTCGCATTCTCATCGTCGGCACGGGACTCATCGGCGCATCCACCGGCCTCGCCCTGCGTGCCGCCGGATTCGACGGCGAGATCGTAGGCACCGGCCCAACCGAGCGCACGTTGACCATCGCGCAGAGCATGGGCGCCATCGATTCATGGATCGCGCGCGACGCCGCCGACGCAACTGCCGCTTCCGCGGACTTCATCCTGCTGGCCGGGCCCGTGCTCTCCATTCTCGACTGGATGCAGCGGCTCGCGCCCGTACTCGGCGAGCATCAACTGGTCACCGACGTGGGCAGCACCAAGGTACAAATTGTTGAACTGGCCGCAAAACTCTACAACCGGCCCGGCAACGCGCGCTTCCTTCCCGGCCATCCCATGGCGGGCAAGGAGTCGGGCGGCGCGGCGCTGGCCGAGGCCACGCTTTTTCACAACGCGATGTGGCTCTTCACGCCCTCGCCCGGCGCAACTCCCTCCACGCTGGAAACGGAGTGGCGCGGGTGGGTGGCAAAGTTCGGCGCGCGCACCATGGACCTCGACCCCGCGCGCCACGACGAGATCTGCGCCTGGGTAAGCCATCTTCCGCAGATGCTTTCGACCGCGCTGGCCGCGTTGCTGGAGGAGACCTTCGGCGCGGATGAGGCGGGTCGCGCGGAGATCGCAGCCATCGGAGGCCGCGCGCTGCGCGAGACGACGCGCCTGGGCGCAAGTCCCTACAGCATGTGGCGCGACATCGCGCTCTCCAACTCCGAGCCCATCGCCGCCTCGCTGCAAGCGCTCGAACAGCGCCTGGCGCACCTGCGCGAGAACCTGCGCACCCCGGAGCTGAAGGAAGAGTTCCGCCTGGCCAACCAGTTCCGCGCACTGCGCAAGCCCTAGATAATCTCTGGACAAGACTTTGCCTTGAAAGGGACGGGCTTCAGCCCGTCCGTGAATCCCATATCATCAATGGGGCTTTAGCCCCGAGGGAATTTTAAGGACCTGTTCAGACCTTCCCTAGCCAACGCGGTACCATCAAAGAAAGAGATGGCGACCAAACCAACTTCCAAGTCGGGTTCCAACTTGTGCATCACTCTGGCCGACGTGCTGGCCGCGCGCGAGCGCCTGCGCGGGTCCATCTACGAGTCACCCTGCCCGCACTCCATCATGCTCTCCGCGCTCACCGGCCAGCAGGTCTACCTGAAGCTGGAAAACCTACAGATGACGGGCAGCTTCAAGGAGCGCGGCGCGCTGAACCGCATCGCCCTGCTCACGCCCGAGCAGGCGGCGCGCGGAGTGATCGCGGCCTCCGCGGGCAATCACGCGCAGGGCGTTGCATACCATGCCACCAAGCGCGGCATTCGCGCGCTGATCGTGATGCCCCTGACCACCCCCTTGGTAAAAGTAACGGCGACCCGCGACTTCGGCGCCGAGGTGTTGCTGCATGGCGCCAACTACGACGAGGCCTGCTCGGAGGCTGTACGCCTGTGCGACGAACAGCACTTCACCTTCATCCATCCCTTCGACGACCCCGCCGTCATGGCCGGGCAGGGCGTCATCGGCCTCGAGCTGCTGGAGCAGGTCCCGCAGCTCGAAGCGGTGGTCGTTCCCATCGGCGGCGGCGGACTCATCGGCGGCATCGCCTGCGCCATCAAGGAATCGCGTCCGGAGGTCCGAGTCGTCGGCGTGCAGACCGCGCGTCTTCCGTCCATGCAGGCCGCCATCGCGGCGCACCATCCGGTCACGGTCGATCCGGCCACCACCATCGCGGACGGCATTGCTGTGCGCCGCGCCGGAGACCTGACGTTTCCCCTGGTCGAGCGCTACGTCGACGAGATCGTCACCGTGGAGGAGGACGAGATCGCCTCCGCGATCCTGATGCTGCTGGAGCGCGAAAAGACGCTGGCCGAGGGCGCCGGCGCCGCCGCGCTGGCCGCGCTGCTCGAGCACCGCACCAGCCTGCACGGAGCGCACACAGCGGTGCTGGTCGGCGGCGGCAACATCGACGTCACGCTGCTCGAGCGCATCATCGAGCGCGGTCTGGTGAAGGATGGCCGCCTGGTCCGCCTGCGCATCGTTCTGCTGGACAAGCCCGGCGCGCTGCACGAACTGACCCGGCTGATCGCCAGCCAGCGAGCCAACATCATCGACACGCTGCACAACCGCGCCTACTACGGCGTCAACCTGGGCGACACGGTCATCGACATCACCCTGGAGACGCGCGGCCCGCAGCATGTGGCCGAGCTGCTCGCCGCCCTCACCGCAGAGGGCTACTCCCACACCCGCGTGCTCTAGAGCAAAACAAAACCGGAGGGCATGACCTCAAGCAGACTGGTTATTCTGCTTGAAATCACACTCTCCGGCCCGGCAAAGAAAGTTACTCAGTCACGCTGGCTGCAATCTAGGGGATGTAGTAGCGCATGCTGGTGAAGACCATGCTGTCCTGGGCACGCGGTCCAGCTGTGGCTCCAGACCACAGGCCACGCTGCAATATCTGGTAGTTCACGGCGTATTGCAGGCGGCCGAACTTCGGCGTGTTGACAATGCGGTAGGTGAAGCCGACCATGCCTTCCTGAATGTAACGTGTGGGCGAGTTGCAATTGCTGGGCGCGCTGGGCGAACCGCCGGTGCTGGAGCTTGGGATGGCGGGCAGAAGAACGCAGCCTGAATCGACCAGGTTGCGGGCACCATAACCCATCAACGCGCCGGTGGACGTTGTGTAGACCGTGCGCTGCGCGTACTCGCCGCCGTAGTAGCCATAGACGTCCAGCTTCGGTGTCGGGTGGGTTTCAACGCTGAGCAGGCCATGGTAGTTGCGGATCGGCTCCAGCGTGCCAGAGGGATGCAGGGTGGCGTCGGCCAACTGCGCGGAGCCGTAGCGGCCCACACCGTCGCCTGCCATCGCCTGCACCGCGAGGTCCGCGTACTTGTTGGGCGAGACGCGAACGCTGCCGAAGACACCGGCCGCGCCCTTGTTGTTGCTGACGTAGTTCGCGGAGTAGGTGTAAACGTTCGCGGGGGTCACCGAAACGATCGGGTAGTAGTAGTCGCGCATGAAGCGGGCGAGGCCACCCAGTTCAATGTGCGCTTTCGGCATGTCCCACGCGCCCTTGACGATGATGTCCGGGGCAATGTTGTTGGCGTAGGTACCGCTGTACGCGTTGTAGAGCCCTCCGCCGGTACCGGCGCCCGCGAAGAAGAAGTTGACTGGCACCGCGCCCGAGGTGGCCGACGCTGCCGTGAAGCTGGTGATCTGCGCCTGCTCGACTGACAATGCCGCGGTGAAGGCGCCGGTCTTGGGGTCGCCCCAGCGCTGCTGGATGCGGAACGAAGGTTGGCGCTCCCAGGAGAAGCCGACTAGGTATTGCGCATCGATGGTGTTCGGCAGTTTTTCCGTGCGGTTGTTGGTGCTGGTGCCGTCTTCGGCAACCAGCGACCACATCTGCCCGCCGGATATGGCGAAACCGCCTGGGGTCTCCGCCTTGCCCCATATCTGGCGCTGGCGCAGCGTATAGCTGTTGCTCTGGTTGTTGTTGGAGGTGGTTCCCGAGCTCAGGAAGTCGGCCTCGAAGTAGCCGGACAGTTTGTAGGAACCGGCGTTGCCTTCAAACAAACCGCCCAGACGGCTCTGCCGTCCGCTGAAGTTCAGCTCGCTCACATGGCCTTCGTTCGCGCCCGGCAGAGGAATGGAATTGAGCGGCGTGTTGATGTCCGAGTTCACGGAACGCTCACGCCACACGCCTTCCGCCGCGAAGAAGGCCACCGGCGTGATGGTGACTCCCTTGTAGTGGATTGTGGAGGGCGAGTCGATCTTGTCGTTCAGGTCCTTCTTGGCGTCGTTGATCGTCGTCGCCAGCCCGGCGTTTGCGTTCTTCAGGTCGGTGACGTCGCTCTTCACGGCGGTGACCGTGGCAGCCTGCGCCTGGGCTGCGTCCGCGGCGCTCTGCGCCTGCGTGCTGGCCGCGGCGGCCTGCGACGCTGCGTTCGTGGCGGCGTTCTGCGCGGCCGAAAGCGCGGCGTCCTTGGCGGCGTTCTGCTGCACTAACGCGTCGATCTGCGCCTGCTGCGCAGCCATCTTCTCCTGTAGCTCGCGGATCGCCTTCGCGTCCTGGCTCTCTTCCGCCTTCACCGCAGTGACGGCCTTGGCCTGCTTCGTCTTGGTTGACTTTGTCGTTGTCTTCGCCGGGGCAGAAGGGTCGCTCTGCGCGTGCAGTGACAGGGACCCGAGTATCAGCATCGCTGCAATCGCCGCTTGTAGTTGCTTCTTCATGGGACCTCGCTGAGAAACATTGTTGGAAGCAGAGGCACACGCGGCATTCTTCAGGCAACCAAGCCCAGACCGCACACCCCTCTGCTGGTTCGTTTCCCTGAGCTTGTCAAAGGTTTGTGAATGCACGACAAATTTTCCGGCGGCTTCTGTTCAATTCCGCAAAATTAATCCGGCTTTCACAAAAGCGCGTGGGGTTCAAAGAGAGGTACGCGCTGAAAGCGGTTGGCCGCGTGCCAGCCGGCTGGTTTACCGTAGGGTCATGTCGATCTCCCGTTCCGGCCCGGCGCTGCTTGTGGTTTCGCTGCTGATGACAGGCGCAGGGCCAACCCGCGTGGCTGCGGCCCAGTCCGCGAGTCCGCAGGCCCAGACCGCGCTTCAGGCACAGGCCGCAACCAATCTGCCCGCGCAGCCGTTCAAGCTCATCCCCATGCCGCGCGAGCTCAGCGCCGGCGCAACCCAGTCGCTCGCTGGCGGCCTACAGATCAACTGCGCGGCCCCCTGCGCACCCGAAGACAGCTTCGCCATCGAAGACTTTAAGGCGTACCTCGCCACGCAGGGCGTCGCCGTCAACACAAACTCCGCACTCAACATTCTGGTCGCGCGATACGGCACGCCGCTGGCAAAGTCGATCTACAGCGAAGCGGCGTCGAGCGGCGCGGCAGCGCAGAGCGGCGGCGCGGCAGCACAGGGCGGCGGCGCGACACCAACCGAAATGCCCGGCGAAATGAAGCCCGAGGGCTACGCAATCATTCCCGACGGCAAGGGACTCGCCCTGACCTCTGCGACTGACGCGGGCGTCTTCTACGCGCTGCAGACGGTGAAGCAGCTCATCACCGGCTCCGGCGCCAACGCCGTCCTCCACACCGCAACCATTCTCGACTGGCCCGCGATGAAAGTTCGCGGCCTCGACGACGACCTCTCGCGCGGCCCCGTCACCACGCTCGATTTCCAGAAAAAACTCATCCGCACCATCGCTGCCTACAAGATCAACCTCTACTCGCCGTACTTTGAGCACACGGCGGCCTACGCCGCGAACCCGCTGATCGCGCCTCCCGGCGGCGGCATCAGCGCATCGGACGCAGCCGCGCTCGTCGCCTACGCGCGCCTCTACCACGTCACCGTCGTCCCCGAGCAGGAGGCCTTCGGCCATCTGCACAACCAGCTCCTGTGGGAGCAGTACCAGCCGCTGGCCGAGACGCCGCACGGCGCGGTCCTCGCGCCCGGCCAGCCCGGCTCCCTCGCGCTCATCCGGCAGGAGTTCACCGAGCTTGCCGCCGAGTACCCCGGCCCATTCCTGCACATCGGCGCGGACGAGACGGTTGACCTCGGCGTGGGCCAGACCAAGCCCGACGTCGACGCGCGCGGCCTCGCCCCCGTCTATCTCGACTTCATGCAGCAGATCGCAACCGCGCTCCAACCGCTGCACCGCCGCCTGCTCTTCTGGGGCGACATCGCGCAGGACTCGCCCGATCTCCTGAAGTCCCTTCCGCAGTCCTTCAAGGACGAGACCATCGCCATCGCCTGGGGCTACAACCCGGAGCCGCGAGGCTTCACAAAGTTGCTGACGCCCTTTACCAATGCGGGCTTTGAGACCTGGGTCTCGCCCTCCGTGCATAACTTCCGCGTGGTCTATCCCGACTACAACCTCGCGCTCGCCAACATTCAGCAGTTCACCCGCGACGGCCAGCGGCTGGGTTCCACCGGCCAGCTCAACACCATCTGGAACGACGACGGCGAGGGCCTCATCAACCAGGACTGGTACGGCATTCTCTTCGGCGCGGCGGTCGCGTGGCAATCGGGCGAGTCGTCCGTCGAGCAGTTCCAGCGGAGCTACGCGCAGATCTTCCACGGCGACGCGTCGGGCGCGCTCAACCAGGCGCAGTTGGAGTTGATGGCCGCGCACAAGGTGCTGAAGGACCAAGCCCAGGTGGGCGATGCCACCAACTCCATCTTCTGGCTCGATCCGTGGTCGAAGGACGGGCAGACTGTCGCCGCCGAGATTCGCCCCTGGACGCACGATCTGCGCATGCACGCCGAAGCCGCGCTCACCCTGATCGCGCAGGCCCGCGCCGCGGCCGGCCCGAGAGCGTCTTCCCCAAGCGGTGTGGCATTAATGAGCGGTGTCGCTTCGCTGAACAATTCTGATTCGGGCGCATCATCGGCGTCTGGCTGCTCCTCCACAATCTACGACGCGGAAAAGTACGGCGCGGCAACCAGCAACCTGCGCGAGCCGGACGCAGTCGACGCGATGGAACTGGGCGCGCGACGCATGGACTTCATCGGCCTCAAGTTTCAACTCGCCGACGAGATGGCCGCGGGCTACGCGCGTGCCCTCGCCGCATCCGCCAGCACCGACCGCAAAACGCGCGCAACCGTCAGCCGCGAACTCTCCGACCTGAACGGCGTCAACGGCCGCATCCAGGACCTGCGCAACGGAACCACCCTGCTGCGAGACCTCTACGAGTCGGCCTGGCTGCGCTCCAACCGCCCCTACTGGCTGCGCAACGTTCTCGAACAGTACGACTACGCAATTCAACTCTGGCTCGCCCGCGCCGACAAAATCCGCAGCGCGCAACGCCAGTGGACCGAATCGAAGTCCCTCCCGCCCGCGCAGGAGTTGGGCATTCCCCCCGCTCCCCCAGCGGTTTTCTCCACACCCATAGCCCCTCCAACTCTTCCCCTAACGCCATAGATAGGCTCTGAATGAATTCGCGTTTTGAAGGGGCGGGACTTTAGTCCCGCCGGTTGCGATGTAATATCAATGGGGCTTTAGCCACCGAGGGAATGTCGAATATTTGTTCAGGCCTTCTACAAAAATTGAAAGGTACGTCTAGTGTCTAAGACCATCACAGCGCGTCGTCTGTTGACCGAATCCGGCGCAGTCAAGTTTCCCGTGATCACCGTCGCGGATGACGGCACGATCTCCAAAATAGAATCCGGTCCGCAAGCTCTCGCGCATGAAGAGACCACGTTGACCCCCGCCTTCTTCGACATCCACGTCCACGGCGCGGCAGGCCACGACGCCATGGAAGCAACGCCCGAAGCCCTCAGCAGCATCGGCGGATTTCTCGCCACAAAAGGAGTCGCATATTTCCTTGCGACCACCGTCACCGCGCCCGTCGACCGCACCTTGCGCGCGCTCGAAGGCATCGCCAACGCAATCGACGCAGCGAACTCGCGCCCAGCCGCGAGCGACACAGAGTTCGCCGCGCGGCCCGTGGGGATTCACATCGAAGGCCCATTCCTCTCCCACGCCAAGCGCGGCGTGCATCCCCCGGCAGAGCTTCAGCCGCCCTCCATCCCGCTCTTCGAACGGCTTCAGCAGGCCGCGCGTGGCCACATCCGCCTGCTCACCATCGCCCCGGAGATTCCCGGCGCGCTCGACCTCATCGCCTACGCCACGCACTCCGGCACTCGCGTCAGCCTCGGCCACTCCGACGCAACCGCTGCCCAAACGCGCGCGGCCATTAGGGCCGGAGCGGCCAGCGCCACGCACACCTTCAACGCCATGCGCCGCCTCGACCATCGCGAGCCGGGAATCACCGGCGTTGTTCTCGACACGCACTCCCTCTACGCGGAGTTGATCTGCGACGGAATCCACGTCGCCCCGGAGTTCGTCCGCCTGTGGCTGCGCGCCAAGGGTGAGGAACGCGCAATCCTCGTCACCGACGGAATCTCCGCCACCGGTATGCCCGATGCAAATTACCTCCTCGGAGAGCTTGAAGTGACAGTGAAGAATGGCCGCTGTCTGCTCACCAGCGATCTCGCAAAAGGCACAGAGACGCTCGCGGGCTCAGTTCTGACCATGGACCGCGCCGTTGCCAACCTGCGCCGCTTCACCGGCGCAACTCTGGCGACCGCCGTGAATCTGGCCAGTCGAAACCCCGCGCGAATGCTGGGCCTCGACGACCTCGGCGAGATCGCCATTGGCCGGCCCGCAAACTTCAACCTCTACTCCGCCGCGGGCGAGCTGCGCCAGACCATCCTGCGCGGCGAAGTAAAACCAGACCAGTAGACAGCGTGAAAGTGGATGGATTTGCGGGAAGCATGGCCTCTTCCGCGTCTCCAGCATCAGACATCTGCCTCTGCTCACTGTTGCAGCACCACCTGCTGGCCTTCCTTCAGTCCGCTCACAATCTCGGTCACCGATCCGTTCGACAGTCCCACCTTCACGGAAACCTTGCGCACCCCATCCTTCTGCTTGCTGTCCGGCACCTGCACCGACGCGTTTTTCTGGTTGTCGTACATCACGGCGTTCTCGGGGACGGTCAGCACGCCCTTGTGTTCGTCGAGCAAAATCTCCGCGTTGGCTGTCATGTTGGCCTTCAGTTCGCCGCCGGGATTGTCGATCGAGACGCGCACCTCGAAGGTCGTCACATTGTCTTTCTGCACGCCCAGCGGGGCGATCTTGGTCACCTTGCCGTTGAAGGTGCGGTCGCGGAAGCTCTCCACCTTGATGCGCGCCGGCTGGTCCATGTAGACGTGCGCGATGTCCGCCTCGTCCACCTTGCCCTGCACATACACCTGGTTGATGTCGCCCTCGGTCATCACCAGCGTGGCCGTCGATCCCAGCACCAGGATCGAGCTCACCGCGTCGCCGATCTCCACGTCGCGCGACAGGATCACGCCGTCCATGGGCGCCACGATCGTCGTGTAGCTGAGCTGCTCCTCCAGTTGTTTCAGGCTGGCCTGGCTCTGCAGTACCTGGGCATGGGCCTGCTTCAGCTTGGCCGTGTCCACGCCGATCTGCGCCTTGGCAGAATCGCGTCGGGTCAGCGCCGCCAGGTACTCCTTGTTGGTGTCGTCCAGCGCCTGCTGGCTCACGATCCCGCTTTTTTTCATCTCCAGATTGCGGTCCAGCGTGGCCTTGTACATGGGCAGGTCGGGCGCCGCCGCGTTCACCTTGTCCTGCTCGATGTTCGCGTCGTACGCGCTCACGTTGGCCTCCGCCGACGCAAGCTGAGCCCGCTGCGCGTCCACCTGGGCCAGAATCTCCTGCTGGTCCAGTTGCGCCAGTTGCTGCCCCTTCTTCACCTGGTTGTTGATGTCCACATACAGCTTTTCCACGATTCCCGAGGCCTTGCTCTTCACCTCGACCTTGGTGATCGGCTGGATCTGGCCCGTAGCCACCACAGACCGCGTCACATCGCCGCGCGTCACCTTGGCCAGCCGGTTGGGATCGATCGACGAACCCTTCACCAGCCGGGCCAGCGCAATGCCCCCCACCACCAGCCCCACGAACAGGAGCACGCCAACTGTCAGCCATATCCAGTACCGTTTGCCTCTTCGCGACGCCGCCACAAGTCCCTCCCTTACGCAAAGAAAGCCGGAGCCGTCCCGAGCGCAGTTAACCGCTGCAATAGGTATACCAATCTTGCGGCCGAAGCGCATTCCCTTGCAGCCGCTTCCGTTGTCTACGCAACCCGCCGCCCATCGGTTCCCCGGCCAATCGATGCGTCCGCCGCGGGAACTGAATCCCCTGCGACCGCGTATCATTCTTGGCAGAGTTCTGCCCTCGTCTAACCCCTATGCAGTCCTTCGCAGACATCCTCGGCCAGGTCTTCCGCGCCATCGCGGCCAACAAGCTGCGCAGCTTTCTCACCATGTTCGGCATCGCCTGGGGGGTTGGCTCGCTGCTGGTGCTGGTGGGACTCGGCGAGGGATTCCGCTCCGGCCAGCACCGCTCGTTCGCCACCCTCGGCAACGACATCATCATGATGTGGGACGGCACCATCCCCGCGGTCGCCAACCAGCACACCGGAATGCGCCCGTACTGGCTGACCCTGGGCGACGAGGACGCGCTGCGCAGCCTGCCGGAGCTGCGCTCGGTCACCGTCGAACTGCAGCGCAACGATCTCTACGAGGTGAGCCAATGGAACAACACCTCCAGCCAGGTGTATGGAGTTCAGCCCAACTATCCCGCGGTCCGCTACATTCCCATTGCGCAGGGCCGCTTCCTGGACGATGCCGACCTGAGTGAGCGGCGGCGCGTCGCGGTGCTGGGCTCCAAGACCGCCATGCTCCTGTATTCCGGCCGGCCGATGCTGGGCGAATCCATCACCATCAATGGCATCTCCTTCACCATCGTCGGCCAGGTCGGCAAGATCAGCCGAGGCACCAGCGATAGCCAGGACCAGAGGGCCTACATTCCCGTCTCCACCATGCAGGAGCTCTTCCCATACAAGGGCGACAACGTTCCCCAGGACGCGCTCACCTCCATTCAGTACCAGCCCGCCAAGCGCGGCGATGCGGTGGCAGCGGTGGCCGCCGTCGATCGCGTCATCGCCCAGCGCCATGGCTTCGATCCCTCGCTCACCGACGCCTTCGACCAGTTCGACTCCATCGAGGAGGAAAGAATGGTCGGCGCCATCTTCAACGCCATGGACGTCTTTCTCGGCGGCGTGGGCATCGTCACCCTGGGCCTGGGCGCGGTCGGCATCGTCAATATCATGCTGGTCTCCGTCACCGAGCGCACCCGCGAGATTGGCCTGCTCAAGGCGATCGGGGCCAGCAAGCGCAGCATCGTGGCCCAGTTCTTCTGGGAGGGCCTGCTTCTGACCGGCATCAGCGGCATCATCGGGATTGCCGCCTCCGCCGTCTTCATGCGGGTCCTGCAGTACTGTCTCACCGACAAGATGCCCGGCTGGGACCCGCCGCGGCTGGTTCCGTGGTCGGCCGCGCTGGCCCTCGGTTCGCTGGTGCTCTGCGGCGTCGCCGCCGGACTCTATCCCGCAACCAAGGCCGCGCAACTAGACCCCATCGAGGCCCTCCGCCGCGAGTGAAGTTATGATTGGGTACGCGCTGCGGGTGCGCGTGATGTTTTTGATAGGGACGGGCTTTAGCCCGTCCGGTAATGCCGCGGGAAGAATAGGGGCTTTAGCCCCTGAGGGAATCTGGGCCAGAAAACGCACTTTGCTCTGACCCACGCAGCTCGGCTTCGGAAGAAGGCGCTCATGTTTAAAGACATTCTCGCCCAGGCCTGGGAGGCGATGATCTACAACCGCCGCCGCACCGCCATCACCATGATCGGCATGGCCTGGGGCATTGCCACGGTGGTGCTTCTGCTGGCCTATGGCGCGGGATTCAGCCGCGCCCTCGAGGCCATCTTCGCCGAATGGGGCACTCACACCATCGGCGTCTTTCCCGGCCGCACCAGCCAACAGGCCGGCGGAGACAAGGCCGGCGTGCGCGTGCGCTTCACCCTGGACGACGTGGACCGCCTCGCCGCCGGCGTTCCCGGAATCGGCCATATCTCGCCCGCCGACTGGAAGGACGTTCCCGTGCAGAACGATCTGCACACCTACACCTGGAGCGTGAACGGAGTCCGCCCGGAGTACCAGGACATCCTGAAGATGGACATCGATCAGGGCCGCTTCTTCAATGGCGCCGAGGACCAGCAGCGCGCCCACGTCTGCGTCATCGCCTCGGAGNNCAGCCCAAGATGCAGGAGTCGGAGGACGACGTCAACCGCCAGATCTACATCCCCTTCAACACCATGAGCGACCTGAAGGACACGCAATACGTCGATGGCATCTGGCTCAGCTACACCGGCGACAACCAATTGGCCGAGAAGGGCCTGCGCGAGACCCTGGCCGCCGCGCACCACTTCCGTCCCTCCGACCACAACGCCATCTACGTCGCCAACCTCATGTCGGAGCTGCGCCAGTTCAATATTCTCTCGCTCGCCCTGCAGGTGCTGCTCTCGCTGGTCGGCGCGCTCACCCTGGGCATCGCCGGCATCGGCCTCATGAACATCATGCTGGTCGCCGTGCAGCAGCGCACCCGCGAGATCGGCGTGGAGAAAGCCCTGGGCGCGCGCCGCCGCCACATCATGCTGCAATTCCTCGCCGAAGCCATGGCCATCACCGGCGTGGGTGGACTATGCGGCATCCTTCTGGCCTATCTCATCGCCGCCATGGTCGGCCGCATCCCGTTCTACAGCGCCCTGGCGCAACACGCCGAGGCCGCCGACATCCGCCTGATCATCTCGCCCGTCTCGGTGATCGTCGCCACGCTGATCCTCGCCATCACCGGCCTGGTCAGCGGAATGATTCCCGCCATCCGCGCAGCCAACCTCGACCCCATCGAAGCCCTGCGCTACGAGTAATAGAGAACACACTAGTACGCCACCAACCTGACCGGCCCCAGCAAGCCCGATGTCGCAGGCGCTGCGGGGCCGCCGCGGCCTCCGCCACCGGCAGCAGCAGGCGGCGCGGCCGCCGGTCTCGCTTGGGCGACGTTTGCATACACCTCGATCTTCAGGTCGTTCGCGCCCTTCTTCAGCGCTCCGGTCACATCCCAGCGATACGGCTGGAACGACCGCGCGCCAACCTCTTTCCCGTTGAGCGTCACATGCGCATAGTCGTGCACATCGGCGATCTCCAGATACACATGTTTGCCCTTGGGAGCCGCTGCTGCGGTGAACTGCATACTGTAGGTCACCGGCCCGGCAAACGACGCCGGGCCCAGTTCCTCCCACGGTTTGATCGGCGTGGTCAACTGCTTGCCATTCAGGTTCACCTTCCAGTCGCCACTCAAATCCGCAACCGGTTCGCCGGATACAAACGACGGCTCCGCGGCGGCGGCAATCCCCTTGGCCAGCGGCCCCACCACAATCACCTTCGCCTCATACGGCCCCAGCACCAACGGAACGCGCACCGAATCGCCCTCCGCGACCGCTCCCGTCATGGGATGAATCTCGCCCGTAGCCAGGTCCCAATCCTGCGCCGTGCCGCGTCCCGCAATCGTCGCCGTGCGAGTCTCCGCCTTGTCGCTCTCGTTGAAGAAGAAGTACATGTCGCCGTCGGTGAATTTGCGGTGCGTGTAGGTCAGCCTCAGGAATTCTGCGTCCAGCTTCACATCCGGCTTGGGCAGCGCCGCGATCACCGCCGGCGTAATGTCGCCCGATGGCTCAACCAGCGTGGCAAAGCTCAGGTCCGGCTTCTCCTTCATATCCAGGTACGTCTTGTCCAGAATCAGGCTCGGCGTCTTGCCCACGAAGATCACCTTGCCGCCCGCCCTGGCGAACTCCTGCAAGCGCGCGAGGCCCGTGCGCGTAATCACCGTCATCGACGGCAGCACAATCGCCTTGTACGTCTGCCCGCTTAAATTTGTGAAGCCGCCGTTTTCGATCGTCGCCACCGAACTCAGCGACTGCTCGTCGAAGTAGTCCCAGTCCACCTGGTGCTCGAACAACTGCCAGCCGAGCTTCGTCGTGCTGCGGTCGGCCTCGGTCGCCGCATCGCCGCCCAGCCAAATGCTATTGACGGGATGGTATAGCCCTACCTGCGCCGCGGGACGCCCGATCGCCATCAGATAGCCGCCGCGGTTGGTGTACCACGCTGTCTCCGGCGAATCCGGCGGAACGGGCCCGGACGCCTGCCCTGCTGCTCCGTCGCCGCCACCGCCGCGCAGCCCAGGGACCCGGATCTGCAGCGCGTTGATCCCGCGCACCAACTGATAATTGATCTGGTACTTGCCGTCGACTCCCGTTCCACCGCCTTCTTCCGACCAGACCTGCGGCCTGCCGAACAAATGCGCCGCCGAACTCGCCAGCTTGGGGAAGTTGTTATTCACGCTCCAGGTCCCGTCCGCCTGGTGTACCGCGCCGGGCACAAGCTTGTTCAGGTTGTCGATCCCCGGAACCTGCACATACCGGTAGCCGCGGAAGAAGTCGGCGGCCTGGTGCGCCACCGCGAGCATCGTCTCTTCGTGGCCGATGTGGACCAGGTACTCCACGTTGTGCGCCTTCGCCCAGTTGGCCTGCTCGCCGAAGAACGAGCTGCGGAAGATACCGCTCCACACGTCGGTGTAATCCGCGGCTGCGCGCTCGGACTGCCGGGTGGGCTGGCGGTCGAACCACTGGGACATATACGGCGTCACATCGTAGCCCTTCTGCGCCTTGAACTGTTCCTGTAGCGTGGGGCTCCACGGAGTGTATTGGTATTCAGGCTCATCGCCGAAGAACCCCAGAATGGTCTTGCCGAATTGGTCGCCCACCGCGCCGTAGTAGGTGTCGTGAGTGATGTGCAGGAAGGCGTCCGTGGCCTTGGGGTCCAGATAGTCGATCAGTGAGTACAGCCCATCCTTGGCCCGTGTGCCGTCCGCGCGATTGAAGTTGCGCGTGTTCGAGCTGAGGTAGGCGTGCCGCAGGATCGTCACCTGCCAGTTGTAGCGAGGCTCATTCGGCGTTGTGCCCTCAGCCGGCGTGATCCATTTGAGCTGTCCGTTCGCCGGCACAGGGACCGGAANNCACCGGCAACTCCAGCGTCTCGCCTGGGTAGACGCGGACCGTGATGTCTGCCAGCAGGGCCTGCATCCCAAGCTGCGGATAGCGCTCGCTGATGATGCCGCCGGCAAACCCGCTCGGGTAGTCGCTCTCGTCCTGGATCCACAGCCGCATGTTCCGCTTCGCCGCCTCCGCGACGGTGAACTTCACCTGGTCCATGTGTCCCGGCGAAAGGTACGCCGGTTCGCCCGGCGCGCGCCGTCCCGGCGACAGGTTCACGATGAAGAGGCCATTGGCCGACAGCCGGTCGAAGTCGCGCACAATGTTCGCCCGCACCACTGCCGGGTCCGCGCCGTTCCAGCTTGCAAACGGCAGGATCGCTCCATACTCCCGCGGCGGGGCTTTGAAGTTCGCCGCTGCCTGGCTCACCGGCGGCACCGTAATCTCCTGCCACGGACGCTGCGCCGGTGCCTGTGCCTGCAATGCCGTTGCCAAGAATGGGAACAGAAGAATTGCGAGAGTGGTTTTCATGGCGCGACTCCGAAGGGTTGTTTCTGGTTCGCCGAGGAGTATACGTACCAGTGTCGGCAAGGAGCAACGCCGCCGCTTCCGGCAACACGGAAACCGGCCCGGCGCGCGCTGTCCCTGGTGACGCGAGCGGCCAAGCCGCCGATCAGAGTACGCCTTCGATCTGTGCGAAGATCTGTTCGTCGGTGGAGTGGCGGACCTTGATGGCCCCGGCCGGGCAACCGGCCGCGCAGCAGCCGCAGGCCCTGCAGACCGCGCTGATGATGCGGCTGACCCGCTTCTGCTCGTCGATCTCGATGGCCCCGTATGGGCAAAGCGAAAAGCAGGTGCCGCATCCGGCGCACAGCTTCTCCTGGACCTCCGAGTAGACGGCATCGATGTTGATCTCGCCCTGCGCCACTTTGGCCAGGATGCGCGCCGCGGCGGCACGGCCCTGAATCACCGATTCCGGAATGTCCTTGGGAAACTGGCAGGCGCCGGCGATATAGACTCCGTCCGTGGTAGTGGCCACCGGATCGAGCTTGGGGTGGCTCTCGATGAACCATCCGGCTTTGTCGCGGCTGATATTGACCAATCGCGCCACCTGTTTGGAGTCTTCGCGCGGCTCCATGCCCACCATCAGCACCACCAGATCGGCGGGCATCTCGATCGCTTCGCCGGAGAGCTGCTCCTCGACGTTGACGATCATCTCGCTGCCATCCCCGCGCGCGGCCTCGCATATAACCGGCAGACGGTCCTTGGCATACATCAGGAAGGAGGTCTTCGCCTCGGAGCACTTGCGGTACAACTCCTCGCAGCCTTTGCCGAAGGCCTCCATATCGGTGTACAGATTGGCGATGTGCGCGTCGGGAAGCGCGGACTTGATCTCCAAGGCGTACTTGAGGGCGGTGGCGCAGCAGACGCGCGAGCAATAGGAGTGGAACTGCTGGCTGCGCGAACCAACGCAGTGGATGATCGTGACGTTGCGCGGCTGCCGGCCGGATTTGGTCTCCAGCTTGCCGCGCCGCAGCATCGATTCCAGCTCGAAGGAGGTGATGATGTTGGGCAGGCGGCCATAGCCGTATTGCCCGATTCTGGCGGCGTCGAATTCCTTGTACCCGGTCGCCACCAGCACCGAACCCGCTTCCAGCTCCAGCGTCTCGCCGTCGCCGGTTCGCAGGCTGGGCGTGAAGTTGCCGTTGAATCCCTTGAGTCCGGTCAATTCGCTGTTGAGAAACAGGCGAATGCCGGGATGCCGCTCGACGCGCGCGGTCCAACTCTGTAGCAGGTCCCGCGCGGAGTCGAGATAGGGCGCAGTCAGGTTGAGGCGGCGGACGTTTCCACCCAGGCAGTTCTCTTTTTCGACCAAAAAAACCTGTTGCCCGGCATCGGCCAACTCCAGCGCCGCGGCCATTCCGGCGACGCCTCCGCCCAGCACCAGCGTAGAGGCGCACATCTTAGCCGTGCGGCTTTCCAGCGGCTCGTTGAACTTTACGCGTTCCACCGCGGCATGGACCAGCGCGATGGCCTTCTCCGTGGCCGCGGCGGCATCGTCGTGGATCCAACTGCACTGCTCGCGAATGTTGGCCATTTCGAGCATATAAGGATTGAGCCCCGCACGCTGGATGGCCGCGCGGAAGGTGATCTCATGCATGTGCGGGCTGCACGAGGCAACCACCACGCGGGTCAGCTCCTGCTTGCGGACATCGTCCAGAATCGTCTTCTGGCCGGGATTGGAGCACATGTACTTATAGGCCCGAGCAATGCCCACGCCGGGAATGGCCAGCGCAGACGCGGCCACGGCGTCCACATCGACGACCCTGGAGATATTGGTCCCGCAGCAGCAAACATAAACGCCAATCCGCTCTTGTGCCATGCCTCTAACTTCCTTTCCCGGCGGCCTGCTGCAACGCCGCGAAGTACATCGCCAGCGGCCGGTATGCCATGTGCGACCATTTGCTGAAAGGCACTTCCAGCAGCAGCATGGGCACCACGCCCATCAGGTGCGCGACATAAGTGATGTTGGCCGCCATGGGCAGACCGGCGCGGTGCAGAACGTGCTGCACGATCCCGGTCGTCGCCACATACAAAAGCAAGATCAAAAACATCCAGTCGGACTCGTGCGAGTGGCGATGATAAGCCTCGTCTTTCTTCACTCGCCCGCGCAAGTCCAGAATCGTGACCGTGACCAATCCGATTGAGGCAAGATATCCAAAGCTGTGAACGTACCAGTTCACCTT
Organism: Granulicella sp.; assembly: GCA_003142235.1. Classification (GTDB taxonomy): domain Bacteria; phylum Acidobacteriota; class Terriglobia; order Terriglobales; family Acidobacteriaceae; genus Edaphobacter. The sequence continues at coordinate 22,556 of PLOU01000146.1, forward strand.
CGGCCCCGACTGCATCTCTTTCAGAAAGAACATAATGAGCACGAGCATCGTCAGATAACTGAGCATCAGCACAAGATGAGTGGCCCAGGGACGCTTGTTCTCGCAATCGCGGAAGCGCTTCTGGGTAAAGAAATGCAACGGCAGCAGCTGCAGGTGGCGCACATACTGAGAGGGCGAAACCGGCGCTGCCTGTTCGCCGCGCATGGTGAAGCGCCACATGCGCAGGCAGTTGATGGATAGAATCAGGGCCAGCGTAATGCCCATCGTCCAGTCGAAGATATGCACGTCGTGCGCGGGGAGAAATGCGCCCGCGCCGTCGTAGACCGAGAGGTTGCCGCCTCCCAAGATATATCCGAAGCCGAGAAAACCCGCGCCGGTAACCAGCGCCAGCATCAGAATCGCCGCCAGCTCCGAGGCCCAGGAGCGATAGAGAAACCGGGAGATTCCGGTGAAGTCATACTGCGCGGTCAGCCAGCGTCTCAGGCCCATCATGGTCTCGCCCGGCTCGGCGCCGCGCGGGCACCGCTCCGAGCAATCGCCGCAGTAGTAGCAGAGCCAGGGATCGAGTGTGGAGCGCAGCGGCTTTTCCAGGCCCAGCTGCAGATAATGCATGGCCTTGCGCGGAAAGACGCTGGCGTCGCCGGAGAGACGGCAAGTCGCGCTGCAATCGCCGCACTGATAGCACTTGGAGGCGTCGCGGGCGCCATAGTGTTCCAGTTCGTCGATCAGGTTCGGATTTGCACGTACAGCCATTGAATCCCCAGTCCTTATTGCTTGCCGCTGCCAATGATGGAACGTAGTACGCCGGCCGCGGCCGCCGAGGCCTGCGCCACGGTGTCCGGTATGTCTTTCGGCCCCTGGCAGACCCCCGCGATGTAGATCCCATCCCGGCCCGTCGAGTCAGGCTCGGAGTTATAGTCGAGTTCCTCGAACCATCCGTCCGCGTCCAGCGGAATTCCCAGCTTTTCAGCCAACTCCGCGGCCCCGGCGGAAGGCTGCATGCTGACCGAGAGGACCACCATATCGACCGCCTGGTCCATCAGGCGGCCGGTTGCCACATTCTCGCCGTGGACATTGAGCCGTGGGCCGCATTCGGTTACGCTGGCCGGGCGTCCGCGCACCAGCGATACTCCCTCTTCGCGTATGCGTTCGCAAAACTCCTCGTAGCCTTTGCCGAAGGCGCGCATGTCGATGTAGTACTCGAAGCACTCGGCCTCGGGCAGCTTCTCCCGCACCAGGTGGGCGAACTTGAGCGAGTACATGCAGCAGACGCGCGAGCAATAGGAGTTGTAGTTTCGATCGCGCGAGCCGGCGCAGTGAACGATGGCCACGGCCTTCGGCTGGGGGCCGTCCGGCTCGAAGACCCACTCGTCGGCCTTGGTCTTCTTGTTCTGCCGCAATGTCTTCATGACGATCTTGCCGTCGGTGGGTCCGGAGGCGTTGGTCAGGCGCTCGAATTCGAGCGAGGTCAGAACATTGGGATACGTGCCGTAACCGTAGCGCTCGATGCGCCGTGCGTCCAGGGTGTCATAGCCGGTAGCGACGATGATATTGCCCACTTCCAGTTCGATCGCCTCGTCCCGCGCATCCAGATGGATTGCGTCCGTGATGCACTTCTTGGCGCAGGCGCCGCACTTCTTCCCTTCACTCTGCACCCACAGGCAGTCCTCGGGGTCGATCATGTACGTATTCGGCACGGCCTGCGGAAAGGGAATGAAGATTCCCTTGCGCGTGGCAATTCCCATATCGAATTCACTCGGCACAGTCACCGGACAGAAGCGGGCGCAGTCGCCGCAGGCCACGCAGGCGTTCGCATCGACGCGGCTGGCGTGCTTGAGCACTTTCACCTTGAAGGCCCCGGCGCTTCCCGTTACCTGCTCGACTTCAGAGAGAACCAGAATCTCGATGTTCGGGTTTTGTCCGGCGGCCACCATCTTGGGAGTCAGAATGCACGCCGCGCAATCGAGCGTGGGGAAGGTCTTGTCGAACATGGCCATGCGTCCGCCGATGGTGCCGGTGCGTTCGACCAGATAGACCTTGTTCCCCGATGCGGCGATCTCCAGCGAGGCCTGGATGCCCGCCACTCCACCGCCGATCACCAGCGTAGCGGCGCAGAAAGATGCTGGCGAAGACGCGGGAGGCCCAGCGGCGGGAGCGAAAGGAATGCCTTGAACGGCAGCGGCAATCAAGGCGTTGGCGCGCTCCACGCACAGGCCATCGCGGCCTTCGCCGAAGGGGGCCAGCCGGACCTGCTCTCCGTCGTGGCCCGTCAGCGCCAGGGCGCGGGCAAAGGCATCCTGATAAAAACCGGGGTGCTCCGCGGCAAGCACGACTGCGTCCAGCTCATCCCGTAGCAACTCGCTCGCCAGTTGTTCCGGATGCAATGCGCCGGATGGGCGCAGCGTCCGTACCGCGCACACGCCGGGCAGATGGGCCGCAATCTCGGCCACGCGCTGAAGATCGAGGCCGTCCGATGCGCTCCCGGCGGCTTGGAGCAGATACACTCCAACACGCTGCGCGGCTGGCTTCCCGGCTTCACTCCTGCCCGCTGATGCTTCGGGTTGACTCATCTTTTTCAAACTCTCCCAGGCCCGCGCCCGCGACCATAAGTTAGAACTCCTGCGGCATCCGGCCCATCTCGGCCGCCGTGAAGACCGGCCCGTCCTTGCACACATACGTCGCGCCGATATTGCAGCGCCCGCATTTGCCGAGGCCGCATTTCATGCGATTTTCCAAAGTCGTATAGATGCGCTCGGCGGCAAAGCCCAGCTTGGCCAGCACCGGCAGCGTGAACTTGATCATGATGGGCGGTCCGCAGAGTATCGCGAAGGTGTCCTCCGCCGTAGTCACGGCCTTCTCGACCGCGCTGGGGATGCGCGCCACTTCGCCCTTCCAATCCGGAGTTTCACCGCCTGGATCGACCGCCAGGCAGAGCCGCAGATCGGCGCGCCGGGACCACTCCTCCAGCTCCCGCTTATACACCAGGTCGCCCACCGTGCGCGCGCCATAAACGATGGTTACATCCTTGAACTGGTCGCGCAGGTCGAGCACATTCCAGATGGCGCAGCGCACCGGCGCCAGGCCAATGCCGCCGGCGATGAAGACCACCGAGTGGCCCTTCATCTCCTCGATCGGAAAATGGTTGCCGTACGGCCCGCGAAATCCCACCGTGTCTCCCACGCCCAGGCGGCGCAGCGCCTGCGTCACCTTGCCGGTGGATTTGAAGCTGCACTCGATGTAGCCCTTGCGCGTGGGCGAGGATGCAATGCAAAATGTGCTCTCGCCTTCGCCGAAGGCGGAGTACTCGCCAAACTGTCCGGCGGAAAACTGGAACTCCCGGGCCATCTCCGGGGCTTTAAATTCGAGCTTCAGCGTGCGCGTATCCACGGTCTCATCGGTGATCTCGACGATGCGCATCAGATGCGGCTGATAGATGTTCATTGGCCGCTCTCCCCCTGATCCTTTTTCGCCAGGGCGATCAGGCCGCCGAGGATCTCTGGAAGGTTCATGCCGCCGGCGCAAACTCTGCAACAGCGGCCGCAGCCGGTGCATAAAATCTCGCCAAACCGTTTGGGATAGATGGAAAATTTGTGCTGAATCCGCTGCCGGAATCGCTCGCTCTGGCTCTGCCGGGGATTGTATCCAGAGGCCTGGAGCGTGAACTTTGCCGTCTGGCAGGAGTCCCAGTTGCGGCGGCGCACCCCCTCCTCCGAGCTGTCGTGCTCATCGACGATATCGAAGCAATGACAGGTGGGGCAGACGCTGGCGCAGGCCCCGCAGCCGTGGCAGCGCAGCGCCATCGTCTTCCATGCCGGATGATCGAAGTTCTCCTCCAGCCATGCGCCGAATTCATTGGGAATGGCGGGCGCGTTGTTCTCGACCTTCTCCCGTGCCTGTTTCCGCGCCGTTTCCGCCTGGGCCACGGCAGCGGCGCTCGCTTCCGTCGCGGCGCAATGCGCCAGCAGCGCCTCGCCCTTGGGCGTAATCACTTGCGCCAGATAGCCGCCTTCCACCTGCGTCAGCAGCACGTCCGAGCCGCGCGGCGAATCGGGACCGAGTCCGATCGCGCTGCAGAAGCAACTGGAATCCATGCTCGAGCACAGCAGGCCCACGATGGTGGTTGCCTCGCGGCGTCCAAACCATAGTTCGTCGCGATACTGCCAGTCCATCACCTTGTCCACCACTTCCAGCGCCGCGGCATCGCAGGGCGAGGCGAACAGAATCACTTGCGGCTGCGCCTGAGTGGGGACTTCCTTGATCTCCACGCCCTCTTTCGTCTGCCGGTAAGAGAGCAGCACCTCGGTGGGAGGAAGGAAATACTCTTTCAATGAGCGCCGCGGAAGGGCCGCTCCCAGCGCCGCATCGGCCAGCGCCTGGATGGGGAGATAGTCGGTTTGCCGCGCATCGTCCTTGGCGCGGACCGGCGCAATCACCCGCTTGTGTGCGGCCACCAGCGCGGCCAGGTCCGCATGGGAAAGAAATCGCTGCGTCACCGTATAAACTCCTCGCCATCCTCGGTGCTGAATACGCCCAATGGCGCGGGCACCGCGGGATCGTCGCAAGCCTTGTATCCGAACCGCGTTTCCACCGCGCCGGCAATGTAGCGCGCAAAGAGCCCTAGCGGAATATCTTCAGGACAGGCGCGCTCGCATTCCAGGCAATCGACGCAGCGGCCGGCCTGATGCAGCACACGCATCATCTGCCAGGCGCGGTTGGCATGAAGCGTCGGCGAGGGATCGATCCACTGCGGCAGAGCTCGTTCCGCCGTGCATTGCACGCAGAAGCACATGGGGCAGGCCTCGCGGCAGGCATGGCAGCGAATGCAGCGCGAAAGTTCTTCGTCCCAAAAGCTCTTGCGCTGCGCTGGGGTCATCTTTTCCAGCAGCGCAATCTTCTCGGCGCGGCTGGCATTCACTGGCGGATCGGGCGGAAGTTCTCCCAGAATGTAGTCGTAGAGCTTTGGCTCGCGGGCATCGCACCCGGCGCAGCGCGCCGCGGTCGTTTCGCTGCTCAGCGCCGCATTCTCCTCCGCACGCTGCAAGACCCCGCCACAGCGCATTGCAATCACAACCACGCTCGCGCGCGCAATCTGCCGTTCGCGGACCAGTCCCGCGATGGCGCGCGCGTCGCAGCCTTTGACCACCACCGCCGGCTTCCCCAACTGCACGATGTGCTTGCGCCGCGGATTCAAATACGTAGCCAGGTTCTGCACGCAACGCGCATCGAAGACCAGCCGTCCGGCTTGCGCGGGGTCCGTAATAAAGGCCGGCCGCACGCCGCGCGGCCCTTCCTCATATCCCAGCACCACCTGGACGGCGCCATCGGCCAGCAGCTTTGCGGCAAGCTCCTGCAATTCCTTCATGGCCTCTCGCCGCCTTTCCCCTGCGGCGGCGCGTGCAAGGCCCCCAGCGCCCGGACGCGGTCCGTGGTCTCGTTGACCACCTCCTGCCACTTGTTGCCCTCCGAGGCTGAAACCCACGAAAACGTCACGCGATCGTCGTCCACGCCCATGAATTGCAGCAGGTCGCGCAGGATCGCAAAGCGCCGCCGTGCATAGTAGTTGCCGGTGCTGTAGTGGCAATCGCCGGTGTGGCAACCGCTCACAATCACCCCGTCCGCGCCGCGCTCGAATGCCTTGATGATGAACAGTGGGTTGACCCGGCTGCTGCACGCCACCCGGATAACGCGCACATTGGCTTCCATCTTCAGGCGGCTGGTCCCGGCCAGGTCGGCCCCGGTATACGTGCACCAGTTGCAGACGAAGGCCACAATTTTGGGAGACCACGCACCATCGGTATCCTGCTTCACGTTATTGGGCATTGACATCCTGCATCGCGGATTCTCGCGGATGCTCTATCTCCCACAAGATTATTGGATTCCAGCCGATGTTGATGTGTTGCATGTCACAACAAGGCCTTACTCACATCGCACCAATCAAATACGGAATGTGCCAGGCGCGGGGCCTCCCGCGCGCCGC
>PLOU01000029.1 GCA_003142235.1 Granulicella sp.
GAAAGAATAGTTGACGCCAGACACCATAATCGTTTTTCATGCCAGCGGCCAGCGCCTCCAGTTGTCCTGCATCGATAAAACCTGCGTGAAAAGCAATCTCTTCCGGACAGGCCATCTTCAGCCCCTGCCGTTTCTCGATCGTCTGAACGAACGAACTGGCTTCCAGAAGCGAGTCATGCGTGCCCGTGTCCAGCCAGGCAATCCCGCGGCCCAACACTTCAACCGACAACTCACTCTTCTCCATATAGATCCGATTGACGTCCGTGATCTCCAGTTCTCCGCGTGGCGAAGGCTGCAAATTGGCCGCTATATCCAAAACCTGATTGTCGTAAAAGTAGAGTCCTGTGACGGCGTATCGCGACTTGGGCTGCTTAGGCTTTTCTTCCAGACTCACGGCACGGCCCGAGGCATCCAACTGGACCACCCCGTAGCGCTCAGGAACTTTCACCTGATACGCGAAGATCGTCGCTCCTGAAGGCCGCGCCGCGGCAGATTGCAGCAGGGCGCCCAGTTGATGGCCGAAAAAAATGTTGTCGCCCAACACCAGTGCACACTCATCCTGCCCCACAAAGGAACGACCGAGAATAAATGCCTGCGCCAGTCCTTCAGGCTTGGGTTGAACCACATACTGGAAGTTCATTCCCCATGCCGATCCATCCCCCAGCAACTGCTGAAAGCGCGGCGTATCCTGCGGCGTAGAGATCACCAGGACTTCGCGGATGCCCGCCAGCATCAGCACGCTCAGCGGGTAGTAGATCATCGGCTTGTCGTAGATCGGCAGCAGTTGCTTCGACACCACATGCGTGATCGGATACAAGCGCGTTCCCGACCCTCCCGCCAGAATGATTCCTTTGCGTGTATTCATCGTTTTGCAGCACCTTCAGGGCTGGAAGGAGTGTACTGCAAGTCAATCCATTCCCGGTAAGCGCCACTGGTCACATGCTCCACCCATTCAGGATTGTCGAGGTACCACTGAATCGTCTTGCGCAGGCCTCCGGCAAACGTCTCCCGTGGCTGCCAGCCAAGTTCGCGCTCGATCTTCTCAATATCCATGGCATAGCGGCGGTCATGTCCCGGCCGATCTTTGACGAAGGCAATCAGGCTCGCGTAGGGCTTCCCGGCCGGCTTCAGCTCGTCCAGAGCAGCGCAGATCTGCCGCACCACCTCAAGATTCGATACTTCATGCCTTCCGCCGATGTTGTACGTCTGCCCAAGCACGCCCCGCTCCAGCACGGCACGAATGCCATCGCAGTGGTCGGTCACATAGAGCCAGTCGCGCACATTCTGGCCATCGCCATACACAGGCAGCGGCAGACCCTTGAGGGCATTCTGCACCACCAACGGAATCAGCTTCTCGGGAAACTGGCGCGGACCGTAGTTGTTGGAACAGTTCGTCGTCAGCACGGGAAGGCCATAGGTGTGGTGGTAGGCACGTACCAGATGATCGGATGCCGCCTTGGAGGCTGAGTAAGGGCTGTTCGGCGCGTAGGGCGTCTCCTCGGTGAAGGCCGGAGCCGTTGGTGTAAGGCTGCCGTAGACCTCATCGGTGGAGACGTGCAGAAAGCGAAACTCCCTCCGCTGTTCTGTGGGCAACTCCAACCAGTATCCGCGTACAGCCTCCAGCATCTGAAAAGTCCCTTCGATGTTGGTGCGGATGAATTCGCCGGGCCCGAGAATGGAGCGGTCTACATGACTTTCTGCGGCAAAATGCACGATCGCTCGGGGTCGTTGCTCATCGAGCAGGCGGCGGACCAAAGCACCATCCACGATGTCGCCGCACACAAAGCGGTAGCGGCTGTCCTGCTGCACCGAAGCCAGGTTCTCTAAATTTCCGGCGTACGTCAGCTTGTCCAGAACCGTCACTGGAGTCCGCTGCTCGGCCAGCCACTGCAACACAAAATTGGACCGTCGACCGTTCCGGCTGCAGTACAGGGCGAACGCGACCTCACCTCCCAACGCGCCCAAGACCAGACGCAAGCGAAGCTTGTGCCGCTAGCCGTGGCGCCAGCACCGCTGACGGAGTTTCAACAGATCGTGGCCGAGAGCACTGGCCGGACGCTGCCGATCTTCGGGGCTGCCCCGAAGGCAAGAGGTCGTCGATCACGCGGTCGCTACCTGTGTTCTTCAGAAGTTTCATCTATCGGTCCGATGCGCGCCCCGTTGCGCTGAATCATGCGGTAGGCGTCCACCCCTTCCGTGTTCCGCTCCGTCCGCGACGTACCTCTCGGCCGCGTTACGCACCACCCACGCCAGCGACACCTTGTTCTGCAGCGGGACTTCTTCGAGAGTTTCGTCGAGATCGGGCGGAAAGCTGATAGATGCACGGAATGCGGCTCCCTGCTCGGGGTACGTCTCTTTCCTGTCTTCAGACTTTGAGGTATGTTCCATGCCTTCACCACATTACACCACGGCCAAAAGAGAAGGGCCAGATCCGAAGACCTGGCCTTTTCTTCTGTGCCGATTCCATTCACTTAGCGGAAGAGATCGCGGAAACGCATGGAGAAGTAGATGGCGCCGTGGTCTTCGCCGGGCTGGCGGAAGATGTTGGCGGCGTAGCCGAGGGTGCCCAAGGCGTGTCATCCACAGATGT
>PLOU01000164.1 GCA_003142235.1 Granulicella sp.
TTCTGGCTACGCCAGAATGACGGGCAAAGACAAGCAACGACGCGATACAGAGATTCTGGCTACGCCAGAATGACGAACCTGGGCTACGCCAGAAAGACGAGCGACGACAAGCAACGACAAATACGGAGATTCTGGCTACGCCAGAAAGACGAACTCCTGGGCTACGCCAGAAAGACGAGCGACGACAAGGCTGGCGCGGGTCAGTGGCCGTAGCCGTCGGCGTGGCGCGGGACCTTGCCGCGGAAGAGCCAGTGGATGATGACGAAGTACATAGTGGCCAGCAGGATTCCCAGGGTCCACCAGACCAGGCCGACGCGCAGGGTGTGGGGACCGGCCAGGGCGAGCGCGATAGTGATGTTGCGGCCACCGGCGCCGACCGCGGGCAGCAACACGGGGAAGAGTCCGATGACGGCCCCGGCCATCATGGTGGCGAGGTAGGCCGAGGAGCCGAGAAAGGCGGTCAATGCGGAGCGTCGCCGCGCGGCGAGGAAGACAACCGCGAGGCTGGCCAGCACCGCGCAGGGGACCACAAACAAGATGGGGTGAGTGCGATAGTTCAGCAGGCAATTTGGACGCGCCAGCACGGTGAGAGGAAAATGCGCCAGGGTGAGGACAAGCAGAACGGGGGTGGCATTGCGGGCGAAGTTGCGCGCGCGCTGCTCCAGATCGCCCTCCGTCTTGAGGGCGAGATAGAGCGCGCCATGGACCGCCAATGCGACCAGGGCGAGGACTCCGGCGGTGACGGTGTACCAGTCGAGGATTCCGGGATGGGCCCCGGGTTTCCAGTTGGTCCAGAGCGGGAGGAAGAAGTAGTCGTCGGGGCCGATGGGGACGCCGCGAATGACGTTGGCCAGCGCCGCTCCATAGAAGATGGCCAGCAGCGAGCTGGAGAAGGTGAAGACCGCGTCGAAGAAGGCCCTCCACAGCGGCTCCGCGGAGTGGCCGCGCAGTTCAACGCTGAGGGCGCGCAGGATCAGCAGCCAGAGGACGATCATCAGAGGCAGATAGAAGCCGCTGAAGGCCGAGGCGTAGAGCAGGGGGAAGGCGAAGAAGAGCGTGCCTCCGGCGGCGAGCAGCCAGACCTCGTTGCCGTCCCAGAAGGGGCCGATGGAACGCATGGCCTGCTGGCGTTCCTCTTCCGTGCGCGCGACGAAGAGATAGACGATGCCGACGCCGATGTCGAAGCCGTCGAGGACGACGTAGGCGACCAGCATGACGGCTACAATCCAGAACCAAAGAGTGCCCATCGAATCTCTCCTATGCAGTCTTGCTGCCGTTGCTGCTTGCCGGTACGTTCTCAGACGCAGCCTGCGGCCCGTCCTGAATGAAGTTGTAGAGCAGCACAATCCACAGGATGGAGAGCACCGCGTACATGCCGAGGAAGCCCAGCAGCGTGAAGAGGCTGGAGCCAGCGCCAACGTGCGTGGAGTAGCCCTGGGATGTGCGGATGAGGCCGTAGACCAGCCAGGGCTGACGGCCAATCTCCGCGGTCATCCAGCCGGCGGTGTTCGCAATATACGGCAGCGGGAAGCTGAGCAGGATGGGCCAGAGAATCCAGCGCGCGGTGAAGAGCTTGCCGCGCCAGAGCAGGAATGCGGCGACCGCCATCAGCGCCAGGAAGTACGTCCCCAGGCCCGCCATGATGTGGTAGCTGTAGAAGAGCAACGGCAGCGCGGAGGGCCACTGGTCGCGCGGAATCTGGTTGAGGCCATGCACTTCGGCGGCGGTGGTCCCGTAGATCAGGAAGCTCAGGACCTTGTTGACAACGATGGGATTGTCGATCTTCTGAGCTTCGATGTCGGGCTGACCCAGGAGAACCAGCGGCGCGCCCTTCTCGGAGTTAAAGAGGCCCTCCATGCCCGCCATCGCGGCGGGCTGGTGCGTGGCCACATACTTGCCGTGCAGGTCGCCGGTGGGAAAGATTTGAAGGATGCAGGAGATAATTCCGGCGACGACTCCCAGCTTAAGGAAGGTGCGGCCGTATCTTTCGTCACGGTATTGCAGGACGTAGAGCGCTCCGACCGACGCCATGACAAACGAGGCCGTGACCACCGATCCGCACATGTTATGCGCGTACTGCAGCCACGCCCAGGGATTCAGCATGAGGCCCCAAAAGCTGCTGACCTCGAAGACGCCGCCGGGCAGAATGCGATAGGCGACGGGATGTTGCATCCACGCGTCGGTGACGATGATGAAGAAGCCGGAGATCCAGGAGCCGAGAAAGACGAAAAAGGCGGAGGTCCAGTGCATCCAGCGCGAGAGCCGCTTCTCGCCGAAGAGAAAGAGGCCGAGGAAGGCGGATTCGAGGAAGAAGGAGAAGATGCCCTCCATGGCCAGCGGCATTCCGATGACGCCGCCGGTGCGGCGGGAGAACTCAGCCCAGTTAGTTCCGAATTGGAACTCCATGGGGATTCCGGTGACGACGCCGAGCAGGAAGTTGACGGCGAAGATCCTGGCCCAGAAGCGGGCCGCGACGTCGTACTTTGCGTCGTGCGTCTTCAGCGCNNAGTGCGTCCATGGTGCTCCTCGTGAGGGGGCCGGGTGTGCAATCCATTGTGGGGCCTGGCCCTGCCCAGCGCAATTCTTAATTGCGTGCGCTTACTCTGGCGCCACTCCTTGCGAATCTACCTACAGGTCGAGCTGGAATTTTGTAGTTGCAGATACAATACTATCGAGGGCGCGTGCGGTTGTGCCTTCCGATCTCTTCATTCGGGCGAGTAGCTCAACTGGATAGAGCACCAGCCTTCTAAGCTGGTGGTTGTGGGTTCGATTCCCGCCTCGCCCACCAGATTACGCCGAACGATTTTATTCGGATTGCGAAGGGACGGACTGCTTCGCGCAGGACCGCTAAGACGACTGCCAGCGGCGGCGCGGCGCGAGTAGAATTGGTGCTATGAGCCTCTATTTCGCCGCCGGATCGCCCACCACCGAATTCACCCCCGCCGAGATTAAAGCAGCCCTCGCCAGTGCGTTTGACAAGCTTGGGGCGCGCAAAAAAGTGCTGGCCGTGCCGCCGGACTTCACCCGCATGCACGCCATGGCGGGCAAGCTGACCGAGTACGCGTGGAACTACTACGGCGACGCGCTGACCGACGTGCTGCCCGCGCTGGGCACGCACAAGGCGATGACCGACCACGAGATCCAGACGATGTTCGGCCCCGTGCCGCGCGACCTGTTCCGGGTACACGACTGGCGCAACGACATCGTCACGCTGGGCGAGGTTCCCGGCGAGTTCATGCAAGAGGTGAGCGAGGGCAAGCTGGACTACGCGTGGCCGGCGCAGGTCAACAAGCTGCTGCGGGACGGCGGGCACGATTTGATCCTGTCGCTCGGGCAGGTGGTGCCGCACGAGGTGGTCGGGTTTGCCAACTACAACAAGAATATTTTTGTCGGCACGGGTGGCGTGTTGGGCATCCATCGCAGCCACTTCCTGGGCGCGGTCTACGGCATGGAGCGGATGATGGGGCGGGCGGACACGCCGGTGCGGCGCGTGCTGAACTACGCCAGCGAGCACTTTGGCCATCTGCTGCCACAGATCGTGTACGTGCAGACGGTGGTGAGCAAGAACGCGGCGGGCAAGCTGGCGCTGAACGGGCTGTTCATCGGCGACGATGCGGAGTGCTTCGAGCGCGCGGCGGAGCTGAGCCTGAAGGTNNTGGCCGACGACGCGGAGCTGATTGTGCTGGCGCCGGGGGTGCACGAGTTCGGCGAGGACCCGACGATCGACATGCTGATCCGCAAGTACGGCTACTGCGGCACTCCGGCGACGCTGGAGGCGGTCAAGAACGACCCCGCGCTGGCAAGCAATCTTTCGGCGGCGGCACACCTGATCCACGGGTCGAGCGAGGGGCGGTTCAAGATTCGCTACTGCCCAGGGCATTTGACGAGGGAAGAGATCGAAGGCGCGCACTTCGAGTACGGCGACCTGGCTGAGTACATGGCGAAGTACGATCCGGCGAAGCTGGCCGACGGATGGAACACGGTGGATGGCGAGGAGATCTTCTTCATCTCGAATCCGGGGCTTGGGT
>PLOU01000088.1:0-2768 GCA_003142235.1 Granulicella sp.
CCAGCGCCTCGCGCATGATCTGCGCCGTGATGCCCATGATCTTGATGTCCATCTGCAACGCGGTAATTCCCTTGCGCGTTCCCGTCACCTTGAAGTCCATGTCGCCGTAGTGGTCTTCCGCGCCCGCAATGTCGGAGAGAACCGCGTACTTCTCGCCCTCCTTCACCAGGCCCATCGCAACGCCCGCCACCGCGCTCTTGATGGGAATGCCAGCCTGCATCAGCGCCAGCGACGCTCCGCACACCGTCGCCATGGAAGACGACCCATTCGACTCCAGAATGTCCGAGACCACGCGCAGCACATACGGCGACTCGTCCTCGCCCGGCAGCACCGCCTCGATCGCCCGCCATGCCAGCGCGCCGTGTCCAATCTCGCGCCGTCCCACGCCGCCCATGCGCCCCACTTCGCCCACCGAGAACGGCGGAAAGTTGTAGTGCAGCATGAAGCGCCGCTTCTGTTCGCCCTCGTAACTCTCCATGCGCTGCGCGTCGTCGGTCGTGCCCAGTGTCGCGGACACCATCGCCTGCGTCTCGCCGCGCGTGAACAGCGCCGATCCGTGCACCCGCGGCAGCACGCCAACCTCAATCGAGATCGGCCGAATCTCGTCGAACGCGCGATGGTCCGGGCGAATGTGCTCGTTCAGCACCTGGTCGCGGAAGATCTGTTCGCGCAGCAGCTCGTAATACTTGCTGAACTTCTTCGCGGCATCGGCGTCGCCCTCGGGCAGCTCCTTCTTCAGCGCGTCCTTGATCGCCTTTACCAGCTCGTGGCTCTCGAACTTGGGGTGCTTCTGCGTGTCCAGCGCGTCCTTCAACTGCGCGCCAACCTTCGCCGTCAGATCGTCGAGATACACCTGGTCGATCTCCACCGCCGCCGGCACGCGCTTCTTCTTGCCCGCCAGTTTGACCAGCTCCTCGATCGCCGCGCAGATCTTCTTGATCTCCACATGCGCGAACTCGATCGCATCGACAACCTGAACCTCAGAGCACTCCTTCGATCCAGACTCCACCATCACAATGCCGTCCTTGGTGCCGACAACCATGATGTTGAGCAGGCTCTTGGCGCGCTCCGCATACGTCGGGTTCACGATGAACGCATCGTCGATCAGCCCAATGCGNNGGAATGTCGCTCAACGCCAGCGCGCAGCTCGCGCCATTCATCCCCAGCACGTCGGGATCGTTCTCCTTGTCCGCCGAGTAGACGAACGCTACCACCTGCGTCTCGTTGCGGAAGGCCGCCGGAAACAGCGGACGAATCGGCCGGTCNNCGTCCCTCGCGCTTGATGAAGCCGCCCGGAATCCTTCCGCCCGCGTATGTATTCTCGCGGTACTCCACCGTCAGCGGGAAGAAGTCGATCCCCTCCTTCGGGTCGGGCGAGGCCACCGCCGTCGCAAGTACTGCGTTGTCTCCGCTGGTGGTGAACGCCGCGCCGGAGGCCTGCTTGGCCATCCGTCCGGTCTCAAATGTAATCCGCTTGCCGCCGGCAAGCTCAACTGTCACTTCCTGCTTCATCGTTTGCCTCTTCTCTCGTTTTTCGTTTTTTATCAATTAGGAAACTTGGTGCTGCGCCGCTTAGCTGCATGCGCAGAGTTGCAGTCCAGCCTGGCCATCCTCGCGGCCACCAGCGGAGTGCATGGAAAAATCTGTGGATCGGAAACCTGCCCCGCGGCGCTGTGTGCCCGTCCAGGAACCAGACCATCGCAGCCGGCAGCATTCGCTCTCACAGCCTCTCCCATCGTCAGCAACTCCGGCGGCAACGGCCGATGCGGCTGCGCGTGAAGTGGACTGCCGAGGTGTGGCGGGTCTTGCTTTCGTCCATGATGGGGGTTGTCCCAGTCGAGTCTACTTGCGAATGCCAAGCTTCGTGATGACCTCGCGGTAGCGGTCTGCGTCGCATTTCTTCAGATAATCCAGCAGACCGCGCCGCTTGCTCACCAGCATCAAAAGTCCCCGGCGGGAGCCATGGTCCTTCTTATGCGTCTTGAAGTGCTCGGTCAACTCGCCAATGCGCTCGCTCAGGAGGGCGATCTGGACCTCCGGACTCCCGGTGTCCGTATCGTGAGTGCGAAACTTCTCAATGATTCCTGTCTTCTTTACCGATTCCAGCACAGCAGTTGGTGCTCCTGATCTCTAGTTCACTCGTGGCCTTAGTGTCTCCGTAAAGGATAGCACCCAGAGCCGGAACCCGGCAATTAGACACCACCACAAAATGTCTCAACACCGATCGGAGTAACAGGCTGCGGATAAACCGTTTTGCTTAAGGGTACGGATTTCCAGGCTACGAAAAAATCCGTTTTGCTTAAGGGCACAACTTCACAGACTGTGCAGAATCCGTTTTGCTTAAGGGCACGGGTTTACCCGTGCCACAAGTGCCGCTCTTGCTCTGCGGCTTTAGCCGCTGAGGTACGATTTTGTCCGCGTTGATCGAACGCATCCCGCACCGCGTAGAAGCTGGCCTTCGCCTTCCCCGCCGCGTCGAACAGCAGCGGCCGTTCCGGCTTCCCATCCGCGCGGCCCTCCTCGTGTCCGAGCCATGTGTAGCGGTCCGTAATCCCCCACGTCAGCACTGCGCGCACCGCCGGATCGCCCAGCACCAGCTCCAGATACTGCTTGTACGCCGCGGCCACCGCCGCATCGCGCCCAGCAATCTCCGCCGCCAGCGCGCGGTCGTTTACATCCATCTCCGTAATAAACACCTGCAACCCCAGCTCCCGCGCCGCCGCGATAAACCGCATCAGCCCCGCCCCAACCTGCGCGCCCACCCCCCC
>PLOU01000088.1:2813-4877 GCA_003142235.1 Granulicella sp.
GAACGCCAGCTCGATGTAATCCTCGCCCACCAGCCGCAGCCACAGCGAGTTCCGCAACCCATCCGCCCGCCCCTCTTCCACGCGGATCGCCTCGTTCACCACGTCCCACGAGTGCATCCGCCCCGCGTACCGTCCCGCCACCGTCTCGATATGCGTCGCCAGCAACTCCCGCGCATTCTCCTTCGTCGCCGTCGCCTCCAGCCACTTCGGATTGCCCTGGTGCCACACCAGGTTGTGTCCGCGGATCTTCATTCGGTTGCTCTCCGCGAACGCCACCAGCGCGTCTGCCTGGTCAAAATTGAATCCCTCCGCCGAAGGCCGCAGCGCGCCCCACTTCATCGCGTTCTCCGCCACCACAATCCTGCACTGCTCGCGCACCAGCGCCGCGTAGGCCGCGTCCGCGCCCAGCGCATTCATATTCAACGCGCAACCATACAGCAGCCCATGCGCCGCCCCATGCGCCCCCAGCGACGCCGCCCCCGCAACGCTCTCTGTCTTCACACCAGCAGAAGCAGAAGCATCTCTACGCGGCTTGGAACCATAAGCGCGACCGGAAGCAATCAGCGGCAACACCGTCGTCGCCGCGCCCGCGCCCAGCCGCGCAGCCATCCCCACAAACTCCCGCCGCGAAGCCCCCCTCAATGCCTCTCCGCCGCGTGTGCGTAGCCCCTCATCTCCGTCAGCCATTGCATAAACCGCAGCAACTGCCTTCGTTCGGCATACAGAAACCGCAAGAAGTCCCGCAACCCGACCTCCTCCGCGTGCTTCCCCGTGTAGGTCTCCACCCGCCACTTCAGGCACTCGCTCCGCCAGGGCCGAAGCCTGTTGCCCCGCGTCGCATTCCACAGAAAGATCAGCCCAGCGCCCATGCGACTCCCTCGTCCCCATTATAGTTTCCGCCGCGCTTTGCCCTCATTCACTGCCCCTGCTGGAAGTGCTCTCCCCGCCGCTTCCCGCCAAAGTCCTTCGCCAGCGTGCATGACTCCAGCTTTCCGCTCTCGTAAAACTTTGCCCCACCGTCGCGCCGGGCACCGTCGCCAAATAATCCGATGAATCCCGCGGTCATACATGGGACCCCCTGAACGCTCTGGTCTCCGGCCAGCCAGCACTGCTCCAACTTCCCGCTGGGATAGAACACCGTCATCGCGCCCTCCGACGGCCCCAGCAGCCAGTTCCCGCCGCTGCACCTCACTCCCGCAACCTCGGAATCGTGCTCCAGCATTGCGAAGTCCGGCCGTCCGTCGGGCTTTAGATAGATGACCGATCCGCGGGGAATCAGCGCTTCGCCGTACTGCGTCTCCTGGCTCACAAAGCACTCGTTCAGCTTCCCATCCGCATAGAACCACGTATATCCCTTCGCGCACGAGTAGCCCTGAATCACAGTGTTCTGATGCAGCTTGGTTCGATGCGTCACTGGACGCGACTGCGCCGTCTGCGTCACTCCACATCCCGTCGCCACCACCACTGCAAGAACCGCAACCAGACCGCCAAATTTCTTCATCGCAATCTTCCTTTCGCCCATACAGCATCCCCTCCTCCCCGATTATAGGACTGCGCGAAAACTGCGGGCCGCCTCCCCATTTGCTTCGCAGCCATTTCTGTCTACACTGATTCAGAACGGAAAAGGTCGCTATGAATCGAGCGCAACAACGTGCAGTTCGTCGGAGGATATGGATTTCTGTCGCAGCTCTTATTGCGTCGGCAGCACCATCCCTGCGCGCGCAGGACACGCGCAGCGTCGCCGAGCCCGTCTTTCCTCCCGCCTGCATCACGCTGAAGGCGTCCTTCACCACCGCCGCCGCCACCAGCGGAGAGATGGAAGCTCGCCCCAATAGCAACGCAATCCTCGACACCATCCGCATCCAGCAGGCCCTCGACCACTGCGCCAAATCCCACGCCGTCGAGCTCGCCGCCGACGCCGCCAACACCGCATTCCTCACCGGCCCCATCGCCTTGCGCCCCGGAGTCACTCTGCTCATCGACAAGGGCGTCACCCTCTACGGCTCGCGCAATCCCACGGACTACGAGCTCTCCGAAGGCTCCTGCGGCCTGGTCAACGACGCC
>PLOU01000088.1:4895-13750 GCA_003142235.1 Granulicella sp.
GCCAGCAGGTCCCCCGCCTCATCGACACCGACCTCACCGACGACTTCACCCTCTACCGCATCACCCTCAAAAATTCTCCCAACTTCCACCTCTCCTTCCATCGCGGCGACGGCCTCACCGTCTGGGGCGTCAAGATCGACACTCCCTCCACCGCGCGCAACACCGACGGCATCGATCCCGCGCAGTCCCGCAACATCACCATCGCCCACTCCTTCATCCGCACCGGGGACGACAACGTCGCCATCAAGGCGGGCGACGGTCCCACCACCAACGTGAGCGTCCTCGACAACCACTTCTACTCCGGCCACGGCATGTCCATCGGCAGCGAAACCAACGGCGGAGTCAGCTCCATCCTCGTTCGCGACCTCTCCCTCGACGGCCCAGACAACGGCATCCGCATCAAGTCCAACGCCACCCGCGGAGGCCTGGTCCAGGACGTCCTCTACGACAACATCTGCATCCGCAACTCCAAATACCCCATCCTCTTCGACACCGCCTACTCCTTCCCCGGCAAGGGCGTTCAGCTCCTCCCGGTCTACGACGGCATCACCCTGCGCGACGTGCGCATCTCCGGCGGCGGCAAGCTCCAGTTCAACGGCTTCGACCACACCCACCGCATCGGCGTCACCCTCGACGGCCTCCTGCTCCTCGACAAACCCTCCCTCTACAAAGCGCAGGCCATCCACACCGACCTCACCTTCGGCCCCGGCCCCGTCAACCCCGTCTTCACCGGAGACGACTCCACCGTCACCGGCAAGGAAGTCCCCGGCGCCCTCCCCGCCTGCGCCGCCAGCTTCGTCCCCTTCCCCGCCCCGTAGCAAGCGATAAAATATGGATCGTCATTCTGAGCGAAGCTCAGAATCTCTGTATTTCGCCGTTGCTCGTCATTCTGGCGCAGCCAGAATCTCTGTATTTCGCCGTTGTTCGTCATTCTGGCGCAGCCAGAATCTCTGTATTTCGCCGTTGCCTGTTCTTGCTCGTCATCCCGACCGGAGCGCAGCACCACACACGTCGTCATCCCGACCGGAGCGCAGCACCACACATGTCGTCATCCCGACCGGAGCGCAGCGCAGTGGAGGGACCCCCGTATTTTCTTTTTGCACACGGGAACCATCGTCGCTGGTTTTGCTTCCCCTCACGCCCGCGGCTCTAACGCCGATAGACCCTCTGAGGCCAAATTGAAAAGCATGGGCGTGAGAGTTCTGATCATCGATGATTCCCCGGTGATGCGAAGGATCCTGGAGGGCGCGCTTCGCCACTCCGATCTGGACCTGTCAGAGGTGCTGCATGCGGCCAACGGCATGGAGGGCCTGGCAGCTCTCGAGAACTCCGCGACCGAAGACCGGCCAATCGATCTGGTCCTCTGCGACGTTCACATGCCGCGGATGAACGGACTCGATTTCCTGCTGGAAAAGCAGCGGCGCAACCTTGCTCCGCGGGTGCCGCTGGTGTTGATTACCGCCGACGCCAGCGATCCGCAGGTGCTCAAGGCAGTGGCCGCCGGCGCACAGGGCGCCATCACCAAGCCATTCACGCTAAAACAGATCCAGAAGTGCGTGGCGTCCCTGCTGCTCCCCCCGAATGCACCTGCACCGTCGGCCACGGGAGACGCCCACGAATGAAGGCCGGTGATTGCGCACAGGACCAGCGGATATGGCAGATCGACGACATCGTCGCGGATGTCTTCCACATGTTGCTGCAGCAAAGCTGCGTCGTGGTGGGGGATGACGCCGCCGCCGGCATCGACATCTCGGCAATGGTCCTGCTCTCGGGCTCCATCAAGGCCCAGTGTCTGGTCGAGTTCCCGCAGGCCACCGCCAAAAAGTTGACCGATGCCTTCCTGGGCTGCGAAAACAACTGGGAGAACGCCTTGATCGAAGACGCGGTCGGCGAGCTGTGCAACATGATCGCCGGTGGTTGGAAGAGCAAGCTGGGGGCCTTGGCCTCTGCCTCCGACCTCTCGGTGCCGGCAATCTCGCGATCGCGCGGGCCGGGCCGCAACACGCTGAATGGGTGCCACCTGAAAATGCGCAGGACCTACGCATTCGACAACTCGCCATTCACCGTAACTCTGGCCATCCGCCACCCAATCGATAACCTGTCCTCGTGCCGATAAATAAATCAGCCCGGACCTGGATCGGTCCGGGCTGGTTCACGCTGCGAAATCCGCCGCCGCCTACTTCACCACCGTCTGGAACAGGGGCGATGTCAGCAGACTGGCGAACTGGCTGTCGGAGGAAGAGTAATCGACGGTAAGCGTACCCGAACCGGAGTCGATGGTCGTCTCGTCCAGCGCGGTCTTTTCCAATGGCGTTCCCTGCTGCTTCTTCAGCAGTTGCAAGCCCTTCAGCAGGGCCGCGCAGGTGGCCGCCGTCAGCGTGTCGGACATGCTGACACTCATGTTGAACCGCACCCCATTCGAGAAGTCCATGGTGTAGCGCGATCCCTTCATCCGCTCCTTCACCGTGTCGTAGTCGGCAAGCTGCGACGCCGTGCCCAGCACGTTCCGCATCATCTGCTGCGTCCCCTTGGCGTCCAGCAGGCTCCATATCGCATGGCTTTCGACCGAGACCATATTGGCGACCAGGTCGCTGTCGGTCAGAAAGTTCGGGGCAAATCCGTCGCGCGAGTCCACCGCCGCCTTGATCGCGTCCTTGTCTCCAAAGACCATCGTGGTCTGGTTCATGAACACCACGCTCAAGCCGCTCTGCCCCATGGGATAGATGCTGTTGTTGCGGATAATGACCGGCTTGGTCTTGTTCTTGGTCAAGTTCGCCATAACGTCGTGGGTGTGGAACTGCCCCTGCGCGATGCCCACAATCCGCTCCACCTCGGCGCCCTTGCCGTCCGGGTTCGGCGCGCGGAAGGACACGAAGGCCAGCGCATCGGTGTCCTCGTCCACCTTCAGTCCGGATTGCAGCAGCGCCTGCTCCAGACGCTTCAGCTCGGGAGGCATCACGCGGTCCTTCAGGCTCATCGCCGCCGGCGAGTTCTGCATCGCGCGGTAGTCCACCATGATGATCTGCTGAACGTCGTGCGGAATCGAGGCCTTGGCATCGCTCGAAAGCTGTTCGCCCTGGGCAAAGGGAACGCACATCGCCAGCATCGCCGTCAGCGCGCCAGCCATCGCCAGCTTCAGTCTGCTCTGCCGGTTGGATCTGGATCGGAACTCGGAACCTAAGTTGCGCACAGTACACTCCAGTACATCGGTGGTTGTTGAATTGCCGGCTGCGCTTCTCGCCCACAGCACGCCCCTACCATTGTTCTCTGAATCAACAATCGAGGCAAGTGGCATTCATTTGCTTGGACGTACAGATTGCAAAAAGGTTTGCCACAATCGAAACAGCTATTCCCGCCTCGCCGCGCGATAAACCGGCTGCCTGCACTTCCGTGGGAGCATGGAGCTACAATCAGTTGCGGAAAAGTCCCTTTTTCTTAAGGGCTAGGGTCAGGGCTGCGGAAAATCATTCGTCTTGCTTAAGGGCACGGCTTCAGCCGTGCCGAAAGTGCAGCAAAATCAATGGGGCTTTAGCCCCTGAGGTCAGCTTTTCAGCCCAATCAGGACTTTTTCAGCACCCTCTGTAGCCTCGCGCCCCCGCCCGCCTCACCCTTCGGGCCACGGCAGCGGATGTTCCAGCCTGCGTTCCAGCACCTTGGCCTCCGGGTCGAAGTCGGGAATCTCGCGCAGCCATTCCGCCTCCGCCTCATACGCCTCCTGCGGGATCAGCCCGATGATCTCGCCCGCCGCCGCAACCGCGCCATTGGCGCGCGCAAGCTCCCGCACCCTGTCGTGTACCCGGCCCATCGGCGTGGCGCGGAAGTCCGTTATATTCATGCTCACCTGCGCCCGCCCGTTCACGCTCACCCCGATCGCCTTCACCCCGTGCAGCCCGCCCGCCGAGGCGCGAATGGCCCGCGCAATCGCCCGCGCCGCGGCAATCTCTGCCTGCGCCGACAGCGGCAACCCGCCCCCTCCCTGCGCCGCCGTCTTCGGCGATTCCAGAAAGATGTTGTACGCAATCAGGAAGCTGCGCGCGCCCACCGCGCTGGCCCCCGCCGTCGGATGGATCTCCGGCCCGCCAACGTCGGGCCGCCGCGCCGTGTCGCGGTGCGCCGTCTCCAGCAGCCCCTCGAACTGCCCCCTCCGCACGTCCTCCAGGTTCACCCGGTCCGGCCGCGCCGCCGCCGCCTCGTAGAAGTACACCGGGACCCCGAACCGCCGCCAGATCTCCAGCCCCGCCTGTCGCGCCAGCATCGCGCACTCCGCCAGCGAAACGCCGCTCACCGGAACAAACGGCACCACGTCCGCCGCCCCAATCCGCGGATGCACCCCCTTCTGCTGGTTCAGGTCGATCAGTTGCGCCGCCCGCCCAACCCCCCGCACCGCCGATTCGACCACCCCTGCCGGCGACCCCGCAATCGTCACCACGCTCCGGTTGTGCGCCACGTCCAGCGACCAGTCCAGCAGGCGCACCCCCTCCACCTGCATCGCCGCCACAATCGAGGCGACCTTGGCCTCGTCCGTGCCCTCCGAGAAGTTGGGCACGCATTCAATCACCGCATTCGGATTCAGTCGCGACGGCATAATCTCACTTCCACCAACTGTACCCCAACGTGAACTGCACGCTCGCGTTCACCCCCGGGTTCTTGTCGCCCAGCGACGCGCTCGAGATGTGGATCGCGTTCGCCCCCAGGTCGATCGAGCGCTTGGCCCGCGTAAAGTAATGCACCCCCACGCCAAACTGCGGCGTAAAGTTCCACACGCTGGTGTCGTCGTTCGGCCCGTTGTCGCCCAGCGTGCTGTAGCTGAAGCCGCCGGTCGCATTGATCGGCAGCCCGCCAAACGCCGGATACTTGTGGTTGGTCCACAGCAACCCGCCCGCCCCCTGCGCCCACGGAGCGAATCGCCCGGTCCCGGCAAAGTTCCAGCGCAGAATGATCGGCGTAATGCTCGCCCCGGTAAACGTCCCGCCAATCGTGAACGGAGCGGAGCACTGCGCCCCCACTCCACCCACCGGCCCCGCCACAACCGTGCAGTTCTGCCGCTGCCCGGCCGGCGTATACGACTGCCAGAACGGGAACGCCTCCACCGCATACTCGAAGTTCCCCCGCGCCGCGCCGCGTCCATGCATCCCCGTCAGCACCTTGCCCGCGTGTGCCCCCGCCATAAAAAACTTGAAGCCTCCACGGTCCTCGGTCACGCCAAATCCGCTCTGCACCAGCGCTCCAAAGTTGAACGGCCTCGCCTCCTGCCGCAACGGGTTGGTGATCGCAACTCCCGCTCCACTCGAAGCAGTCTGCGCGCCCGTAGCGCTCGCCAGCAGAGTGAGCGCGACCCCATGCCTCAAAAAAATCCTCGTACGACTCAAAGAGTTGCTCCATTCCTTGAACAAGCCGGGGAAGCTCTGAATCAAATCCCGTTTTGAAGGGGCGGGACTTTAGTCCCGCCGTAAACATCGCAATTGAAATGCGGCTTTAGCCGCTGAGGGAATGTCGAACTGTTGTTCCTGCATTGCTTCGAAACCCCGCACAGAAGAAAGCCGCCGGCGCTCCGGCGGCCTCATCTTTAAAATAATCCTTCGCTCCTAATCGGTGCCCTCGGTGTCAATCGGCGCTAAGCCTTCCCGCTGCCTCATCCGGCGTTCGCCGCCATCGTAGCCTCATCCATATCGAAGTTGGTGTACACATTCTGCGTATCGTCCAAATCTTCCAGGACCTCCAGCAACCGCATCATCGCCGTCGCCTGGTTCCCTTCCAGCCTCTGCTGGGTCGATGCCACCATCGTCACCTCGGCGTACTCCGGCTTGATCCCCGCCGCTTTAATCGCCTCCAGCACCGCGTCGAACTCCTTCGGCCCGGTAATCACCTCCCACGTCTCGCCCTCGTCCGCCAGGTCGTCCGCTCCCGCATCCAGCGCGATCTCCGTCAGTTTGTCCTCGTTCACCTTCGACTTCTCCACCGCGATCACGCCCTTCTTGCTGAACAGGTAGCTCACCGACCCCGACTCGCCCAGGTTCCCGTTGTTCTTCTGGAACGCGTGCCGGATCTCGCTCACCGCCCGGTTCTTGTTGTCCGTCAGCACCTGTATCATGATCGCCACGCCGCCCGGCCCATAGCCCTCGTACACAATCTCCTCATACGACAGCCCCTCCAACTCGCCCGTCCCGCGCTGGATCGCCCGCTTGATGTTCTCCGCCGGCATGTTCTCCGCCTTGGCCGCCAGGATCGCCGTCCGCAGCCGCGGGTTGCCGTCCGCATCCCCCCCCCCGCCCTTGGCCGCTATCGTGATCTCCTTGATGAGGCGCGTAAAGGCCTTCCCCCGCTTGGCGTCGGTCGCGCCCTTCTTGTGCTTGATGGTCGCCCACTTCGAATGCCCGGACATGTCTTCCCTCTTAACTCTCGATTTTGCAGTCTGGCTGGCTCAGCAAGCCAATCTACGCGCAGACCACAACGCGCCGCAAGCCCCAGGCAACGTACGATTTTAGCATGGGCATCCCGCCAGGCCGCTAACTGGACTACTATCTTTCCATGAGAAAGAAGAACGACTCTCTTGGAATAGGAATCGCCATTGGGATCAGCCTGGGTGCTGCAATTGGCGTGGCACTACACAACATCGCAATCGGAACCGCTGTCGGGGTGGCCCTGGGCACTGCCTTGGGGTCGGCAATGAACAAACGCCGTGGAGATTCAAACTGACCCACCATCCGCCGGGTGCCCCATTCCTCGCGCACTTGTCTCACGCGATGAGTGGGACGCGCGAACCGCCGGCACCTAGTTCCATTGCACGCTGAGCGGTTTTCTGGGAGGAATCCGCCGATACGAGTACTTGCGTTCTCCCAGCATCAGGCCGCCGCATACAACGTACCCCTCGGGAACCGACAGCGCTTGACGAAGCGGAGCATGTACGGCGGCAATCCGTGTCAGGTAACCGGCCCAGCAGACGCCCAGGCCGCGTGCCTCTGCCGCCAGCTCAAGAAAAGTCAGGGCGATGGAGCAATCCTGCTTCCCCCAGCCATACTCCGCCGGCGCGCAGGCCACAACGACTGTCGGAGCGCCACGCAACACAAAGTCGTATCCACTTTCCCACGTCTCCAACATGGCCGCACCGTTGCCTGAACTCCGTATCCAGTTCACCGACTCCTCGGACAATGCGTGTATCTTTGCCGCATCCCCCACTACAATCCAGTGCAGTTTTTGGGAGTTGGAAGCCGTTGGAGCGCGCCGTGCCACGTCGAGCAGCGCCTCCAGTGTCTCTCGTGCAATAGGCCGGTCTTTGAATGTCCGCACGGACCGTCGACTCATCAGAAAACCGTCCATCATCGCCGGGGTCGGCAGTTCCTTGGGCATAGGGAGAAAATCTCCCTCCGGCAGGCCGCTATGAGTCAATGCATGGCTGGCGCACACGGCAACGCACTGGCCGCAGAGAATGCACTTGTCCTCGGAAACTTCCTCGGGAAATCCTTCCTCATTGAGTGCAAGCGTTCGCGACGGACAAACATCCACGCATACGCCGTCTCTCTTGCATAGGTCTCGATCAACTGTGATCTGGTTCATTATCGGTATCTTTCGTAGTCCCTTGCGGTGAATGGCTGAAATGCGCGGTGAACGGCAGAAATGCCTTAATCGCAGTGTAACTCTCAACCGTGCCGTGTCCAGCCGAATGCCGGAGGGAGCAGGGGCCTTCAGGCCCCTGAAAATCGTCTCCAACGGTTCGGGGCTTCAGCCCCGGGCCTTCCCTTCCCCCATCGGAAGGGCACGCGTTCACGCGTGCCGAAGAGCGCATCTTTTTTGCTGCGCGTCCTTGATTGCTTCGCAATCAAGGACGCGCAAATAAGTCATGCCCTACACAATCTCCACCGCCATCATCTCCCGCAGCGTCTCCCGCCGCCGGATCAGCCGCGCCCCTGCATCTCCAGCCCCATCCACCAGAACCTCCGCCGCCCGCGCGCGCGTGTTGTAGTTCGAGCTCTCGCTCATCCCGTACGCACCCGCGTCCAGCACCAGCACCAGCTCACCCGCCTTCACCTTCGTCATCTCCCGGTCGCGCGCAAAGAAGTCGCCCGACTCGCAGATCGGCCCCACCACATCCACCTTCGCCATCGCCCTGCGCCCCTGCTTCACCGGCAAAATCTCGTGATGCGCCTGGTACAGCGCCGGCCGGATCAGGTCGTTCATCGCCGCATCCACAATCACAAAAGTCTTCGTTCCGTTCTTCTTCACCACAACCACTCGCGTCAGCAGCCCGCCCGCCTGCGCCGCCACAAACCGTCCCGGCTCCACCAGCAGATGCACCGCGCCCAGTCCCGCCGCGGCCTTCCCCAGCGCCGCCGCGTACTCCCTCACCTTGCGCGCCGCATCGAACTTCGGCTCCGTCGGCGAATCGTAATAGTCGATCCCCAACCCGCCGCCCGCATCCACATAGCGAATCTCATGCCCATCCTCGCGCAGCTCGCCCACCAGTTTCGCCACGCGCTCCAGTGCCTTGGCAAACGGCGCGACCGCGCGAATCTGCGATCCAATGTGAACGCTCACTCCCGCCGCATCCAGCCACTTCGACCGCGCTGCCCTGCGATAGATCGCCCGCGCCAGCCCAATCTCAACCCCGAACTTGTGCTCGCGCAGCCCGGTCGAAATATAAGGGTGCGTCTCCACGAATACGTCCGGATTCACCCGCAGCGCGAACCGCGCCCGAACCCCCAACGCCTCTGCTCGCGCCGCCAGCAGCCCCAACTCCGCCTCCGACTCCACGTTGAACAGCAGAATCCCTGCCTTCAGCGCCGCGTCGATCTCCCACTGCTGCTTGCCCGCGCCGGAGAAGACCACCCGCCCCAGCGCAGCCTTGTTCTTCTGTCCGC
>PLOU01000043.1 GCA_003142235.1 Granulicella sp.
TTCCGGCCATGCAGCGTCGCCGTACGCACATAGTCCTTCACGATGGTGTAGCCGCCACTGAACCCGTGTTCTTCTCTGAGCCGATCGAAGATCCGCTTCGCCGTATGCCGCTGCTTGGCTGGCCGCGTCTTGTCTTCTTCCAGAATGGCGTCGATCACGCCCACCCACGGACCCAGCTTGGGACGCTGCACCGCCTGCTGCCGCTGGTAACCCGGCGGTACCGAGTAGCGCAGCATCTTCCCCACTGACTCTCGCGATATCCCAAACTCCCGCGCTACCGCTCGTTGACTCCGCCCATCAACCAGAACCGCTCGCCGCACCCGCCCATAGAGCTCCACCTTGTACATCCCTCCGGTGTTCCATGAACCCCGCTGCTTGCGCAACTGTCCATAGAAACCAATCCCGGCGGTGGCCTACTTTTACACCGCCACGTACCGCCGCTCACGCGGCGCTACATGGCCTAGTTTTGCACCGGCAGAATCGCCGCTCCTGCTAGAGCATGTTTCATAAATAGGTACGGCCTCAAGCTAGGTTCTTTGCATGAGGCGGCGCCGCTGGCCATCGAACGCATCGAGAAGACCTGGAGCTTGACGCGCTCGCCATCCAGATCGGCGTACGCCTCGTACCAATCGACCTGCGCCTCGACGCCCCAGTCGTAGCTCTGCGGGACGAACGTCTCGTGCTCGGCCAGACCCAGAACGTGCTTGCGCCGCTCCACATACTGCCGCACCGTGCGCTCCGCAGGCGTGCATCCCGGAATTTCGGCGCGAATGCGATCGAAGATCCGCCGCGCCGTATGACGCTGCTTGCGCGGAGCCTTGCGGTCCAACTCCAGAATCGAATCGATCAACGACACCGCAGGTGCCATCTTCACCGCCGGACGTTCCGTCTTCTTACGCTGCGCCGGAACTGCGTTCCGAACCGCCTCCCGCACCATGCGCCGATGCACCCCCAACTTCCGTGCCACGCCGATAATCGACCCAACTCCAAACTCATACTCCCGACGTATCTGCTCGTATAACTCCACCTTGGTTCTCCAGTCCAACTCGCCCTCCGTCCCTCAGATCCACTGAGAAACAGGGTAGAGTCCGCTCTGCCCAAGGGTGGGCCAACTTAAACCGCCAAGCTGGGCCAAATCAGAATGCCAGAATCACGCTCGGGTCACCGGCCAGCGGGTCGGCGGAGCAGAACGTGCCGGTGCTGCTGTTGTAGTAGTGCGCCAGCGCATAGTCCAGCCCGCTCTCGGAATCCCGGTCGTAGCTTGTGAAAACAAACTTGTCTCCCGAGCCCGACTGATACCACTGCTCGCCGAAGGGGAGATGCCCCTCCTGGCTCGCTACGTTTCCGCTCGCGTCCGTCGTCAGCCGCACCGAGAGATGGTCCTGATGGTAGTACGTCGTCCCGCCGCCCGAGAACATGGCCAACATTTCGGAATCAATGATCCACGATGGAGTACACGTAAAGTATATTCGACATCCCATTGTATGTGATGAAGAGCGGTTCCGTTTTGCTTGCCACTATGCGGTTTGATGCCTGAAATAAGCCGCTTGCTGACTGACAACCTGTTGGGTCTTTAACTACAGCCGCAACCTTGGAAGTTCCTGCTCTCCACACTGAAAATGAACTTGAGACACATTTATCCCATTCACTGTAAATAGGTCTATACCAGACTCCCGTGAAGCCTATGACGTACTTGTCATCCGCGACTCCCACGGCGTAATGAACGCCGGTTCGAGAACAGTATGGAAGAGACCTTCCCCGTGTAAGTAGCCTCATCAGGGAATATTTATGATTTGGATCAACCGATTCAATGCAACTCCACCTAACGTCAGTAAAGTTGTTGGTCTCAGCTAGCACTTTCTGTCCCAGAAAGTCGATTTGCGTCACGTTCAAGCTATCACTGTTTCTGTTACAGGCGAGATTGGAACTATCCATACAAATGTATATGCCTTGCTGTCCTGTGTCATTTAAGAACATCCCAATTTGGCCTGTTCGGGAAACTGTAATCAAATCGATTCGCGCTCCCCCCCCACCACGCGATGTGCCTCTAGTTGGAAGAACCGCTTCCTGTAGCTTCTCTCCATTCCGCAGAGAGTAGCTGGCAAGATGGATAGTTCCATCTTTTCGAGTAGACAGCACAAGCACTCTGCCGTTTAGGTCATCTACCGCGAAATCAGTGATGATCTGATCGTCTACCTGGGCCATTGTTCCAACCGTCTCCAGGCTGTCCGGGTCCATCATCTCCAAATACGATTCTGTACTGCATATATAGACTCGATGCGTAGTTGTCGATATTTGTACCCGCCCACAGTGGTCTATTGACGCATCCCCAGGTATCTCGTCGGTAACCCTTTTCGTAATCAACGAGTGACTCTCGATATTCCAAGAAGACAGCAATCGATGAAAACGGTTGCCTAAGCCGGCATTCTCCGTTGAACGTGCAAACTGCTGTACAAAGAACATCCCCTTGTCTTCGTAGAATGCGGCTCCCGAAACGTATCCATCTGGGAGTTGGACTCTTGAGCCGATGATTTCCATGCTTTGCCCCTCCATTCGGGGCAAAGCGGTAAACAACAGGCAGCAGATGAGGATGAGTTTGTTCAAAATATGCACCCCGGATCCAGTGCTGGGCTATTTCGGAAGAATAACTTACCGATACTATAATCCACTATCCCATGGAGGACTGCTCCAGCACCGTTTTCCCAAGCTGCTCCAGCACCGCCCCAATTCGGATTGAAGATATCAACGTGTTCCTCACCCCCGTTATAATGCGTCTGCATAAACAAAGAATTGTTGCGATTGCCGTTCGGTATTATTCCAAAGGCGTTGAACGGAGAATATCCCGCTGGAGGTGAGATCGACGTTGTGGTTTCTTGGTGGCCATCAACGTTCTGTATACCATGTGAGTTGCGCCCGCATTTCCCTGTTGCGCGGTCATTGAGCATATCTATGCCCGTGCTGATACCAGCACCAATCCAGTCGACGCTGGCTTTGCCATTCAATGCCTCGTTCTCCACGAGGCTATTAAATGCATGTTCCGCATAATGAATAGGCGCTGCTTCAAGCCATTTCTGCGGCATGATTTTCAAATTCATCAGTCCTTCCGCACTGCTCAAGGCATCCCCAATGGCGGCTCCCTCCAAGTCGCCTTCGTTGATGCCAAGGTGGCCTGTTTGTATGGCGTTCGACGCTACGCCTACCGCCAAACCTTCCCCAATGCCTTCCCCAACACCCTCAAGACTCGCCATTGTAAATCCAGTTGCTGCCCCAGCCGTAACAATATCAGCTGTGATCGCACCCGCCGTGATCAGCCAACTCAACCATGATTTTCCGCTTGGGTCGGTGATCATGATCGGGTTGTCGCTGGCGTAAGCGTAGCGGTTCCAGGACTGCGGATCGCCGGGCTTGCCAGCCACGGGATCGGCCATCAAGAACGCTCCGGTGGTGCTGTTGTAGTAGCGCGCCAGCGCATAGTCCAGGCCGCTCTCCGAGTCCCGGTCATAGCTTGTGAAGACCAACTTGTTTCCCGAGCCCGCCTGATACCACTGCTCGCCGAAGGGCAAGGTGCCTTGCTGGCTCGCCACGTTCCCGCTCGCGTCCGTCGTCAGCCGCACCGAGAGATGATCCTTGTGATAGTAGGTCGTCGTGCCGCCCGAGATCATGGCCAGCAGGCCGGTCGTGTCGCCTGCGCCGTTGTAGACGTACTCCCGCGAGGGAGAGCCGGGCGCTGCGCCATTATCGTACTCCGCGAGCACCGACGAGCCGGAGAAGATGCTCACCGTCGTTGTCCCGCCGCTCACCGACTTGGCCACCCGCAATCCGTTGGCGTCGTAGGTGTAGCCTGCGATGCCGCTGTAAGCCGTCATCCGGTTCTCGCCGTCGTAGGTCATAGCATTGGGCCCAAGCGGCTCCACGGTCATGTTCCCGCTCGGGTCATAAGCGTAGCCGAGGGGCTGGTTCGTTGTCGAACTGTCCATGCCGTTGAAGCCGAAGGTCAGGCTGGGCTGTGGGAGCGAGCCCGCCGTCGCGGTCTGGCTCCAGCGGTTCCCGAATCGATCGTAACTCTCCATCAGGCCCCACTGCGGAAATGCCGACGAGCCGCAGGTCTTCGCGGTGGTCATTCTCTGCAGCGGGTCGTAGCCGTAGCCCACAGAGCGCCCCGAGTCCACGTTGTCCGTGATGCACTGGATGGAGCCGTTGTTCCCGGCTGTGCCATGCGAGCAGGGTGGAGAGTACATGGAGTTCTGTTGGTACGAGTATTGCAAATTGAAGTAGGTCGAGTTTCCCTTCGCATAAGACATGTAAGTAAGCTGCGTTCGGTCAGGAGAATAATAGAATGTCCCCGTCAAGCCGTTTCCGTAGTTGAAGCCGGTCAGTTTGCCGGGAGAGTTGTACGAGAAATTGGCGGCGTAATAGCTGCTCCCGGGGGTGCAGTTTGCCGCCGAGGGAGCGATCTGGCAAAGTTGACCCACCTGGTTGTAGGCCTGCTGCACAACCCTTCCCGAAGGGTATGTGATCTGCGTGAGATCGCCTCCCGCGTCGTACTGGTAACCGATGTTGTAGGTCTGGCCATTGATGACCTTCGAAAGCTGCGTCGTCCGCCCATTGGCATCACGGCTGTAGCTCTCTGATCCGGTCGGATCGACCATCTCCGTGAGCTGCCCTATGGCGTTCGCTGCCGCGCCTCCTTGGTCGTAGTAATAACATACGTTCGCCGAAGTTCCGTTCGGCGCAGTGGTGCAGACGTTGGGCATCGACGCAATGTTCTGGCCGCCCGGGATCGTATAGGCGACGCCCGTCAGCCTGTTGCCGTGGTCGTAGGTATACGTGCTTACCACTCCGCGAGCATCGGTTCGCGTGCAAACATTCGAGGGATCGCCGCTGCACAATCCGCCGCCGCTGGTGTTATAGGAGAAGGTGACGGTCCCGCCTTCCGGCGTGTTCTCAGAGATCTTGCGGCCGAGACCGTCGTAGGCGAAGGTGCGGGTCTGGCCCCCCTGGATCACCTGTGTGAGACGATTTCCAGCGTCGTAAAGATAATTTGTCATGTAAGGGTTGGGCGTCAAGGCTCCTGAGGAGTTTGGTTCATCGACCTCGATAATTCGGCCAAAGCCGTCCAACCATTGTTGACGCATGTACCCCGATTCGTCTTCCGACACCTGTGGGTATCCGTATCCGTAGGTCGATGCTACCCCCTGCTGGGAAGTCAGTCCCCCAACATTTACAACATTTGGACCGGAGAATACCTGCTGGCTCTGGCCATCAGGATGCATTGTGGATATTTGGCGATCAAGCGCATCATAGCCGATAGTTTCAAGAACGTGGTTCGGATCCCCGCTGCCGGAATATGGGTGGCTTTGCGTGTACAAGCGCCCATTCGTGTCATAAGAACTATCCACCTCTACCGGGCCGATGGGGTTGTTGACAAGAATCTGCGAAGCCGTCCGGCCCCACGAGTCGAGATTCGTTTGCGAGTGCTGGCAACTCACACAACCGGTTGACGGCGATGTGTCTCCCACAGCGGTGTACATGTCCGATTGCGTGGCAGAGGAATAATTTGCAAGGCTCCATCCGATGGGGGCGATCTCTTCCGTCTTCCGGTCCAAACCGTCCTGATAGTGGCTGGAAACAGGCTGATTGTTGTAATCCCAAGTGATGGCCTCGGTGCCGCTCCCAAAATAGTAGCCTTCCGTATATGTGCCGATTGGGTCAGTGACACTGGTCAGATAGGCATTAGTCGGTTGTGACGGCGTATAACTAGCCGGAGCAGTGTCGTTGCCGCTGTCGGTGAAGAACTTGTCGGCATAGTTATATGTTGTGAGGTTCCCTGCAGGGTCCGTTGCACTCAGGACTTGCCCAGTCGTATCGTAGGTGTATGACGTAGTCAGGTACGTCGATCCGCTAACCCAGCGAGAAATTGAGGTGGGATTTCCACGGGCCGTGTTGCCTGCGCCAAAATTTGCATCGTCGTGCTGAGCTACGCCGGTGATTGGGGTCAGCGCACTACAGCCGGGGCCGCTGTAGCAATCATAGGTATATAGCGTTTGCGAAACTAAAAAACCACCGCCCCAACATGCTGAGCCCGATCCTAAGTTGTTGCATACCGTGACGACAGCAGGACGGTTGATGTTGTTCGTAGCGATGCTAAGATACCACGTATAGGTCGCACGATCAGGCACCGGCGAAAAACTGTTTCCCTCCGGAATATATTCCCATTCCTTGATCGCCGTTCTGCTACCGCATCCTGGGCACTCGTAGGTATATTGAGTTTGCTTCGTGAGGTTTCCGCTTGCCGAGGGCACTGTCGTCTGCTGGCTCTGAAGCGTCACAAATGCGCTGCCGGTGCAACCCATCAATTCGCATGGTTGAGAGAAGTCCCAGGTATTTGTAACTGTGGACTGCGGCACTCCCTGGAGGTCTCTGCGCACGATCGTGGCTGGCCAAGCGCCATTATTCAGTACAAAGTGGTAAAATATTTGGCCGGTTGGAGAGGTAACTGTTGTTTGCTGCATACAACTATTAGCAGGCCAGTATTGATTGGGTTCGCACGAAAACAGAACTTGCGGCGAATAGCTCCAGTTGCCGCCAGCAGACGAATGAGAGGAAACCCACCGACTCTTGTTCCCGTAAGCGTCCGAGAACGTCTGATAGGCATAACTGACTGTTCCGCCCGTGGGTAAGGTTATGCCTGTGATCTCACCGTAATATGCGCTCTGTCCGCCGGGAGAAGAGCAAGCAGAATTGCCAGTCGTCTGGTCGCAGTCGTATGTGAAATAGTAGGTAGATTGAGCAGCGTCAGGCAGCGTGACTGATCGAATAACCGATATCATGTTGTGGCTTACGTCTTGAACATTTGATTGCTGAAAGTTGGTCGAAACAATAATAGAGGTATAGATGAATTGATATTGCGCTGCGCCCTGGGATGTCGGGAGCGTGAGTAACTGAGGATACGTTGGATACGTTCCGCTGCTTAAGGCCGCAATTTGGCGGCCCGAGGTGTCAAAGAGAGCGAAAGGCTCGGTAGCCTGGTCTTGGGACAGATAGTTCCCGTTGGAATCCTCAGTTCGGATATAGTGGCCTTGCGTATCCTGAGGTGCATCATCAGTCACATAGGCGAGCGTCCCATCCGGAGCATAGACTTTGTAAATACCGGTGAGACTATTGTAATCCACATACATACTGTAACCGGAAGAGTCCGTGGCAAAATTATTACCTACCGATGGGCAACCCCCATGGGCGTAGGAGGTGTTGACATGAAAGTAATGCAACGTTCCACTTTGATCCAAATAGTTCAGGTCAGATTCGCAGCTAGACGATGAAGCAGTCCAAGTAGAGGGGTCGGTTTGGACCATGTTGGAGATGTACCATCCGCCGCGGTCATACCAGGCTGGCCCATTGTATGGGGCCCAGAACGCCGTCATGCCATTGTTGCTAACTTCCCAGATGTTACTATTGTATTCAAGTGATATTTGTTCAGGTTGACTCGACCCACGCTGCGAATACGACCCAAGCGGGATGCTGAGATGCAGATTCCCGGTGGAGGCGTCGACAGATCCAAACTCGACTGGTTGCGGTGCAGCAAAGCTGGGCATTCCGGTGCTCGTCAGATAATTCTGGCCGCGGGCCGGATGAATAAAGAAGCCAAGAATAAGAAGCGCCCCAAAGACAATACCCAATCGGCGGCTCGCGCGCATAAACTGCGATTGAAATCTGCAGGCCATTTGCATCGGTCCGTCCAGCATTTTGAATGTGCCTTCCATCGAATCGCTCCTCGCTGTTTGTATAATTCCGTCATTCGCATCCCGATTGGCTACCGCGCAAAATCGGAGTCGGCTAAACCTGCGTTGAATGTGACTTGGCTGAGCTTCATCGTGAACCCTGTCACATCCTGAACAGTCTCCACGATGGTTAGTGGTGCTGTGATTCCGTTTTCGTGTTGATAGTTTGAATAAAGAACCTCATGCGAAACACCTGCGTCATGTTGACCGTTAGCGAAGTGGATCCGGTCGAAGATGGCGGTGATGAGAAGAGTCTTGGGATCGATGTAGAAGTCGCGCGCTTCACGTTCCCCTCGATTGCCGTGGGGATCCTGCCGCTTTGTGTAAACCCTCTGAAACCGAATGTCATAAGCCGAAGCGCCGTTGTGGGTCACGAGACCTTCGTAAACGATACTGGTCGTTGAGTCCTGCATGGCCGCAATCAATGGCAGGTAGGGAAGGGTGAAGCTTCCAAGATCGTTGGCGCTCTGGCGATATATCGGCCTAGTTTGGCCATCTTCATCTTTCAGCGAACCGCTCTCGCCATTTACGACCGTTGTACGCGTGCCCTTCGGAAGGTCGACATCTATCCTGAACTGATGCAACCCGCGGCTTTTCACGGTGATGTCTCGGCTAACGGAATCGGCCCAGTTGTAAGTGATGGTTCCCGTTTCAGTGAAATCCAGAATTGAAAGCAAAAGCTCCTGCCCGCCGCCTGCCTTAATCGTCTGGGCGAGGATTGTGAGGGCCTGCGGATCGCGCTGAACAGGATTCTGAGCGAAAGCCGTCTTTGGCGCGAGGAGCCAAAGACCTATCGAACAGAGCAGCCCCAACAAGGTTGCGCCGGCATATCCGAGAGGGAGATATTGGGCGAGTAAAAACCTGAATGTCTTCATCTGTTTCCTTTCCGGAACTGCGACCGGCGTCAACGACAAAATTGAAGTTATGCGGCAGCGTAAGTTGAATAGCGAACCGCTCGAACCGAAGTACCCCCGTCGCGGCGCGCCCCACCGTAACGCTGCAAATCGCTACGGGCAAGACGAGTTGTTAACCGTGAAGTTGACATTGTTGTTGCTCGTTTGGCCATTGGCGAGTTTCACGACTACGGAGCCAGTCGTGGCAGTGCTTGGTACAACCGCAGTGATTGAAGAGTCACTCCAATTGAGCACTCCTGCGGGGGCACCATTGAATGTAACTATGCTCTGTCCATCCGCCGCCCCGAAACCTGATCCAGAAATGTTTACCGCCAAACCTACAGTTCCAGACGAAGGGTTCAGGCTCGCAATCGTCGGGGTCGGCAATGCAGAATTATTGACGACCTGGATAATGGTATTGGACGTAACCGCGCTGTAATTCTGATCTCCCCAATAATAGGCAGTAATTGAGTATGTGCCCGGAGACAATGCGCTTGTGGTGAACGTAGCGGCAGTGCCGCTGAACGTCGCAGAGCCGATGTACCCTATGTTGTCATAAAAGTCCACATCCTCACCAGTGGCGTCGAAGGAGAGGGTCGCTGTGAAAGTCAACGGTAGTCCGCTTCCGGATGGTGAACCGGATGCGGTCAGGCTCAATGTCGGCGTCGATAAGGGTGGTGGTGGTGACCCGGGCATAGTCGCCGATACCCAAACCCCTCCGGCGCCTTGCCAATTGCAATCGCTGCTCCAGGTGCCTGTGGGATCGTAACACTCGTAGGAAGAGCCGACGGCTGTGTAAGTGGCTCCGGAGGTGGGACTTACAGATCCGCTGGCTTCCCCGTTTTCCACCAAACCTGTATCGAAATCGAAGCCATTGATATCGTCTGAGACCTGGACTTCTGTGCCTAGCCCTACCACATAAGGATCGCCATTAGGCCAATTCTGCCAATCTGAATCGGCCCAACTATCGTTGGCCGCCCAGGCATAAAGCTCGCCGCTCCAGTCGGTGGCAAGGCAGACCGTTTCCTCCACATCGTTTGTCGAATCGACCGTATTCAGTGTGCATGTGTCTACCTGGGCAAGCACATGGGTTGGGATCAACACATGTGCGCCAGCGATCAGGATTAGAAATGTCCAGGCTGCGCGGCGAAGGAACCGATCGAGGCAGGTCATGGTTGCACCGCCGCAGGTGCGCCGGGCGTGTTCCCGGAGGCTGGCGGAGGCGTCGCACGTGGCTGAGAGAACATTCGAGCAAGGAAAGCCTCGAACGCGCCGACTTTATCCGGTGGCAGGGTACTTCTTAGGTGCGATACCTCGGCATTGAGTGCCGCGTCCCTTTGACTAGCCAGGGCTTGTAGTTGATTGGGACTCGACGAAGACTTGCCTGCTGCGAGAATCGCATGGTTCTTCGCATGCAGATCCTTTGCTTTGGCTGCCAGTCGAACCGACGAGGCGCGTATCGGCGTGAAATCCGCATCCGACCATCCCAGGCTTCTTTGCAGATGGTTACGCACCACAGTGCCATTCTTCCCTTGCGCGTCCAATTCCGCAGCTCTAGTGTCAAGGTGATTCTGGAATAGCAAGAAGTACCAATAGAGATGCTCTACAGGTACGGGTCTGATCTGAGATGGTTTACTGGAAGGGGGCTGTCGGCGAACCTGTGTCCGCTGACCCACTGCCGGACCTGACAGTGCGCACACCACTAGCATGAATCCAAGAAGTGTCGATATTGCGGTGTAGTGCGATTTCCTGGCCATCTTCCTTGCCCTTTCGTCGGATCGCTTTGAGTTGATGGATCGCATCAATCTGTGACGCAGTCTCTCTTGACGTGTGGACTTTACTGTTTCAGTCGATTTATGGGCGCAAAGAACAGAAGGGCTGTGCTACGGCGCACCAAGGCCGCAGGACGCACACATGTCCTCAACATATACAGATAACCTCTAATTGTTTGGGTGCCTGGAGGAAAGAAAATCAGCGCAACAATGTGATGCTCTGCTATGGCACTAATTTGTAAACACGGAGAAGTGTAACATTGACCGCTATAGTGTCAAGCAACAATATAAAAAATATTTTAGGAAAAGTAATGGTAATCACAGTTGCTTGCAGAATAGTAACTATGTTCTTGCCCCTGATTTGACCCTCAGAAGGGATTCGAAGGAAGCCGATGAGTGAAGGAATCTCGGCAAAATATCCCCAATTTACGCTATGTTTGGAAGGCAATACATATGAGGCTACAGAACGATACAGTAGTTGTGACTATTATCACATATTATCCGTGTGATTGGCGTCACGGGGGGAGTGAAGGCTTGTGATATATCATTCTCGTATTTTTCGACAAGCCCTGTAGCGATTGTTGCTGGAATTGCGCCCCAGCAGAGGCTTTCAAGGGGGGATTTCACTCCTCTTTTCTCTTCCGCATCCGCCTTTCGTGGCAAGGGCACGAAGTGGATGGTACTGGTCGACGGTCAGGGTCTTCCGCTGGGAGTTCGGCTGGAAAGTGCCTCTCCGGGAGAAGCTACGCTTGCGGAAGCCACGCTTCAAGAGGTCCGCGTCCCCCGCCCCAAAGGCCGTCCGCGACAGAAGCCGAAAAGGGTGATCGCAGATCGCGCCTACGACTCCGACCCGCTGCGCGAACGGCTGAAGAAGCGGGGCATCGAGTTGATTGTGCCCTACCGGAGCAACAACAAGCACCGGCGCTATGAAGATGGGCGCAAGCTGCGGCGATACAAGCGCCGCTGGATCATCGAACGGACCAACGCGTGGTTCGGTCAGTTCCGCCGGTTGCTGGTTCGCCATGAGCATCTGATCGCTACCTATAGAGCCTTCTTCTATCTCGCCTGCTTCTGGATTACCCTGCGCAGGTGTTTGGAGAGTCGAGATGTGGCGCGGTGGTTTAGGTGCCGCCTATCTGTTTCCGGCCCTTTCGTTTGCCGGTGTCTCATTAGCCGCACCCTGCTCCGTTTCCACATCCCGCTCGTCGAACCTGGACATGCGGATTTCCCGCATCCGGCTCACGGAGGAAGCTTCACGACTTCGCCCACGAAAAGCTGGCTGTCCGCTGTGAGAGCCGGACCAGGCCAAGTTGCTGGTCGATATAGCGATCCGGAAAGCGGTGGATCGCTGGCCAGCGAACTTGGTGCTTTCTGCACAGCCACTGACGAAGCCTCCGGCGGGCATGTCGTTCGATTACCCGATAGGCTTTGCTGACTGGGCCGAGACAGAAGTAGTTAGCCCATCCGTTCATTATCCGGTTGAGCGTTTCCGCCACCTTTCCCGGCTCCAGCGGGAGCTTGGTCCGTCCGGTCTCGGTGCTGATCGCCGCGCAGATACGCACTACGCGCTTCTTCGACGGTACCGTGCCCAGATAGGCCCGTCCCGTCTGTGGCGAAAAGCATCGTCCAAACGTGTACCCCAGAAAATCGAACTTTTCTTCCGGCAGCTTCGCAACCCGCGTCTTGCTCTCGTTCACCGCCAACTTCAGCTTCGACATCATCACCCGCATCGAGGCCAGGGCTTCTTGTGCCCGGCCCCGACAACAGATCACTAGGTCATCGGCATAGTTAACGATGCACGCTTCAAGACGCTTCTCGTGCCCTAACATCTTCCAGCCAAGCACGAACCGGCGCATGTAAAGATTGCTCAGCAGCGGGCTGATCGGAGAACCCTGTGGGGTGCCTCGACCTTCGTCCCGATTCCGCGTACTCCGGTGTTTCCTCCCGCGCTCATCCGTCTCCTCAACCGGCGCCGTCAACCACATCTTGATCAGATGAAGCATGGCGCCGTCGACGACCCGGCGAGCCACCGACTTGAGAAGCTCGGCGTGCGGAAGAAAATCGAAATAGGAGGCAAGATCCGCATCAACAATCTCTCCATGTCCAGTGTTGATCAGCTTATGGACGTGTCTCACTGCGTCCAGTGCGCTGCGGTCGCGCCGATAGGCATACTGTTCCGGTTGTAGATCGGCCTCGAAGATGGGGTCGAGAACCAGAACCGCCGCCATCATGACCACGCGATCACGAATGGCGGGCACACCCAACGGGCGCTGCGTTTTCCCATCCGGCTTTGGTATATACACCCGCCGTACAGGAAGTGGCCGATACGTTCGAGCTTTCAGTTCTTTCGTCAGTTCGTCCACCCATCGCTCGACTCCGTATGCCTCGATGTCCTCAAACGTCTGTCCTTCCACTCCGGCCGCTCCGCCATTGGCCTTGCAGCGGGCGTAAGCGAAAGTCAGCACGTCCTTCCGGTACACCTTGTCATACAGCGCGTAGAACCGACAGCTGGGCGATTTCTTCGCTTTGTCGTGCAACGCCGCCTGTAGCTTCTGAACTCTTTCCGGGGTTGCTAGGCTCATCGCCAATCCCTCCGTCTTCGTCACTTCTTGCGTTTACTTCCAACTGAGGCTCCTTCCCTCCCCCGGCGTTACCCGGCTTCATCGGTACTATGAGCCTCCCCGACACCCCAAACGGCCCGGTCTGGCTCTCACGAGACTCCGGTTGATCCTTACCGCGATCACCGCTGGGGCTTCCCGTGTTGCGTCTGGTCCCCATTATCTGCATGCCGTCGCCAATACCCCGGCAGGACTGAAAGAGCTGATCGCTCATCCCCCCTTTCAGCTTCGGCTTTCCCGCGACTCATGACGTGTCAGCTCCTGCATCGAACGTTTCGAGGCCTGCACAGCGTTTACGTCCTTACGGCCTACAGACTTGCCAGGTCGCCTCCGCGACCCTCTACACCGAAGGCTCCGACGGCTTCGTCGCCTCTACCGCCGCTTCGATTGCTACCGGGTGGAGCGATCCAGTTCCCGGGTGGGACTTGCACCCACTGTTGACCAGCGCCTTTCACGGCGCACATGAAACACGCTCTAGTAAATGGGGAGCGGCGTTGTTTTGTGGTCGTCTTCCGTTTGGATGCGGTCACGCCGCGGACGGCTCTGGGTTGCCGGACATTGCTGTCCGACAACCCTCGCTGAGGATTATATAAAAAATGCTCTTTACAGCATAATGCTATTTAGAGCATACTTATATCTATGAGTTGGAAAGCCTACTTCCACCCGAAGTTCAAGGCGGAGTTCGACAAGTTATCGGCGGCAGTGCAGGATGAACTGCTCGCGATGCTCACGCCGCTCCGGCAGTACGGCCCGTCGCTGGGGCGGCCTGAGGTGGACACGCTGAAGGACTCGAAGTACACGAACATGAAGGAACTTCGATTCAGAGCCAGCGGAGGCGTCTGGCGCGTTGCGTTCGCCTTCGATCCAGAGCGTGATGCCATCCTGCTCGTATCTGGGGACAAGTCCGGCGGAAGTGAAAAAACGTTCTATCGACGGCTGATCGAGAAGGCCGACAAGCGATACAAGGAACATCTCGAAGATCTGTAGTCGATGGAGGAGGGTTTGGCGATGCGAGGATTGATTTCAGTTGTGGACGTGATTGCTTCTTTGCCAAAGGACCGGCAGGCGGCCATCGAGGCACGAGGCGCAGAGTTGCTTGCGAAGGTTGACCAGCGCATGACGCTTGGAGAACTGCGGAAGGGCCGCAAGCTCAGTCAGGCGAAGATGGCTGAGGCCCTCGGCATCGGACAGATGCAGATTTCGCGCCTGGAGCAGCGCAAGGACCCACGCCTGTCCACGATGCAGCGCACCGTAGCGGCGATGGGTGGTCATCTGACCATGATTGCCACGTTCCCTGACCAGGAGCCGGTCATTCTCGTCACGTTACAATCTACCGACAGGAAGAGCGCAGCAAAATGGAGGGGATCGGCAACGTCGAGGACGGCTGCTCGTGCTCAGGGAAAAGTCCGCGCCCGAGCATAGTGCGCGCTCTGTAGCGGGCGGGCGTCACAGGAAGCATTACGCACCACTTGCGACTTGATGCATACTGGGAATTCCCTTGTTCACTCTTGCCGGCGGCTTCTTTTTAGCAGACCTTGGGGGTATGCGGTATTCTCAATGGAGGAGGATCAACATATGGGTACGGTAGAGATTATTTGGCAGATTGACGCACAGATTTCACGTCTCCGTCAAGCGAAGGAACTCTTGTCCGAGACCGACTCGGGCGTGGTAAAGAGGCGGCCTGGTCGCCCCCTTGGAAGTGGTGCGGCTAAGAAGGTCCCCACCGCGCTACCACCCAA
This sequence comes from Granulicella sp., assembly GCA_003142235.1. GTDB lineage: Bacteria > Acidobacteriota > Terriglobia > Terriglobales > Acidobacteriaceae > Edaphobacter. The sequence continues at coordinate 14,801 of PLOU01000043.1, forward strand.
GGCAAACACTCGGCCTCGCCGCAAGATGTCTGCTGCGGGGCGCGCAAGAATTGCAGCGGCGATGAAGGCACGCTGGGCTAAGGTCAGGCGAGCCGCTAAGAAAGCGACGGCCACACAGAAGCCCCTCGTAGCTGCCGTACTCCCAAAGGCAAGCACCAAGAAGGCAGCATCAAAGAAGGTGGCTTCCAAAAAGACTGCGACGAAGAAGGCCAGTCCGGCCCAAACGGCGGGTCCGTCCGCACCGACCGCCTAAGCTGTCATNNGAGATACGCCCATCGGAAGTCGTGCATTGAATCAGGGCTCCTGCTGGGATGATCTGGGTTTGTGGATATGCAGCCATACTCAGTAGGAGCAGACTGGAAATTGAAACAAGATGGAGCTTCATTTTTAACCTCATGTGTTCTGTGAATTTCATCCGGTCTCCGGATGAATCTGTGAAATGGCCTCGATCAGCAGGTGCTTGCAGAGTCACTATCATTC
>PLOU01000007.1:0-3194 GCA_003142235.1 Granulicella sp.
CTCGCCCTCAACCGCCCCTGATCTCCCCCACTCGCGCCCCGCATGATACCGTACCAATCATGCCCCCCGACTTCTCCCACCACTGGGCCTACTGGTCCCGCCACACGAGTCTTTGGGTCCTACCCCTCAAATATGTCTTTGGATTCGTCGCCGCATGGGGCGCAATCTATCTCCGCAGATGGCAAAAGAGACGCAGCGAAGAGAGAGCTCAGGGCTGGCCCTCCATCGAAGGCCGTATCTCCGGCGGCAAGGTCGTGGCAATCCCCAAGACCTCTCGCTTTCTCGCCACTCTTACATACATCTTCTTCCTCGAGGAGTACCACACCGGAAAGTACACCCACGAATTCTCCAAGGAAGACGACGCAAACGACTTCGTCCGCAATATGCGAGACCAACGGGTCCATATCCGCTACAAACAGTCCAACCCCGACAAGTCCGTCCTCGAACAAAGCGTCGTCGAGCAGCACATCCTGCTTGCCCCTCGCTTCGGCTGAACAGCCTGGAGTTTTTCACCTCGCAGTAGAGTAATGAAACGTCGTCATTCTGGCGAACCCCCCGAAGGTCGTCATTCTGGCGAAGCCAGAATCTCCGTATTTCGTCGTTGCTTGTTTTACGCCGTTGCCTGTTTTACGCCGTCATCCTGAGCAAAGTCTGGCGCGCACTTTGCGCCAGACGCAGTCAAAGGACCCCCGCATTTCGCCTCTGCTTGTTTTATAGTTGTCATTCCGCAGCGCAGGAATCTGCTTCTTCCTTTGTCGTTGTCTGTTCTTGCTGTCATCCTGAGCGCAGCGAAGGATCCCGACGAAGCCCGCACCACCCAAACCGCCCGCATCTTTCTCCCAACAAGCCTGTCCCATGATCGATGACAATGGCCCTGAACAGCTCGGCACACCCTACCCCGCCGTCACAATCTCCGAAAAGTCCGCAATCCCCGAGAAGTCCTTCAGCACTCGACGTAACAGAGCAAGTCGATTCGCGCGAATCTCCGGCTCCGGTGCCATAACCATTACCGCATCGAAGAACGCATCGACAGGCCCACGCAGAGTAGCAACAGCCTCCAACGCCGCGCGATAGCCTCTGTCTGCGCTCAGCAACTTGACTTGTTCCGCAACCGCAGTTGACCGCTCTGCTAGCGCCTGCTCCGAAGGCTCGCGGAGAAGCCCTGCCTCAACGTTTCCTCCGGCCGCAATCCCCTTCTCCGCCGCCTGCGCCAGAATGTTCTTCATCCGCTTGAACGCCGCGCTCACCGCCGCAAAGTCCTCGCTCCCGCGCACCGCCGTCACCGCCTCCGCCCGCGCCACCGCATCCCTCACGTCGTTCGCCCCTGCAGCCAACACCGCCTTCACCACGTCGTATGCCTGCCCCTTCGCCTCGCGCAGATAGAACTCCAGCCGCTCCGCAAAGAAAATCTCCACGCGCATTCTTACAGCCTCGTCGGGCGAAGCCGCGTCCACCACATCGCCCAGCGTCAACGGCAGCGCCGGCTCACCCTCCGCCAGGATCTTCACAATCCCATTGGCCGCCCGCCGCAGCGCAAACGGGTCCTTCGATCCGGTCGGCTCCAGCCCCAGCCCGAACATCCCCACAATCGTGTCCGCCTTGTCGGCAATCGCCAGCAGCGCCCCCTCCACCGTGCGCGGCACCGCGTCCTCCATCGACTTCGGCAGATACTGGTCGTAGATCGCATCGCCCACCGCCGCGCGAAATCCCTGCGCCCGCGCGTACAGNNCCTCGCCGCAGTCTCCAGCGCCGCCCCGTCCAGCTTCGATCCGCGAGCCTCCACCAGCCTGGCCAGCGACGCGGCCAGCTTGCACACACGCTCCGTCTTCGCCGCATAGCTCCCCAGGTCCTTCTGGAACGTAACCTTCTCCAGCAGCTTTACGCGCTCCTTCAGCGGTACCCGCTGGTCGAACTCCCAGAAAAATCTCGCGTCGTTGAACCTCGCCCTTAGCACGCGCTCATTGCCGTGCCGGATCACCGCCTCGCCCGCCGCATCCGCCTGCGTATTCAGCACCGCCAGAAAATGCGGCGCGAGTTTGCCCTTTTGTTCCCTGTTCCCTGTTCCACGTTCTTCTGTTCCCTGTTCCCTGTTCCCTGTTCCCTGTTCTTCCACCGCAAAGTATTTCTGATGATCGCGCATCACCGTCACCAGCACCTCTTCCGGCAGCTGTAGATACTCCGGCTCGAAGCTCCCCAGCACCACCGTCGGCCACTCCGTCAGGTGCGTCACGGTATCCACCAGCGCCTCGTCCTCGCGCCAGCGCAGCCCTGCTCCAGCCGCGCGTGTCGCCTTATCCAAGGCCTTGCGGATCGCCAGCCGCCGCGCCTCCACGTCCGCAATCACATGCGCCTTCAGCAACACCTGCTCGTACTCGTCGGGAAAGCCGACAGAAATCGCCTCATCCCCCGCCAGCACGCGATGTCCGCGCGTCGCTTTCCCCGCCGTCTTCCCGCCGAACTCGACCGGAACCACCACCTCGTCCAGCAGGCACACCATCCAGCGCACCGGCCGCACAAACCGCTCCGGCCTGCCCGGCCGCCAGGTCATATTCTTCGCCCAGTAGATCCCCGCCAGCTCCTTGGGCAACTCCTCCGCAATCACCTCCGCCGCCGCGCGTCCCGCCTTCACCGAGGTCGCCGCCAGGTACTCGCCCTTCGCCGTCGTCACCGTCTTCAGCGCCGCCACATCCACGCCCGCCTTCTTCGCGAACGCCACAGCCGCCGGCCCCGGCTTCCCATCCTTGAACGCAATCTTCACCGCCGGCCCAACTAGCTCCTCGGCCACGTCCTGCTGCCGCTCCGCCACGCCGCCAACCCACACCGCCAGCCGCCGCGGCGTAGAGAAGCTCCTCGACCTTGGGTGCCCCATGTCTACGGCAGCTTCATCGCCGGAGACGTGGGAGATGACCAGCCGCTCGCGCTCCAGCATCGCCACCACGCGCTTCTGCAACTCCGCCTGCGCCCCCGCGATCATCCGCGCCGGAACCTCTTCCAACCCAATCTCAAACAGAAACTCCGCCATCACGTCCTCTTCAATCCTTCATCCGCCACAAATCCTGGGTGCCCCATCCATCGCGCCTTTGTCTCTCGCGATGGGTGGGATCGAAACCCTCAACCCGCCTGAACTATCGCCGCCAACTTTTCGCCCTGCGCCACATAAGCCTTCGCCACGCCAATCACCAGCGTGCGGATCC
>PLOU01000007.1:3246-3509 GCA_003142235.1 Granulicella sp.
TACAGCCCCAGATGCTCCCACAGCTTCGCCACGTCCGCGTAGTCGAAGCTGTACGCCGAAAACTGTTCCTCCTCGGCCAGCCGGATGTCGCCATACGTCACGCGCTTGCCGGTATCCGGTTCCACCGCCCACACAATGTCGTAGATCGAATCGCAATCCTGCAAAAACTGCGCGATCCGCTCCATGCCGTAAGTAATCTCTCCGCAGATCGGGTCCAGATCCATTCCGCCGCACTGCTGAAAGTAGGTGAACTGGGTAATCTC
>PLOU01000222.1 GCA_003142235.1 Granulicella sp.
CCGCAGCCCATGCGCCGCCTGCTTCAGGGCGATGTCGGTTCCGGCAAGACGATCGTCGCCATGCAGGCCGCCATCATCGCCATGGAGAACGGCGCGCAGGCCGCGCTGATGGCCCCCACCGAGATCCTCGCCACGCAGCACTACCTCTCCGCGCGCAAGCTGCTCGGCGGTGTCGTCTCGCCCAGCACCGGGCAGCCGTATAAAGTCGCGCTGCTCACCGGCTCGCTTGACCCTGCCACCAAGCGCCAGACGCAAGGCCGCATCCTGCGCGGCGAATCGCAGTTTATCATCGGCACTCACGCCCTACAGGAGGACAAGGCCGACTTCAACAACCTCGGCCTCGTCATCGTCGACGAGCAGCACCGCTTCGGAGTGCAGCAGCGCTTCAAGCTGATGAAGAAGCCCGGGGGCGAGGCGCGCAATGGGAAAGTAGCCGGCGTCGCCAGCGACCCCGACGTCCTGTCCATGACGGCAACGCCAATCCCGCGCACACTCGCCCTCACCCTCTACGGCGACCTCGAAGTCTCCGTCATCGACGAGATGCCTCCCGGCCGCACTCCCATCGTCACCCGCCGCACCACCGATGAACACGCCGCCGAGGTCTGGGAGTTTGTGCGCAAACAGGTCGCGCAGGGCCGCCAGGCCTACCTCGTCTATCCCGTCATCGAGGGCAGCAAGGACGACCAGCCCGAACTCGACTTTCCGCACGATGAAGAACAGCCGACACAGGTCATCGAGCCATTCACGCAGCAATCCAGCAAGTCATCCGCGAAGACCGCATCGAAGAGAAAATCCGCCAAAAACGACAATCTCTTCGCCACAACCAGGAAAAAACTCCGCTCCGCAACCGAGATGTTCGACGAGCTGCGCACCGGCGCGCTCGCCGGCCTGCGTCTCGGCCTGCTGCATGGCCGCCTCAGCGCCGACGAGAAAGAAGTCACCATGGCGCGCTTCCATCGCGGCGAGATCGATGTTCTCGTCTCCACCACCGTCATCGAGGTCGGCGTCGATGTAGCCAACGCAAGCGTCATGGTCATCGACCACGCAGAGCGCTTTGGCCTGGCGCAGATGCACCAGCTCCGCGGTCGCGTCGGACGCGGCGCGGCAAAAAGTTTTTGCATACTAATGACGGGCGAAAATGTCACCGAGCAGGCCGACGCCCGCCTCAACGCAATGGTCGCCACACAAGACGGATTTGCCCTGGCCGAACTGGACCTCCAGCAGCGCGGCCCCGGCGAGTTCTTCGGCACGCGCCAGACCGGCCTCCCCGAGTTCCGCGTCGCCAACCTGCTGCGCGACCGCGCCACGCTGGAGCTGGCCAAAGTCGAAGCCGAACGCTTCGCCGCGCGTCCCGATCCCGCCGTCCCGCCCGCCCAGATCGCCGCCGTCTGGGCCCGCCTCAAACAGCAGTGGCAGCGCCGGTACGGCTTGGTCGAGGCATAGCCATCCGCAGTCAACTCACCACAGCGCAGGCACTGGTGCTTCCTTGAGCACCGGAGTAGCCCCACCCGGATTCGACAGGTGAATCGCCGCCAGATACGGTTTGACCTGCGGATCGTATATCACGGTGATGCTTCCGCCTCTTCCATCGGACCCACTCTGTCCGTCGCTTCCGCTGCTGCCATCGCTCCCGCTCGACCCACTGGGCGACCCAATCCCGCCAGAGCCACCGCGGCCTCCGCTCCCGCCTTTGCCTCCAGTTCCTCCTGCGCCGCCTACAGACGTAACCGTCAGCGATCCTCCCTGCGGATCCACCAGGTAGAACCGCTCCTTCTGGCCTGCGACAGTGACGCCAAACTGGAGAAGGGGATGACTCCCCGTTTGCAGTGCAACTTGGACCTGCACGGATGGGCCCTCTCCTCCATCTCCTCCATTCCCTCCATCCGAGCCATTGGTTCCATTCCCGCCGTTCCCGCCGGCAGAGGGATTGTCCGGATCCATGGAGCCGGAGCTACCGCTCATCCCGTCCATTCCACTGGAACCGCTCAAGCCGCTGCTGCCGCTCATGCCTGCATTGTTGGAACCGTAGTTGTAGTTGTAGCGCAGGGGAATATCAAGCTCTGCGTGGAGGTCGGGATGGCTGGGCACCGTGATCGAAACATGCCCTGTCTTGCCATCGCTGACTCTAGGGTCCCGTGGAAGTGTCAATACGCCTTTCTTGACAGAGACAACCGTTGCCGTAACCGTCAAGTCCGTCCACAGGACCTTTCCCTTGCCCTTGCCCTCGGTCACCAACACGGTGCCGTCCGGCTCGGTGAATGTCGCCACCAGCGAGGACTTCTCCCCCGGCCCGATCCCCGGATGCTTATATTGGCTGACCTCCATGGATGCAACCGGCAGCTTGGCAAGCGATACCCGCCATCCCAGCTTGATCTGAATGTGCGAGCAGCCACTCAGCGCAACCAGAGAAGCCAACCCCAGACAGCCCGCCATCTCTGAGATATGCAAGCCAACAAACGACCTGATCTTGCTCATGATCTTTAGCGAACCTCTCCACAACGTCGCAATCCACCTTACACCGTTATCACAAACTGTATGTTGGACCCGGTCATTTCGCACTTACCCTGCCGGTACTCCCCACTCTTCCCGCCGCTCTTTCCTCACCGACGCCACCTCGCGAATCCGTATCCCCTTGTCCAACGCCTCAGTCATGTCATAGATGGTCAGCGCCGCAACGGACGCCGCCACCAACGCATCCTCGAAATTAAGAACGCGAACCTGCGATTGACTTCCGCTCATCGACACTCCTGCCATTCGCCTCGCACCATGAAAAAGGCCCCGGACGTTTGTCGCCCAGGGCCGTTTCCATCCTTCATCGTCAGTCTACTTCTTCTTGGGCGCCGGTACCGCCTTGTAGGTTGTCTGGATCTGCTCATTCAGCCCCGCGAGAAGCGCCTTGATGTCCGCGACATGAGGCCCAACTGGCGCCAGTTGCAGATACTTGTTGCAGGCATCCACAAAGCCCGGAGGCGCGACAAGCTTCCCGTCGGCCGTCGTGGAGATGAGCGGAGCCAGCCCTTGTGTCTTGAGGTAATAAGCATCCGCCCTGGTCGGATCGGCCGCGATCGCCTTGTCCGCCGCCTCGGCAACCCCATCCACCTTGCCCGTCGCCAGTCCCGAGTTATAGAGCGTCACCGCTTCGTTGTAGTAGTACTTCGCAGCACCCTTCGGGTCTGCCAGGGCCGCCGCATCATAGGCATCTGCGGCCTCCTTCGTCTTGCCCAGCCTGCCCAGCGCCTGTCCAAGCTGGTTGTTGACCACCGCGGCAATATCTGTGCTGGGCTTGGCCGCCGCCGCATTCAGACTGAGTGCCTTCTGGTACGAGTTCACCGCCGCAGTCAACTTGTCCGGAATCGACGGGTCGGTCGTCTTGGCCGCCTTCGCCGCCTTGTCCGCCGCCACGGCGTCGCCCAGTTGCGCGTCGCCCAGCGTGTCCCACAGAATCGCCTCATCCGGCTTGGCCACGGTCGCATCCGTCATGGCCTTGATGGCCGGCGCAAAGTTGCCTGCTGCCGTGTCCGCGCGGGCCTGCTTCAGCAGCCCATTCAGGTTCTCGATCTTGGCGTTCTTCGCCATGATCTCCGCGTTCTGCTTCCTCGTTTGCTCTATCTGGTCCCGTTCGGCCGGGCTCATCTTGTCGGTGTACTCCTTGCGCGTCATGTCGAAGTCCACCGTCTTATCTTCCCCGGTCGCAAATACCTGTGACGGCATACGGTCGATACTGTTGTTGTTCTGATAGAACCACGCATCGTAGTTGCCCGGCTTGATGTCAGCGCCCTTGTAGTTGCCGCTATTGTCGACCGGGAAGGTGTACTCGAACTTCTTGTTCACCGTGTTCAGGTTCCGGTCTGTGGTCAACCTGACCTCGCCGTTTGTGACCGGAACCCCCCCCGGGTCGATCACATGCCCGTGAATGCTTGCGGCTCCCGGTATTGCTGCCGGAGCTGGTGCCGCAGCCTGCGCCATCAGCCGACCCGGCTGCGCCAGCGAAACCAAACCAAGAAGACATGCCGTCAACACGCCTGCAATCCTCATCCTCGAAATTTTCATCGCTCTCTCCCAACCCTCTCTCATCGTACTCATATCGCAGAGCTTGATCTCTGCAAACCAGTCACTTCCAAAACCATCAATTTCCTTGCAGGGCGAAACCGCCGACCTCACTCTATTGCACGCGGCCAGCCGGTCCCTCGGCAGTATCGGCGATCACATCCTGTGTTCGCCGCCCTGACCGGATGCCTGCTTCCGCAAAGCCTTGCTCGCGCGTACGCCGCCAGCTCCGCCTTCTACAACCGGCATTGACCAACTTACATGCAATGGCGCGTCCAATTCAACTCCCATTCATGCCATCCCGATCTTCTTCCATCCGAATCAGCGCCCTCGCCAGCCCAATCTCTCTGCGGTTCACCCTTCCGCGATGCCTTCGCCAGCCAAACCCCCGGCACTCTGCGCCATCAACTCGCGCGCCGCCGCCTCATCCTCCACACGCACCTGCAGCCGCACACGGAACGCCGCCGGCAGCAGACTGTTGGCATTCTCTCCCACCAGAAAACACTCCACCCCCGCCGACTCCAGCATCCCCTTGGCAATCTGCGCCTCCGAAGGACTCTCAAACCGCCCCACGATCACCAGGCCTTCGGGCACTCCCGGCTCCGCATCTCCATCCAGAAACATCGTCTCGCCTCCGCGTCCCCAACTCACTCCCAACCCACTGCTCAACTCACTTCGCTTCCACGCTCTGCAGGTGGAAGGTGATCGTCCCCCAGAACAGCCGCGCCCGGATCTGCACCGGAATATGGCGCGCGTCGTCCGTGTACCAGATCCAGATGTTGCCGCGGTTCTTCACCACGCCCTCCTCGGCCGTGGGCTGCACCCGGATGGTCTGGAACGTCCCCGCCGGCGTCTTGATCTCCTCGCGCGCCTCCACCTTCATGGTCACCGTCACGGTGCGCATCGCATCGGCCAGCGGAAAGCCGAAGTCCTGCCCCACCGTGAGACGCTGCGACGCTACATAAAAGATCCCCGACAGCGAGTCCGTCACGCATGCGGGAATCGACGTCGTCTGCTGCTTTTGCGTGCCCTTCACCAGGTTTCGCTCCACCTGCGTCTGTTTGCCCGCGCTAGAGTCGAATGTCAGGTCGCTCGATACCCGCCGCCGTCCCTCCTGCACCTGCTTCCAGAACCCCTCCGAGCAGCCTGTCCTGGTGTTCATCGCCGACTGGAACCGATCCACCACGGGAAACAGCAGATTCACCGCGCCCACCGTGTCCGCCGTCGCCGTCACCTTCAACTGGTCTCCCTGCTGCTCCAGGTGAAAGACCGCCGTCCCCCCGGTAAACACGCGCCAGTCCACGGTAAAGGTCAGCGTCTGCCGCTCGGGAAACGCATAGCCCGCAACCGGCGGCTGTAGGGTTGGGATGGGGTGCTGCGCCGTCTGCACCATGTGGACCGTCGGGGGCTGCAACGTCTGCGCCTGCGCCGTCTGTGCCCACGCTGTTTGAGTTTCACCCAAGAGCCCAGACAGCCCTGCCAGCAATGCCGGAAGCAGCAGAGCGGCGAACGCAGTCCGCACCAACTTAAAGCCGGAGAAGTGGGCCGCGGAACGATGCAGAAGATTCAGACCAGTCAATGGTTCGCAGCTCGCAGAAGAAGGATGGTTGCAACTCTCAGTGTGAAAAGAACAGCAGCTTCAGCGCCAGCGCCAGATAGATGGCCGCCGCGCCCATGGCTGAATTGTACTCGCGGTGGTGCAGATAAAGCTCCGCCGAAAAATTACCCTTCGCCGAAACCCCAGCGCCCGCCAAAACAGGATCGTCCGCCTCCAACTCCCTGTCCGCGCCCGCGCCTCGCGGCAGCAGCCTCGGCACCGCGCGCGCGTACGCCTCATAGCCAGCGAAGTGCTCGCGCAGGTACGCCTCCTCGCTCAGGATCGTGGGAATATAGATCGCCGCAAACAGCACCGCCAGCAACGCCAGAATCACCCAACTCGCCGCCGCCGCCGCAAACCCGAACGCAATCAGCATCGACCCCAGATATAGCGGGTTGCGCGTGTGCGCGTACGGCCCGGTCGTGGTCAGCTCCGAATCCTTGCGCACATAGCCCGATGCGTACCCGCGCAGCCACAGCCCCGGCAGCACCAGCGCTGCGCTGGCCGCCATCGTCCGCCAGCTCGGATGCGCCAGCCACAGAAATAGCGCCGCAAACACAAACCCCATCGGCACCCGTATCCGCCGCGCAATCCTCTGCCAACCCGTCCGTCCGCTCACGCTCGCCCGCTTGCCTTTCTTCAACTCAACCATCTGCCGCTTCCCAATCGCTCTGCCGTCGTAGAGCGTCGGCGCAAAGCCGTCCCCAACGACCGGCCGAATCTAACTTAGCGCCCTGTGCGAAGTGCTCCTCTGCGCCGCGATGCTCGGAGAGCGCGAGCAAGGACATCCCCGCTTTATAGTGGATCTCCGCAAGAGAACCTTTCGTTTTCCGGGCCGGGCTCTTCAGGGCCGCATCAATTGCCTTCTGAGCTTCTACTCCGTCGCCACAAGCAGCCAGCGCCCACGCCTTGGTCGCCAAAATTTCGCCAAGACGCGAGCTGCTGCTAATTCGATCCTGCCCACGCTGGAACAAGTTGAGCGCTCTTTCGATATGCGCCAGCGCGCTTTGGGGGAAGATCCCCTGGCGCAGGAGCGCCTCCGCCAGTCCGGTGGCCGAGACGCTATGGTACGGATACATCCTGGAGGCGTCCTGGAAACACCGTTGGGCTTCCTCAAGGCGACCCGTTTCCATGAGCACATCTCCGAGGTCCTCCAGGTCCATGGAAGTCCAGAGCTTCGTGACATTCGTGACTTTTGCGCTGGCCGTGCGATCCATGATCTCGCGCAGGATGCGCTCGGCATCCTCATATCGCCCGGCGGCTATCAGCACATCCGCCCGAAGTCGGCTACGGCCCACACGGCTCATGGCCAGAACTGGCAAAAGTCTCAGCGCCTGATCGTATCGGCACTGCCTGACGAGATGATCGGCGTAGATGCCTGCCGAGAACCAAGTCACCCCAACAAGAACCGCTAACAAAATGAACCACGCCCATCCAAAGTGGTGTGTGAACTCCCAAATACCAACAAGCGCCGCCAGCACCAGAAGTCCGGTTACGAGGGCCTTCCTGGACTTGGCCCAACCGTACTTCGGTGGTCCGCCAGGACCGATGAGATCGGAGGGATTTTGTTCGCACGGTTTGGGAGAACTTGACATCATAGCGGTGTTCTGGGCAACAACCTCGCAGGATCGAACTTCTCATCGGCATTACTTCACGCAGCGACTTGCGTCGATCGAACCACCCTTCGCGCCATCAGCTTCATCCCCCTGCGCGCCTGCCACAGATCGTAGTTCATCTGCATCTTCAGCCAGAACTCGGGACTCGTATTGGGCAGAATCCGCGCCAGCCGAATCGCCATCGCCGCCGAAATCCCCGCGTGACCATTCAAAATCCGCGACAGCGTAGTCCGAGCCACCTTCAAACGCTCCGCAAAAGAGGTAACGTCTGTCTCGCCAATGTAATCACGTAGAACCTCGCCAGGATGTGCAGGATTGTGCATCGCCATAACCATCTCCTTAGTGATAATCCAGATAATTCACAACCTCGGCGTCTTCGCCGTGGAATGTAAATGTAATGCGCCAGTTACCGTTCACCGAGACCGCCCAGTGTCCCCTCAGCGAACCGCTCAACGCATGAAAGCCCCAACCCGAACCGTCCATCATCTGGGGGTTGGAAGCGGCATCCAGGGCCGTAAGCAGAACGCGCAATTTCTTCGCATGATTCGGCTGTATCCCGGCCTTCGAGCCCGTCCGGAAGAATCGTTCCAGCTCCGCGTGCTTGAATGAGCGGATCACTGCAATGACTATAGCGCGTTACGCTACACGCATCAAGATAAATCGAGATGCGCTCGTCCCTCGAACCTTGTCCCTCGAACCTCGTACCTACCCCAGCATCTCCATCGCCGCAGCTACCACCTCATCCACCCCGATCCGCAACATCCCCTCCTCCACCTCGCTCACGCGCTTGTGGCTGGTCGCGCTCGACGCATCGCGCAGCACTCGCGAGCGCGTTCCGTACGGCCCATTGCGCGCCGGGTCGGTCGGCCCGTAGATCCCCACCACAGGCCGCTCCAGCGCAGCCGCCAGGTGCAGCGGCCCGGTGTCGCCCCCGATTACCACCGCCGCCCGCCGCGTCAGCGCGATCAACTGCCCCACCGAGCAAGGCACTGCCCGCGCAAACCCCTCGCTCGTCTCCACCACGCGCTCCGCCTCGCGGGAGCCCTGGGGCGAGCAGTTCACCACCGAGCGCACGCCGGCCCGTCCCAACTCCGTCGCCACGCGCCCAAACCGCTCCGCCGGCCAGATCTTCGCGCCCCATCCCCCGCCCGCCGAGATCAGGCAGAACCTCTCGTCTCCCACCGCATCCGAAGCCCACCGCTCATCCATCTCATCCATCGGCAGCGTCACGCGTGCCGGTCGCAACCGCTCGCAGACCGCCGCGCCCAGCAGCTCGCATCCCTGCTCCACCACATGCGCCGAGGTTACATCCAGCTTCTGCCCATACAACCAGCGCGCCACGCGTTCCCTCGGCCTCTCCGACCCCGCAAATACCGCGGCGCCCGCCATTCGTCCCACCACCGCCGACTTCACCGCCCCCTGCATGTCCACGCACACGTCGAACCGCTCGCCGCGCAGCACATCGCGCAGCACATGGACCTCCGAGCGCGTCTTCAGAGAGATCGGCCTCCGCTTCCACGCTCCCGCCGCCACGCTGTACCAGCGGTCCACCAGCGCGCGCGCATCATGGCGTCCCTCGATCTGCTGCAGGTCGTTGGGGTCCCCGGCAATCTGCAGCAGGTCGCTCCATCGCGGCTCGATCGCCCACCCGATAAACCACTCCGGATGCAGTTCGCGCAGAGCCGCCACCGCCGGCATCGCGTGCAGCACATCGCCCATCGCCCCGATCCGCACAATCAACACTCTCACAGGAGGCGCGCCTCCAGCTCGCGCACCACATTCGCCTCGTCCACAAACCGCGCCGTTAACCCCGCCACGCACACCGGGCCCACCGGGCGCAGCCGCTCCATCATCGCGTCCGTCAACTTCACCGCATCCTTCTCCGTGGTAATAAATCCCGTCGCGCCACACTCCTTTGCCATCGCGACCATCCGAACCATATCCACCATCGCATACGCATGATGATCGCCGAACGCCACGATCTCCGCCAACTGGCAACCCGCATCCTTCAGCATCGCCCAGAACCCATCTGGCCGCGCAATCGCGCAGAATGCCAGCGGCCTCGCCCCCGCATATCCCTCCACAAACCGCAGCTCCCGCCGCACGCTCCACACCGCCGCGCCCTCCCGCATCAGTCCTCGAACCCTCGCCTCCACGCGCACCCGCTCTGTATCGCGCAGTACCACTACATCCGCGCGTCCCAACGCAGCCAGAGTCTCCCGCCGGTTCCCCGCCGGCAGCAGCGCCTCCTCTAAATCCTCCGCCGTCACCAGCACCACATCCACCGCCCGCGCCAAACCCCGATGTTGAAACCCATCATCCAGCACATGCACCCGCCGCCTTATTCTTCGGAGGGAGCAGGGGGCTTCAGCCCCCTGAATAGAGCCAACGGAATCAAGGGGCTTTAGCCCCGGGCCTTCTTTCGATCCAGCAATCCCCTGCTGCAAATCTGCTTCTTCCTCACTCGCCGAGAGTCCCTCCGCCGCCGCTCCCGCCGCGAACCGTTCCGCCCCAACCCACACCGGGACCCCCGCCCGCTGCGCAATCACCACCGGCTCATCGCCAAACCGCCGCGCCGCATCCGGCGCATCCAGATCGACCCGCTCCACCCCACTCCCCTCGCGCCCATACCCGCGCGACAACACATCCACCGACCACCCCTGCCCCCGCAGCAACTCCGCCAGCGCAATCACCACGGGAGTCTTCCCCGCCCCGCCCGCCGACAAGCTCCCCACGCTGATCACCGACCACGCAAGCCGCCTCACCCGCAGCACGCCCAACCGCCGCATCCAATCCCGCGCCATCAGCGCCGCCGCATAGATCGGCACCAGCGGCCAAGCCCACACCCGCCGCGCCCTCATCGCTGTACCATCCCCACCAGCGCCGCAACCGCCCGCCCCGTCGCTCCCTGCTGCTGCTCGAAGACCCGCCTTCCGCGCTCCCCCATCGCCCGCGCCGCCTCACGGTCCGTCAGCAACTCAACCAGCGCTGTCTCCAACTCCGCCTTGTCCTGCACAATGCGAATCCCATCCTCCGCTTGCATCCTGCCCACCACATCGCGGAAGTTCTCGTACGAAGTCCCCATCACCACCGGAACACCGAACTGCGCCGGTTCCAGCGGATTGTGCCCGCCGCGTTCCACCAGACTTCCGCCGACGAACGCGACATCCGCCACGCCATACACCGCCGCCAGATCGCCAATCGTATCCAGCAGCACAATCTCTAACCGGCAGGGTGCCCCATCCTTCGCGCTCTTTGCGAAGGGTGGGTTGACCTCGTTCCGATCTCTCCAATCACTCGCCTTCACGTAGCAAAATTCCATCACGGTTGCCTCAACTTCGCCGAATCGCTCAGGGTG
>PLOU01000193.1 GCA_003142235.1 Granulicella sp.
CCGGGGCGGTAGATGCTGACGGCCTTCTCCAGCGGGTCGATGAGCCACGCCCTACGGGCTCGTCATGCGCACGCTGACGCCATACCCTTGCAGCGGGATGGTGGTATATAGCGTGTCCGTGTCGGTCTCGATCACCGTCATCACCTGCGAGTCCTTGCACACCACGTACACCTTGCCGGCCGGCATCGAATTCGCCGTGGCAATCCACGCCGGATGCCCGTTGATCGGGATGGTCGCAGTCACCGTCTCCGTGGTCAGGTTCACCACCGACACCGTGCAGGTCGTCGAAACGTTCGGCACCGCCACCGCCGCGCAGGGCAGTCCCGCAACCCCCGCGTTCGCCACATACGCCCGCGAGTAGTCGCTCAGCACCGACACCATGATCGGGTTGACGCCCACCGGAATCGTCGTCACCACCTGCCCAAAGGTCGTTGCGTCGATCGGGTTGGTCGGATCGCAGTTCGGGTTGGTCGGCTGCGCCGTCGCCATGCACAGCGGGATGTTGACCAGCGTCACCGAGCCATTCGACGTGCCCGTCCCCTCGTTCAACACCACCAGCTCATCCAGGCCCGACGCCAGGTCCGCCCACACCGGACGCACCCCCACCGGGATCGTGTTCACCGGCGTATCCAGCGCGTTGGTCTGCGCGTTAATCACCGTCACCGTGTTGTCCGTTTGGTTCAGGATGAAGGCGCGCCGGTCGTCGACCGTCATCACCCCATACACCGGTCCGCGTCCCACCGGAAGCGTGGTCGAGATGGTGGGCGAGGAGGTCAAGCTGGTTGCGTTCTCGATTGCCTCCACCTGCCCCGGCCCGCCGCTGGCCGACTGGCTGATGCCATAGAACCGCGGCGCTCCCTGTTGGCCCACCACATACACCGGCGTGAAACCGGTTGCCACTGGCAGCTCCTGCTTCAGCGCCGGCGGCGAGCCCAGCAGTTGATCGATCGCATTCACCCCGGGGTCCGCGATGTAGGTCGTATTCGACGTTGTGAAGAGGTTCACCGGGTTCGCCCCGGCCAGCAGCGTCGTCTGCAACACCTGGCTCGAGATCAGCGAGGTGCTGATGTCGAACGATGTCACCGTCTTGTCACTGTTCAGCGTATAGCCGGAGGTCCCGTTCGCGTTCAACGCCAGGTAGTACGGATTCACACCCAACTCCGCCGTTACCAGCACGGTGTCGCCGGAAAAATCCACCATCGTCATCAGTCCGTTCGATGTGGCGCTCGGGCTCGACACCGCAATCGCATACTTGGTCGGTTGCGCCGCCGGCCCCACCGCGCCGATCGCGCTTACCACCGGACGATACGCGTTCCCGCACCCGGCCATCATTGCCAGCGATGCGGTCAGCCCCGCTGCCGCCGCCGCGCGCCCAAATGACGCCGCTCCGCGCACCGTCCTCCGAATCCCGCGCCGCTTCCCAATCCCCGCCGACTGCGCTTCTGCTCGATGCAAACCTGCTCCTACATTCCCGCCAATGCTGACTGCGCTCAAGCCTCGATTGTAAATCAACCCGGCCCCCTGCGCGCCGCCGCCATAAAACCACCCCGCCCGCCTCCAACTTCCAACCTGCAACTTCCAACCTGCAACTGGCAACCTGCAACTTCCTAAGCGTCCGCCCTCCCGTGCAGCCAGCCGATGTTCACATGCAGCCGCAGCAGCGTATAGCTCAGCATCTCGTGGAAGTAGCGCAGCGACAGGTCGTAGTCGTCGATGTGCCCCAGCGTTCCGCGCGGCGAGGTGTACACAATCAGCCCCGCGTCCTGGCACAGCTTGCGCACGCGGAACAGGTGCGTCCCATCGCTCACCACCACAATGCTGTTTAAATGCCTCTCCCGCGAGATCTCCGCCAGCCGCTGCACCTGCTGCTCGGTGTCCACCGACTGGGTCTCCGCCACAATCCGGTCATACGGAACGCCGTTCGCCAGCAGGTAATCGCGCCCCACGCCGCCCTCGGTCATTCCCTTGTCCAGATCGCTGCCGCCGCCCAGCGTAATCACCAGCGGGGCCATCTGCTCGCGGTATAGCTCCACCGCGTGGTCCAGCCGCGCGTGCAGCACCGGCGACGGACGTCCGCCGTACTCCGCCGCGCCGAAGACCGCGATCGCGTCCGCCGGCCGCGCCTCGTCCCTCCCCGCAACCGCGTTGATCTCGACCGTGAGCCAGCCAAACCACCCCAGCGCCGCCAGCAGCGCCACGCCCAGAGCGCGCCGCAGCAACAGTCGCGCCGTCGTCTCCCGCCGCTTCGCCGGACGCGCGCGGCGCTTCGGCAGACTGAAGCGGCGCTTCGGCGAACTGGTGGAGGTGGAACCCATAGGGCAGAAATTCTCGACGGCAAGGCTACAGCGCTCACGGCCCGGCCCTGAAGCTGCCAGTGTAACTGCAAGAGGAACTGCAATATCCGGCGCAGCCCCAGTATCCCTCTTCCCGCCTCACCCGGCAAACATCCTCCGCACCTGGAAGCCGGACTCGCAGATCATATATGGTCTATCGAGGAGCTTGTGGAGTTGCTGTAAATGAACGAGTTGCCGGAATAACCAAAGTGTAATTGAACTCCGTGATACCCTCCTGTATTCTGAAACATCTAACAGTGCAGGGGATGACCATGAAAAAAAATGCACAGACTGATGCCCGCGTTGCCGCTCTGTTGACGGCTCCGCTAAATGCATGGATTGCACTATCCGACGATGAAACGAGGCTGGTTGCCGAAGGGGAAACCTATCAGGACGTTGTGGACAAACTCGACAAAATCGGGGATGAAAGCTCTTTCATTTTGAAAACGCCCCCGAACTGGCGTCCACTGGCTGTCTAATGCGAGCGCCTTATCGACCTTCTCCTCCCGATGCACAAGGCAGAGTTCATCTATACCCTAACATTCGTGTGCGTATCGGAAAGAAGCATTGTCAACCATCCCGTTATTTTGAGGCGATGGTGGACTCTGGATCATCTGATTGCATATTTCACCAGTCTCTTGCTGCCCCCATCGGCATAAAGATCGAATCCGGAAGGAAGGAAATGCGTACCGGCATCGGCGGAACGCAGGAAGTATGGATACATCCGATTCAACTCTACGTCGGCGTTGCTGATCTCATCGAAATCGACGCAGCCTTTTCAAAAAACTTGCCTGTTGCCGGTCTTCTGGGGCGCATTGGGTTCTTCGAACATTTCAAGATAACCTTCGATCCAAGCGGTAATCCGCCCGGTTTGGAACTAGAGCGCGTTTACAAAATGTAAAGCAACCCCGTGGGATTTTCAAACCTTGTCACTACCCCGCACCGGCCCTCCTGTCGGAGGTATGCTATGTTCTTGCGCTGTCCTCCATCGCATCCCAGCTCCAGCCCCTCGCACAGGAGAATCCTTTGACCGCCGAGATACTCCGCATTCACCCGGACGAGCCCGAGCCCGAGTTGATCGCTTTGGTGGTCCGCTCGCTCTCCGCAGGCCGCGTCGTCGCGCTGCCCACCGACACCTTTTACGGCCTGGCCGTCGATCCCATCAACCTGCGCGCCGTCGACCGCATCTATGAGCTAAAGACCCGCGCCCGCCACAAGCCGCTCTCCCTGCTCATCAGCGACACCGCACAGGCCTATGGCCTCGCCCGCGAGATCGACACCGCCTTCGACCGCCTCGCCGAGCGCTTCTGGCCCGGCCCCCTCACCCTCGTCGTCAAGGCCGGAACCCGCCTGCCCCTGCGCGTCACCGCCAACACCGGCAACGTCGCACTGCGCGTCCCCGAGGCAGCCATCGCACGCGCCGTCGTCGACCTCCTCGGCCTGCCCATCACCGCAACCTCCGCCAACCTNNCGCTCCACCCCCACCACCATCGTCGACCTCTCCGGCGGCGGTAACTCCTGGATGATCCTCCGCGAAGGGGCCATCCCCACCCACGAGATCGCCCTCGCCCTCCAGCACTAAGCAGCTTTGGATGTCTGCCGCGTGTAGCTCTTGATGGTGGGCAGTGATTGAATCGCCCTGCCCGACTTTTGTTGTGCCAGCCTGAGTTCGTAGAGGCTCTGCAGGTTAAGCCAGAACTCCGCGCTGGTGGCGAAGAAGTGCGCCAGCCGCAGCGCCGTGTCGCCGGTGATCGAGCGCCGTCCATTCAGAATCTGCGTAACGCGGTTGGTCGGCACGCCGATCTGGCGCGAAAACTCCGCCGCGCTCATCCCCATCGCGTTCAGCTCCTCCGACAGATGCTCTCCCGGATGTATCGCTTCCATTTCGTTCACTCCCGTTAGTGATAGTCCACGATCTCTATGTTCGACGGCCCTTTTGCGCCATCCCGCCATTCAAAAGCAATTCGCCACTGGTCGTTGATGCGGATGCTCCACTGTCCTTTGCGGTCACCCTTTAGCGCCTCGAAACGATTTCCCGGCAACGCCGAAAGGTCTTTCACCGAAGTCGCGGCTTCCATCCGGTCCATCTTCATCCGTGCAGCGTGCTCGAAGCCGGATAACTCCTTGACCCGTTTGCCAGCGGCAAAGTCACGCGTGCGTTTGTCGCGGCAACTCAGGATCATAGGACAAGACTACCCTTCTGTACGCTG
>PLOU01000183.1 GCA_003142235.1 Granulicella sp.
CACAGTTCCTGCACAGGACAAAAATGGCCTATTATCTGCTTTTGAAAGAGTTTGATACGAAATTGTTCTCACCCGCTCAGGATGACAGATTGATAAGTTAACGACTGGCGAGGTGCGGCGCTACTGCGAAGCGGTGGCGGCGCGGCGGATGGATTGCAGCTCGGGCAGGATGCGGCCGAGGGCTGCGGGTGGGGCGTCGGGCGTGCCGAGCGCGAAGTAGGCGTCGCGGAAGAGGGGGAAGAGGCGGTCGTAGCGCGCGGCCTCGATGGGTTCGGGAAGAAATGTCTTGAAGGGCGGGCAGAGGGCGTTCTGTGCGGCTTCGATGGAGGGGAAATCGCCAGCGGCGAGGAAGGCGATAATGACCGAGCCGAGCGAGGTGACGTCGCCCTCGGGAACGAGGACGGGCTTGCACAGGACGTTGGCGTAGATCTGGTTGAGCTTGGCGTTGCGCTTGGGGATTCCGCCGCCGTTGATGACGCGATGGA
This sequence comes from Granulicella sp., assembly GCA_003142235.1. GTDB lineage: Bacteria > Acidobacteriota > Terriglobia > Terriglobales > Acidobacteriaceae > Edaphobacter. The sequence continues at coordinate 486 of PLOU01000183.1, forward strand.
TGGGCACGCCGTTTTCTTCCATGCGGTCGAAGATGATGCGGGTGTGCAGGGCGGAGCCCTCGATGGCGGCGAAGAGTTCGTCGGCGGGGGTGTGGTGGAGGTTCCAGCCGAAGGTGACTCCGCCGAGGGCCGGGTTGACCAGGACGGTGCGGTCGCCGTTGTCCCAGGTGAGGCGGAGGAGGCCGGTCTGGCCGGCCTTGAAGCTGGCGGTGGCTTCGGAGAGCGCGGCGACGGTGGTTCCGGCGCGGCGGGCGATGGCGGCGAAGACATCGCCGACGGCGGACATTCCCGCCTCGATGCCGACCTGAGCCGGATCGACCGAGCCGGGGACGACGCCGCAGACTCCGGGGACGAGCGTCTGTTGATCGCTGAGGCCGATGATGCAGGTGGATGTGCCGATGACGTTGACTACGTCGCCGAGACGGATGTTGGCGCCGAGGGCGTCCCAGTGCGCGTCGAATGCGCCGGTGGGGATGGGAATTCCGGGGGTGAGGCCGAGGGCTTCGGCCCACTTTGCGGAGAGATGGCCGGCAATCTTGTCGGAGGTGTTGTAGTGGCCGGTAATCTTGGCGCGGACACCGGCGAGCAGCGGGTCGATGGAGGTGAGGAACTCCTCCGGCGGGAGGCCCCCCCAGCGCGGGTTCCACATCCATTTGTGGCCCATAGCGCAGATGCTGCGGGGAACTTCGGCGGGGTCGGTGATGCCGCAGAGGGTGGCGGCGACCATGTCGCAGTGCTCGAGGGCGGTGACGAATTTGGGGCGCAGTTCGGGGTTGTGGCGGAGCCAGTGGAGGAGCTTGGACCAGCCCCACTCGGAGGAGTAGACGCCGCCGCACCAGGCTATTCCTTCAAAACCGGCGCGGCCGCCTCCTTCGAAGCCGGTGCCGCCCTGGAAGGCGTGCGCTGCGCGGGTGATCTCGGCTGCTTCGCCGGCGGCGCGGTGGTCGCACCAGAGGTAGTACTCGCCGAGGGGGACCAGGTCCTGGCCGACGGGGATGACGCTGGAGCCGGTGGTGTCGAGCGCGATGGACTTGATCTGGTGGCCGTCGATGCCGCTGACGCGGATAGCCTCGTGCATGGCGCGGGTGAGGGCGGACATCTGGTCGTCGTGCGACTGCGTCTTGAGCTGCGGGTCGGCGGGCGAGCTGTGCAGCGGATACTCGGCGAGGGCCGAGCCGAGCTTGCCGCGGAGCTTGTCGAAGATGGAGATGCGCACGCTCAGCGTGCCGAAGTCGACCCCTGCCACTACGCTCACGGAGGTTTCTCCCTATTGCTTTTCGGGTAAAAGTGGTGCATCCGCATTCTAGCTGTACTTGAGCCAGCGGAGGAGTTCGGGGAGGGTGGGCCGTTTGCCGTACATCAGGACGCCGACGCGGTAGATGCGGCTGGTGACCCAGACGATGGCGTAGATGGAGGCCGAGGTGAGCAAAATGGAGGCAACGATCTCGGCATGGGTGGGATGGCCGAGAGAGACGCGGAGGTACATCAGCAACGGAGTGAAGGGCGGGACGAGGGCGAGGACGCGGGCCATGGTGCTGTCGGGGTAGTTGAGGATGCTCATCAGGGTGGCGAAGCAGACGACCAGCGGAAGAACCAGGAACATATTGAGCTGCTGGAGTTCCTGTTCGGAGTTGGTCATGGCGCCGAGGGCGGCGGCGATGGAGGAGTAGAAGGCGTAGCCGAGGATGAAGTAGACGAAGAAGTAGGCGATCTGTGCGGCGGAGAGGGCGACATGGACGCCTTGGCCTCCGGGATGGGCGGCGACGGAGCCCGCGGAGAGGAGCAGGGCGGTGGTGAGCCAGATGCCGACCTGGGTGAGGCCGACGGAGCCGACTCCGAGGATCTTGCCGGCCATCATCTCCTCGGGACGGATGGTGGCGAGCAGGACCTCGAAGATGCGCGATGTCTTCTCCTCGATGATGGAGCGGGCGACGTTCATGCCGTAGAGCATGATGACGAAGTACATGAGGAAGAAGAGGATGGTGACGCTGACTACGGCGGACTCGCGGTCCTGGCGGTGGGGGGCTCGAGCGGCGAGGACGTCCACGGGCTGGAGGAGGGAGTCGGCGTCGGAGGCGACGATGCCGCGATGGGCAAGCTGCTGGCGCATGAGGACGGTGCCGAGGGCGGCGGCAAGCGTGCTTCGCAGATAGTCCTGTTCGCTTGATCTTGGGGTAAAGGTGAAGGTGGGACGGGCCAGCTTGGCCTCGGCGGGTGTGGCCGGGGGTGTGATCCAGAGGTAGCCGTCGATGTGGCCGGAATCCAGTTCCCGATCGAGGATGGCCCGCGTGGCCTGCGCGCTCTGTGTCCCGGCGTTGATGGCGTCGACGGTAATGCGGGGTTGCCTGACGGAACGCGGGCGCGACTCCCGCGGCTGTTGCAGCTCGGTCTGCAGGTCGAGGGCGAGCTGGGTGTCGGAGCTGACGACGGCGATGTGGGCGACGGACTCCGAGTTTGAGTTGATGAAGGCGCTGACGAAGATGAATCCACCCATGATGAGCGGGATCATGACCGTGGTGATGAGGAAGCCGCGGGTGCGGATGCGCTCGACGTACTCGCGGCGCGCGATGAGCCAGACGTTATGCATCGAGGCTGCCTCCGTTGGGCCGGTCGAGCTGCGCCATGGAGAGGTTGCGGCCATTTTTGCCGGGCAAGGTCTCCTGGACCTTCTCGATGAAGATTTCTTCGAGGGTGGGTTCCATGACCTCGAAGCGAGTGACGCGGGCGTGGGCGACGGCCTGGGTGAGCAGGGACTGGGTGTCGTCGGCCAGGGTTGCGGAGGGGCGGAGCTTGATCTCAACATTGCCGTTGTAGCGCGTGAGGTGTTCGATGCTGGGATGGTTGAGGAAGGCGTCGTCGCCCTCGAAGTGGATAAGGACGCGGTTGCGCGGGTAGCTGGACTTGATCTCGCGCATGGAGCCGGAGAGGATGAGATGGCCGCGATGGATGAGGGCGATGCTGTTGCAGAACTTCTCCACCTGGTCCATGCGGTGGGTGGAGAAGAGGACGGCCTTGCCGATGCTACAGAGGTCGACCAGGGTGCTCATGAGCAGGAATGAGTTGACGGGGTCGAGGCCGCTGAAGGGCTCGTCCATGAGGATGAGGTCGGGATCATGCAGCAGCGCGGCGATGAACTGGATCTTCTGCTGCATTCCCTTGGAGAGGTCCTCGGTCTTCTTGGGGATGGCTTCGACGATGTCTAGCCTCTCGCACCAGAGGGTTGCGCGGCGAGAGGAAACGGACGCGGAGAGGCCGTGCAACTGGCCGAGGAAGGTGAGCTGGTCCAGCACATTCATCTTCTTGTAGAGGCCGCGCTCCTCCGGCAGGTAGCCGACGCGGGCGAGCGCGGAACGCGTGAAAGGCCGGTCGAAGAGCGAGACCGAGCCGGAGTCGGGCAGGGTGATGCCGATCATCATGCGGATGGAGCTGGTCTTGCCGGAGCCGTTGGGGCCGAGCAGGCCGAACATCGTTCCCGGCTCGATGGTGAAGGAGAGATCATCCACCGCGACCTTGGTGTCGTAGACCTTGCGGATGTTGTGGAGCTGGACGATGGACATAGATGGCCGAGGGAGAAATGAGGAAAGATTTAGTCTAGCAGCGGTGAGCGCGGATTCGCTTCGCGGCGCGGCAAATGGAGCGCGCGCGCTTGACACGTTTGCGCCGGGACAAGCTACAATGGATTTGGCCGGATTCAGGCGCAACGCTTGGCCTGACGCGGCCGGATGGTTCCTCTGCTTTTCATCGTCGGCAATGCCAATCCTATGAAAAGAGATGGGTTACTTTAGTTTCATCGAACGATGAAACGCGTCCGGTTGCCCGTCGCCAGAAGTAGATTCAGAAGCGACTCCTGAAGCTGCCTCATGGATTCCGTGAGGCTGCCCGGCAGCGCATGTACAACCGATTCAGGGAACGCAATCCACTGTAGTACCGACCGACGGCAGAAGCCGGGTCGAAGGAGACTCCACCATGCGTCATCGCAATGCAGGATATAAACTTGGCCGCAACCCCAGCCACCGCCGCGCGCTTCTGCGCAACCTCGTCACGTCGATCCTGCTGATGGACCGCATCGAGACCACCATCACCAAGTGCAAGGCCGCCCAGCCGCTGGTGGAGAAGATGATTACGCTGGGCAANNCGCTACGGCGACCGCAACGGCGGATACACGCGGATCACGCGCAGCCGCGTTCGCCAGGGCGATGCGGCCGAGATGGCGTATATCGAGCTGCTGGGTGCGGAGCAGGAGTTGGATGAAAAGCGCGAGAAGCGCGAGGCAGCACGCGCCAAGAAGCGCGAGGAGATCGCCAAACAGATGGAAGAGCAGAATCCCCCGGCGGAGGCTGGCGAGGCTCCCGCGGCCAAGGATGAACCCAAAGCTGAGGCGTAATCGGCGGGTTGTCGATTCAGGTTTGATTCACAGGAGTGCCCAGGTCTCGATTTCGAGGCCTGGGCATTTTTTCGTTCGTCGGCTGGTGCGAGGATTTTATTTTTCGCGGGTGTGCGAATTTTATCCCGTTTTGGGCGGGGCGAGGGTGTCGCGGAGTTGGGCGCGGAGTTGGGCTGCGCTGAGGCCGGCGATGCGCAGCGACTTGCTGCGGCTGGTTGCGCCGGTGAGCAGAGTGACGCGGGCGCGCGGGAGATGGAGTTCGCCGGCGAGGAAGGCGATGAGGGACTGGTTGGCGCGGCCATCGGTGGGCGGCGTGGTGAGGGAGACTTTGAGCGCGCCATCGTGGATGCCGGTGATGGCGTTGCGCCGCGCTCCGGGATGGACGCGAACGGGGAGGGTGCAGCCGTCAGGGATGTCGCGGATTGCGAAAGAGGCGGTCACGGGAGTTGGTGGCTTGTCGATCACAACGCTCAATCGTAGACGACGCTGCGATGACCAACGGATACGGCGACGATCACGAGTTGCTCATCCTCGATCTTGCAAAGAATGCGGTAGTCGCCGACGCGATAACGCCAGAAGCCCGCAAGGTCGTAGCCGAGAGCTTTGCCGAATGTGCGCGGATCGTCGGAGGGTGCGACCCGCGTCTCCAGATAGGCAAGCATCTTCCGCTGGACACTCTTGTCGAGTTTGGCGAGTTCGCGCTCGAATCGTCGCGCAGGCTTAATCGTCCAGGCCAAGGTTTCTCTTCATCTCGTCGAGAGAGATTGTGTCGCTTGGATGGAGGAGATGTTCTTTAGCGATAGCAACGTCCTGCATGTCCTCCAGACGTGAAAGGACGGCCTCGCGAAGGAAGGCGTCGCTCGTCTCTCCTGCGCTCTGCGCTCCATGTGCGATCTGGCTCGCTAGTTCATCCGGGATTTGAATGGTGGCCATAAGCACCTCCGTGCTTGGAGTATAGCGAAATCGAGTTACCGTCCGTGGTCTTCGAGGAATTTTTCGGCTTCGAGGGCGGCCATGCAGCCTGTTCCGGCGGCGGTGATGGCCTGGCGGTAGCGGCGATCCTGGATGTCTCCGCAGGCGAAGACGCCGGGGATGTCTCTGCTGTTGCGGGTGACGAAGACGTTGCCGTGGGTGAGGATGTAGCCGTCGGGGTCGAGGTCGAGCTGGCCGTGGAAGGGCTTGGCGTTGGGCGTGTGGCCGATGCCGAGAAAGAGGAAGGAGACGGGGAGCTCCGTGCGATCGCCGGTCTTGACGTTGCGCAGGCGGAGGCCGCGAACCTCTTTTTCTTCGACGCCGAGGACCTCTTCGACGACCGTGCTGGAGAGGAGCTGGATGCTGGGATGGGCGACGGCGCGCTCCATCATGATGCGGCTGGCGCGGAAGCGGTCGGTGCGGTTGATGAGCGTGACTTTGGTGGCGAAGCGGGTGAGGAAGAGCGCCTCTTCCATGGCTGAGTCGCCGCCGCCGATGACGGCGATCTCCTTGCCGGAGGCGAAGAAGCCGTCGCATGTGGCGCAGGAGCTGACGCCNNATGAGCGCCTGCTCGCTGGGCAGGCCAAGCCAACGGGCGCTTGCGCCAGAGGCGATGATGAGCGTGCGGGCGTGGATGGGTTCCTTGCCGGGGCCGAGATCGAGGACGTAGGGATGCTTCGAGAGGTCGGCGGAGACGAGGTGGGCCATCCTGAGTTCCGCGCCGAAGCGGACGGCCTGCTGTTTCATGTTCTCGATGAGTTCGGGACCCTGGACGCCTTCGGGCCAGCCGGGGAAGTTTTCGACCAGCGTGGTGATGGAGAGCTGGCCTCCGGGCTCGTGGCCTTCGAGGACCAGCGGCTTGAGGTTGGCGCGGGCGGCGTAGATGGCGGCGGTGAGGCCGGCGCAGCCGGAGCCGAGGATAACGGTGTCGCGGGTTGTGGTGTCGGGCATAAGGATTGGATTCGATTCTAAATGCGTTGGGTTCGCGGTTACATCTTGCCGGAGCCGATGTCGGCGGCCTGGGCGGCGGGGTTGTCGGCATCGAGCAGGGCTGCGATGGCGGCATCGAGCTTGCCCTGGGCGGCGAGGATGAACTCGATGGCATCGCGGCCCGCGCCCTGTCCGCCGGGATTTGGCGTGATGTAGTGGGCCTCGGCCTTGGCCTGCGGGCGGGCATTGGCGGTGGCGATGGCCAGGCCGCAGGCGCGCATAACGGGCAGATCGACCACATCGTCGCCGACGAAGGCCAGCTCGGCGAGGGTGCATCCGGCCTTGGCGACGATCTCCTGTGCGGCGGCGAGCTTGTGCGACTGGCCCTGGTAGATGAACTCGAGCTTGAGATCGCGGGCGCGGATGGCGACGGTGGCCGACTCGCGCTTGGTGATGAGGCCGACGCGCAGGCCGCCCAGGCGGGCGAGGGTGATTCCGAGGCCGTCGTGCGCGGTGAAGCCCTTGACTTCGAGGCCGTGCAGCCTGCCATCGGGGCCGTTTTCAGGGATGAAGAAGAGCTGGCCGTCGGTGAGGACTCCATCGACGTCGAAGAGCAGGACTTGGATGCGGCGGGCGCGGTCTTCCGCGGAGATGGTCATGGGAAGATGATACCTTGACGGGCCGGCGGTCTTCCATGCGGCTGGTGTGCGGCATTGCGCCAGATCGGCGGCACACTATTCTCGCATCCCTCGATCGCGATGCGATCGAGGGATGCGAGTCTTTGAAGTGTGTGCGCGATCTTCGGCATGGCTGAAGCCATGCCCTGCCGATCAATCGGTATTTGCACGGCTGAAGCTGTACTCTGCCGATCAATCTCTATTGGTTAGCGCCAGCGGCCTTCAACCCAGACGTATTCGCCGCGGCGATGCTGCCAACTTCCAGCAACCCAGTGGGCGCGGGGGTGTGGCGTCTGCTCATAGGCTCCGGGGACCCAGACGTAGCGGGTTCCGTCCCAGCGTTGGTAGCCAGCGTGCCAGCCCCAGTCGCGGTGCTCGGGCGGGGGTGGCGGCATGACTTCGCGAGGATGCCGGGGCGGAGCGATGGTGATGCGGATCTGGGCACCGGCGCTGGCCACGCCGACGGTGAGGAAGAGGGCGCATGCTGCGGTGAGGATTTGCTTCTTCATCTTTTGTTCTCCTTGGAACTGCTTCCGGTTAGGATGCGGATTCGGGGCGGAAAGTTGTGGTGGCAATCAATCTTCGGCGAGCGCCTGAGCGCGATGCCCCTCAGGCGCGGGAGATAAGGGCGCGGGGAATGGGGCGCCCCGAATTGTGGTTTGGATGGGACCAGTGGGCCTGCCGGCCGCCTGCTTCCAACATTCTTCGCTGGACTAGAAACGAAATGCGGCGGTTGCGACGCGGAATACGCCGATTGCGATAAGAAAGAGGAAGACCGCGACTCCGACTCCCACATGCAACGCGGTGCGCCGGGCGCGGGCAAAACCCGGGTCGTCGATCCTGAGATCGCCGAACTTGGCCCACCAGCGGATCGCCATCAGCGGGATGGCGGCTTCGAGGAACCATAAGACGACGATGCCCATCAGATTCAGGAACGGGACAAACCTCAGGAGGTAGAAGGTGAAGGCGGAGCCGGCCATGATCTTCAAATAGCTGGCGTCGCTACAGGCTTGATTCACCCTGGCAAATTGCTGTGCGGCTGCGGCCGCAGCGGCAGGGTCGATTGGGGATGAACAGAAAGAGCATACCTGCATGGAGGTGTTGATCGTCTCTTGGCAGTTGGGGCACGGAAAAACCCCAACCCTGGAGGAAAGGCCCAAACCATCCGACATGGCATTCCAACCTCGTTGATTCTCTGGAAAGGTTAGCATAGGCACCCTTGGGCGTTATCCACGCACGCCCGCGCGCGATAGGGGCCGGATGCGCGATGATGGATGAGCCATGGAAATTAATGGGGTCTGAACCGTTACCATGGAAGACGCCTCGGCTGGTCCGAGGCTGGAGCGCGCACGTGGCCTATACCGATCTACGCGACTGGATCCGGCAACTGGACAAGGCAGGCGAGCTGAAGCGGATACCTGAGGCGGTGAGCCCGCGTCTGGAGATGGCGGAGATTGCCGACCGCGCGGCTAAGCTGGGCAAGGGCTGGGCCAAGGCGGGCGGGAGCGCCTGCGGCCCTGGTGGCCCAGCCCTGCTGTTTGAAAACGTCACGGGATTTCCCGGGGCGAAGGTGCTGATGAACCAGTTCGGTTCGGAGCGGCGCATGAGGCTGGCGCTGGATGTGGACTCGCTGGACGAGATTGCGGGTCGCATCCGTTCGCTGATCCATCCCGAGACGCCGACCACGCTGATGGACAAGCTGAAGCTGCTGCCAAAGCTGGCCGAGGTTGGGAGCTTCTTTCCGAAAGGGATCTCCGCGAAAGACGCGGCTTGCAAGCAGGTGATTCATCGCAGGGTGGAGGACGGCGGCGAGGGGATCGACCTGCTGAAGCTGCCTGTGCTGACGACCTGGCCTGGGGACGGAGGGCCGTTCATCACGCTGCCTTGCGTGGTGACGCGCGATCCGAAGACCGGCAAGCGCAACGTGGGCATGTATCGCATGCAGGTGTACGACGGCGAGACCACGGGGATGCACTGGCAACGGCAGAAGAACGCGGCGGAACATCTGCGCGACCGGATGCGCGCGGCTACAGAGAGTAACGCGGGTGCCCCAGGTCTCGATTCTGAGACCTGGGCCAGTGCGCGCGTGGAGTTGATGGCGCAGACTGCCGGCGGGACTACCGCGGCGGCTGAGAATGCGACGATTCCGGCGACGACGCTGAGCAAAATCAACGCTGGGCGGATGGAGGTCGCGGTGGCGATCGGGACCGATCCGGCGACGACGTTTGCGGCGATTGTGCCCGCGCCACCCGATGTCGAGGAGTATCTGATCGCGGGCTTCCTGCGCGGCAAGCCGGTGGAGCTGGTGCAGTGCGAGACGGTGGACCTGCAGGTTCCTGCGCACGCGGAGTACATTCTGGAGGGCTATGTGAACCTGGGCGAGCTTAGAACTGAAGGGCCGTTCGGCGACCACACCGGCTTCTACACCATGGCGGACGAGTACCCGGTCTTCCACGTCACATGCATCACGCACCGCAACGATCCGATCTACGCGGCGACGGTGGTGGGCAAGCCGCCGATGGAGGACGCGTGGATGGGCAAGGCCGTGGAACGCATCTTTCTGCCGTTGATGCAACTGACACTGCCGGAGATTGTGGACGTGTGCCTGCCACCCGAGGCGGTCTTCCACAACCTGATGATTGTGTCGATCAAGAAGTCGTACGCGGGGCACGCACGCAAGGTGATGAACGGCATCTGGGCGATGGGGCAGGCGATGTTCACTAAGTGCGTGATCGTGGTGGATGAGGACTGCGACGTGCAGAACCTGGCCGAGGTGACGCTGAGGGTGGCCAACAACATCGATCCCGAGCGCGACATTCAGTTCACGCTGGGGCCGGTGGACACGCTGGACCACGCGAGCCGGATGCCCAACTACGGATCGAAGATGGGCATCGACGCGACACGGAAGTGGGCGGCGGAGGGGTTCACGCGTCCGTGGCCGCAGATGCTGAAGATGGAGCCGTCCGTGGTGGCGCGGATCGACTCCATCTGGAAGAAGCTGGGAATTGAGTAGTTGTTAGGCCGTCATCTTTCCGGAGGGGGAGAGCAGGTAAAACGTGACAGAGCCCGTGGTGGAGCGGCGGTGCGGCGTGCCGCGCGGGATGGTGAGCATGTCGCCTTTGTTCAGGGTCACTTTGGTTGCGCCGTCGGCGGCTGGGGCGAGCTGCTCGCCGGGCCTGGTGGTGCGCGCGTTCTTCAGCGTTCCGCCGACCTCGTAGAGTGTGCTGCCGTCGATGATCTGAAGGATGTGGTCGCGGCCCTCGTGCTGCTCGAAATCCGTGGCGCTCTTGGCGATCTCGGTGGTCATCACGATGGCGCAGGTGAATCCCGCTGAGGCGGCGGCGACCAGGTTGTTGTTGCCCCCCTTGGCGGCGAGCGCCTTGGCGTCGTCGGCGAGCTGCTGGGCGGTGAAGACCTGAAAGGGTGTGGCGGCAGCGCCCGGAGCGGGTGCGGGAGCCTGCGCGGCGAAGAGCAGTTTGTCGGTGAGGGCGATGCTGGCAGCAGCGGCTACGGGAGCCGTGCGCAGGAAGTTGCGGCGAGAGGAGTTGTTGGCCATGGGTGGAAGTGAATCACATCCGATGCCACTCTGCCAAGAGTGTTCTGCCAGTTTGCGAATTTCAGGCCTGCCAGCGCGCGGCGGCCCCGTCGTATACTTAAGCCATGTCTGTCGTGAAAAATGCCGCTGCGATTGCCAAGGGGATGAGCATCACCCTGGGGCAGATCTTCCAGCCGACCGAGGTGGAGAACTACCCCGACGGCAAGGGGCCGATGCG
>PLOU01000024.1 GCA_003142235.1 Granulicella sp.
CCGTCATCCCGACCGGAGCAGCAAATAATTCCGTCATCCCGACCGGAGCGCAAAATAATTCCGTCATTCCGACCGGAGCGAAGCGGAGTGGAGGAACCCCCGCATTTGTCTTCTTCCGCAGCGCCACAAATCTCTACCCCTACGCCCTATGGACCGCCCTAGCCCTCGCCGTCCTCACCAAGGGCCTGGTCGCCATCGTCTTCCTCTTCGCCACCGCCGCCCTCTTCCTCGCCCTCACCGGAGAACTCCGCAACTGGCGTCGCCTCAAACCCTTCACCGGCGTACTCCTCTTCCTCGCCATCGCCGCGCCCTGGCACATCCTCGCCGGCCTGCGCAACACCGGAGCCGCCGACGGCCACGGCTTCTTCTGGTTCTATTTCATCAACGAGCACGTCCTCCGCTTCCTCGGCCGCCGCATCCCCCGCGACTACAACAAACTCCCCAGCTACCTCTACTGGTCCCTCCACCTCGTCTGGCTCTTCCCCATGAGCCTCTTTTTACCGCTGCTCGTGAGCTGGGCAAAATCGACTCAGCGGAATTTCCTTGCATCTCACCCAGATCCATACTCATCAGAGCGTGGTGCCCGTGTTATCCGTGCGATTTTAGTATCCTTCCTCATCATTATTGTTCTATTTGGGTTGGCGGTTTTGCTAGATTCATATGTTCATATCCCATACATGCTGACTTGTATTCTTTTGATAGTGGGCTTGCAAGCATACGTTTTCCTTTACAAAAAAAATCATTACTGCGAAATCAGCACACAGAGCACTACCTACAACCTGCAAACGCGCACCATACTTCTCCTCACAATCTTCTCCGCNNTACCTCCCGCTCCTGATGCTCCTCGCCGCAGCTCTCGCCCGCGCCGAAGCCACCTACAACGCAGAAAAATCCTCCCGCCGCTGGATCACCTTCGCTCACGCCGCCTTCACCGCCATCGGCCTCGCCGTCGCCGCTGCGTTGACCTACGGCCTCTACACCTCGCGCCATCTCGCCTTCGTCCCAGACATCGGAGAACTCCTCGCCCATCGCGGCGTCGGCGACTACACCCTCTCCATGTCCTCGCTCTTCGACCTCACCGGCCCCAGCTTCGCCGCCCTCCGCCTACCCGCCTCGCTGGCCCTCGCCGCCTTCGCCCTCGGCCCCGCCGTCGCCTGGGCCTTCCGCGCCCAACTGCTCCGCGCCCGCGACCGCCATCTCGCCGCCACCACCACCATCGCGCTCACCGCCGCCGTATTCCTTATCGCCGCGCACATCGCTCTGGTCCGCTTCGCCCCCATGCTCTCCTCCCAGGACATGGCCGCCCGCATCCAGCAGCTCGAATCCTCCGGCGCAATCTCCCGCGACAACACCCTCCTCCTCTATGGCGATCAGGCCTACGGCTCCTCCATCCCCTTCTACCTCAACCGCCCGCTCTCGCGCCCCGCGCTCCTCGTCGATGGCCGCTCCTCCTCCATGCTCTTCGGCTCCACCTTCCCCGACGCGCAGTCCCTCTTCCTAACCCCGGCCCAGCTTCTCGCCCAGTGGGGCTCCGGCCCGCGCAAGCTCCTCTTCGTCCCCCTCGAACGCCGCGACGACGTAGACCGCCTCCTCGGCCCGCGCACAATCCTTCTCAAAGAGACCTCCGGCAAGGCCCTGCTCACCGACCGCCCTCTCGACTCTCCGCAGAAAGAGCAGGCGAGCCAGCCGTGATTCATCCCCCTCTCCAATCCGCCAATCCATCCCCCGGCTTACCCGCCCGCTGGAACCCGCGCTCGGTCTGCATCATCGCTCTCGCATGGCTCATCCTGCACATCGGCTGTCTCTTTACCCCCGGCCTGCTCGACGATGTCGACTCCATCTACATCGAGATCGCCCGCTCCATGCTTCTCCGCCACGACTACGTCACCCCCTTCATCGATGGCATCCGCTTCTTCGACAAGCCCCCGCTCATGTACTGGCTCGCCGCCGGCTCCATGCACCTCTTCGGCCCCTACGACTGGGCCGCGCGTCTTCCTCTCGCTTTCCTCACCCTCGCCCTTCTGCTCGCCACCTACGCCCTCGGCCTGCGCCTCTTCGCCGAAATCTCTCCCGCCGCTCACCCCGACCGCGCCGCCCTCTACTCCGCCCTCGCCCTTGCCACCTGCATTGGCCCCTTCCTCTACACCCGCTTCTTCATCCCGGACATCGTCATCTGCCTCTGGATGACCCTCGCCGTCCACGCCTTCCTCATCGCCCTCGACCGCCTCCACACAACTCACAACTCACAACTTACAACTTACAACTCGTCCCTCCTCCCATGCCTCGCCTTCGCCGCCGTCACTGCCCTCAACCTCCTCACCAAGGGAATCATCGGCGTCGTCTTCCCCATCGCCTTCGTCCTGCTCTATCTCGCCCTTACCCGCCAGTTCCGTCTTCTTCTCAAGCTTCACCTCATCCCATCCACGCTTCTCTTTCTTCTGATCGCCGCCCCCTGGCACATCCTCGCCGCGCTGCGCAATCCCGCCATCGCCCTGCCCGCCGGCCTCGGCCTACCAGCCCGCGCAGGCTGGGCCTGGTTCTATCTCTACAACGAGCACGTCGCCCGTTTCCTGCAGCGCCGCATCCCGCACGACTACGGCCAGGTCCCCGTCCTTCTCTTCTGGCTGCTCGCCGCCCTCTGGCTCTTTCCCTGGACGGCCTTCCTCCCCGCCGCAATCCTCCGCCACATCCGAGACCTCCGCAGCACAGAATTTTTTCCCAAATCCAAGAAACCGGGTGCCCCATCCATCGCAGCTTCACCGCGATGGGTGGGAGACCAGAGTCTACCGGGTGCCCCATCCATGGCGCAGCTTCACCGCGACATGGGTGGGATCGCCAACCCCACTCCCCGCCAGCGCGAAGCAGCCCTCACCCTCCTCCTCTGGGCCGGCCTCGTCCTTCTCTTCTTCACCTTCTCCGCGCGCCAGGAGTACTACTCCCTGCCCGCGGTCCCCGCCCTTGCCCTCATGGCCGGCGGCCTTCTCGCCCGCGCCGACCGCGATCCATCCTCCCCCGCCGCGCGCAGCACCCTCCTCGCCCACCGATGGCTGCTCGTCCCACTCTGCTCGCTCCTCGCCGCCGTTGCGCTCTTCTTCGCCATCACCGCGCCCCACGCCGATCCCCGCACCGACATCGCCTCGCTCCTCTCCCAGGGCGGTGACTACAACCTCTCCCTCGCCCATCTCTTCGACCTCACCGGCCGCGCCATGGGCCTCTTCCGAGCCCCACTCGCCTTCGTCGCTCTTGGCATGATCGTCATCGGCCCGCTCAGCTACATCCTTCGTCGTAAAGCCCACACCTACGCGGCAAATCTAACCCTCGCCGCCGCCGCCGCCTGTCTCCTGCTCTCGATGCACGAAGGCCTGGTCCGCTTCTATCCCACCCTCGGCTCTAAAGGCCTGGCGGAAGCCATTCTTCAGGCCCAGCGGTCAACCTGCAACCTGCAACCTGCAACCTGCAACTCGTCCTCCGACCTCATCCTCATCGACGGCGAACTGACCTCCGGCTCCACCCTGCTCTTCTACACCCGCCAGCCTGTCCACTTCGTCAATGGCCGCGTCAACGGCACCTGGTACGGCAGCTTCTGGCCGGACGCACCCGCCGTCTTCGACGACGACGCCTCCCTCGACCGCCTCTGGGCCGGCCCCCGCCGCATCTTCCTCCTTACCTACACCCCCGCCGCACGCACCGCCAGCCTCACCCCCTTCGGCCCCGTCCGAACCCTCGCCTCCGCCGGCGGCAAATCCATCCTCACCAACCAACCCTGAACTCTGCCCGACAGCAAGACCACTGCGCGCAACGCAGAAAAGCGCCAACGGCGCGCTCTATACCAGCCTAGGCCGAAGGCCTAGGTTTCAGTCCAACAATCTCCCGAGGGCTGAAGGCCCGACCTATCCTTCGCGGGGAATCCTCACTCGCGTCTTGTCTACTTCAGCCATCAACTTCAACAGTGAGCGTCGTGTTTCTTTTCGCACGCAACCTTCACTTCCGCTCCACCGGCTCGAACCGCCCGTCCGGTCCCAGCGAGTACGATCCCCCGTGGTAGACCATCGTGCTCCCCATATAGCTCGCCACCCACACCGCAAACCCCAGCAAATCCCGCAGTGGATAGATCAGCGTCGGCCACGCCGCCTGCTCGTCCTCAATCGCCCACTGCACCACCGCCGCCATCGCCCAGCGATTCACGCACGTCACCAGCAGCCACATCACTCCCACCAACGGATGCCCCGCCAGAATCCCCCACGCCAGACCCAGCAGCCCAAACGGCACCGCGTAGGTCAGCCCCGTTCCCAGGTGTCCCGCCGGCCGCGACCGCCGCGTGCTCTTCATCCATCGCAGTTGGTCGCGGAACGACTCCCGCAGCCCCTGCGGCAGCACCATCAGCCGAACCACATAGTTCGCCATTCTCACCCCGAACCCCGCCTCCGCCAGCCGCTGTCCCAGCACAAAGTCCTCGGCGTAGTACTGCCCCAGGTCCTCGTATCCGCCCGCCTTCACGAACGCGCCCCGCCGCAGCACCATGCTCACGCCCAGCGCGAACCGCGTCCCGCCCTCGATCATATCGGCGACAAGAATCCCGCCACTCATCTCCACGCTCTTGCCCACCGCGTCCAGTTGCGCAGCCAACCCACCCGTCGTCCGCCCCACATACAGGCACGATGCCAGCTCGCGGCCCGGATCGGCCAGCTCCTGCACCATCCGCCGCAGATAATCCGGCGACACGCGCGCATCGGCATCGCTCGTCACCAGCGCCTCGTAGCTCGCAGCCTGCGCCAACGCGGCCATCGACCACATCTTCGCATTGGGAAACCGCGGCTCGCCGCAGGTCAAAAACCGCGTCCGCACCTCCGGATGCTCCGCCGCAATCCGCCGCGCCATCTGCAACCCCGCGTCGTCCGCGTGGCGCGCGCAGAACAGCAACTCGTACTCTGGATAGTCCAGCGCAAAGAATCCCCGCAGATTCTCTTCCAGGTCCGGCTCAGCCCCATGCAGCGGCTTCAGCACGCTCACCGGCGGCAGAACCTCCACCGGCGTCCGCTCCTCGCGCCGCTTCCTCCGCGCAAACCGCACCGCCCCCACCAGCACCATCCCGCAGTAGATCGCCGACGTCACCGTTCCCGTCAGCGCGCAGTAAAACAAAATCCGCAGCAGCAAACTCATCGCACCCTTCAGCCGTATTCGTCCGCGCATCCAGTGTAGTGCGTCAAGCAGCGGAAGTTCCTTGTTTTGCTTAAGGGCACGGGTTTACCCGTGCCGTAAACGCCGCATTTGCACTGCGGCTTTAGCCGCTGAGGTCAGTTTTTCAACCAAGCCGCAGACGCCCTACTTCCCCTTCCCCGTCTTCCCCGCGCTCTTCGCCCCCAGAATCGCGCCCTTCACCGCCGCAGCCTTCCCTGGGATAGCCACAACCTTCCCCGCCGCCCGCTGCGGAATGATCGCCGGCCGTGGCATCGGCACCAGCCCCGCTTGCGGCTGCTGCTGCTGCATCCGCGCCAGCATCTCCGTCCGCACGTAGTCCACGAACCCCTGCATCTGCCGGTTCATCTCCTCCATCCGCTCCCGCATCTGCAGCACAATCGCGATCCCCGCGATGTTCACCCCCAAATCGCGCGCCAGGTTCAGGATGAACTCCAGCCGTTCCAGGTCCTCGTCGGTATACAGCCGCGTGTTGCCCTCGCTGCGGCTGGGCAGCAGCAACCCTTCGCGCTCATACAGCCTTAGCGTCTGCGGATGGATCTCATACATCTCCGCCACCGCCGAGATCATGTACGCGCCCTGCTTCTTCCGCTTCGTCGCCATGGTTGTGCCTAGCTGGCCTTCTCCAACGATGTGGTACCGGCCTTCGTCGCCTTGGCTCCAGCCTTCATCAGCAAACGAAGCGCTGAATTCACTGCCTTTGCATTCGGAAACGTTTTACAGACATCCGGTTCAAGAAGCACCAGTGTCGTGTCTGCGCCAAATCGGTTCGTATGCTTGCCGCGTACACCGCCGGAAAAATCAATCTCCGCCGGAATATCGTCATTTTTATCAGCCTTCCTCATACTGTTTCCTTTCCGCCAATGTCATCTTCCGTGCGCTGATGATTCGAATCGTATCACCCTGCTCCGCATAGGAAACCGCCAGTAATTTTCCTCGTTTCCCTCGTCCCATGCTGAAGAACCTCGCCTCGTTGATCGAATGTCTTTCGTCAACGATTGTCACCTCAAGCGGATCGCGAAATACGTCTCTTGCTTCCATAAACGAGACGCCGTGCTTGCGTACATTCGCCGCCGCTTTTCGCTCATCCCAGACAAAAGTCACGCTTTACGCCTCTCTGAACATCTCCGCCACCGCCGAAATCATGTACGCGCCCTTCGACTTCCGCTTCGTCGCCAGTGGTTATCTTTTACATATTAGACCGCATCCAATCAGGCAAGCTCCAAAAACGATTGAGTTGTAGCTGTTCGTTTTCAGGGTGCTTCACGCTATGACACAAACTACATAAAGCTTGTAGGTTTTCTAAATCGTGAGTGCCGCCTTCTGAAATCGGAAGAATATGATCAACATGCAATCGAGTAGTCGAAAATATCCCATTCTGTCTAAGACATTTCATTAATGAGCATCTTTTGTTCGCACATACATATTTCTGGTCATATCTAACCACCCAGGCCCGCCATTTCCAATCTTCCGGGTAACCTTCATTGCCATATTCATCGGTGTGATCAAAATCTTCTCTGTAAATTTCTTCGACTTCATCTCTATAAATCTTTAGAAGCTTGTGCAGTTGATTAGATTTGTTCTTGTTTCCATCTACGCGTGGCGGAATTGGATTATCCAATAGAAATTGGTGTGTTGGAAGGTAACCTTCAAATTCATCTTCTAGGGTCATGACTATAACCTCAGACCTCGCCCAGCAGCTCCGCCCGTGGGTCCTCCGGGTTCAGCTTCGCCAGCTCCCTCAGAATCTCCTTCGACCGCTCGTCCTGCACATGCGGCACCACGATCCTCACCTCCACAATCTCGTCGCCGCGCATCCCTTCGCGCGACGCGCTGGGCACGCCCTTCTCCCTCAGCCGCAGCTTCTGCCCCGTCTGCGTTCCCGGCGGAATCTTCAACTGAGTCCGCCCGCCGCCGTCATGTGTATCGATCGTCGGCACGTCGATCTTCGCCCCCAGCGCAGCCTCCGTCATCGTCACCGGAACCGTCACATGGATGTCGTCCGCCACCCGCGTAAACACCGGGTGCGTCCCCACCTTCACAATCAGAAATAAATCTCCCGCCGCGCCTCCGTCCGTGCCCGCGTTCCCCCGCCCGGCCAGCCGGATCCTCTGCCCATCGCGCGTTCCCGCCTTGATGCGGAACTCCAGCGGCTCGCGTCGCGCCACCACGCCCTCACCATTGCACGTCGGGCAGCCCTGCTGCTGCTTGCCCGTCCCGCCGCATCGCGGACACTGGATGTTGAACTTCATCCGTCCGCCCATCTGCGTCACCTGGCCCGTGCCGTGGCACTCCGGGCACTCGCTGCCGCCACCCATCGTCGACTTGCCCTTACACGCCGGGCACACCTCCTGCCGCTGGATCTCCAGCCGCGCCACCCCGCCGCGCACCGCCGACCAGAAGTCCACGCTCACCTGGTACTCCAGATCGGTCCCCGGCCGCGGCCCGCGCGCCTTGTGCCCGCCGCTGAACATCCCGCCGAAGATGTCCTTGAAGCTCCCGCCAAACCCGCCGCCCGCCTGCTCCTGAGCTCCGCCGCGCCCGTGCCCGCCGCTGCTCTGGAAGTCCGAAAAATCGAAGCCGCCAAAGTCGAACGGCACCTCCTGCCCGCCGCGCCCGCCCACGCGCGCCCCGCCCGGAAATCCGCCCCCGCCAAATCCCGCGCCATACCCTCCCCGCGCCGCAGCCTCCGCCGCCGCCGGATCGATCGAGTCCGAATAAAATCCCACCTGGTCGTAGATCTTCCGCTTCTTCTCGTCGCTCAACACGTCGTTGGCCTGCGAGATCTCCTTGAACTTCTCCTCCGCCCGCTTGTCGTTCGGGTTCACGTCCGGATGGTACCGGCGCGCCAGCTTGCGGAAGGCCTTGCGGATCTCCTCCGCCGTCGCCCCCCGCTTCACCCCCAGCGTGCTGTAGTAGTCCTTCGTCTGTGTCGCCATCCCTGCGCTCTCTCGTTGCTAGAAATCCCGCTCCTGCAACTTCGCCCTGCACTCAAAAAAAGCGCAGCCGAAGCCGCGCCTTTTTTGAACCCCTGCTCCAAGCTCAGCTTCCGGCCCTGCCAGCCCTTCAGTTCCACACCTTACGCGCCTCGATCTCTTCCACCGAGATCGCCTGGTCCGGTTCCATCTGCCGCATCCGCGTCATAAACTCCTCGGCCTCTTCGCGCGTGTTGAAGATCACCCGGTTGTACAACTGCCCGGCACGAACCTGGTCACACCGCCACATGGTCTCCGTCATAGCCTCACCCTCCAAGCTCCGATTGAGTTCCAGGTTCTGTTGTCCCGCTCTGCTGTTCAGTCCTGTTGTCCAGTCTTGTTATTCAGCGCCCTGTCCGGCTTTCGTGCCGCTCTTCGTGCTCAGCATCTCTGCCGGACCGTTTCGCGTCCTCGCTCCTTGAGAAGATCAGACCCTGCAGCAGTACTTCAGTCGTACAGAAATTTCATCTCCACCGTTCCATGCGTCCTTTTGTCTCATACACTCTCTCACGTCCTTGTCTCGCGCAACAGTCCCAACTTGGGAATTCCTGTGGGGAACCATCCTGAATCCCCCCTCGCCCACGCCCTGCTTGTCATTCCGCAGCCCTATTGCTTGTCATTCCGCAGCGCATCCGGGGTCCCCGGCGAGCGGTCTTTGCTCGCTGGGGTGGAGCAGCGGAGGAATCTGCTTTTTCAACGCGCTCCCCTCAGTTCCACACATGCTCGATCGGCATCGGCTCAATCTTGAACACCAGGTCCGGAGAGACCCCAGCCAGCGCCCGCGCAAACTCCCGCGCAGCCTCCTCGCTGCGAAACAGGTTCTGCTCCTTGATGCTTCCCCCAACCCACTGCTCGCACTTCCAAACCGTCAGCTCCGCCATCGCACCCACCTCCCAAATCCCCGCGCCAGCCTTGCTTCAACCAGCAACCAGCAACCTTCTAAAAGAAGAGCGCCCCAACCGATCCGGCCAGTTAGCCGAACTCAACCAGAGCGCCCTTCCCTGCTTCTCTTCTTGATTGGATGCCGAATCGGTCTACAGCGATCCACATCCATCATCGCGTCCGTGGCTGTCGTTACTTATCCACGTCCACATACTCCGCGTCTATAACACCTTCGTCTTTTTTCTTCTCTTCCTGTGTACTCGACGCGCTCTCCGCGCCCGGCGCGCCCTCTGCCGGAGCAGCCGCCGCCGCCTTGTATAGCACCTCGGCCAGCTTGTGGCTCGCCGCCGTCAGCTTCTCCTTCGACGCATTCAGCTCCGCCGCGCTCGCTTCGCCTTCCAGAGTCTTTTTTGCCTCTGCCAGCGCCGCCTCCACATCGACCTTGTCCGCCGCCGCCACCTTCTCGCCGCCGTCCTTGATCATCTTCTCCACGTTGTACACCAGCGAGTCGAGCCCGTTGCGGGCCTCCACCTTCTCTCGCTGCTCCTTGTCCTCCGACGCGTGGGCCTCGGCGTCCTTCGCCATCCGCTCGATCTCGTCCTTGCTCAGCCCCGAAGAGCTGGTAATCGCGATCTTCGCGTCCTTGCCCGTGGCCTTGTCCTTCGCCGTCACATTCAGAATGCCATTCGCATCAATGTCGAACGTCACCTCGATCTGCGGCACGCCCCGCGGCGCCAGAGGAATCCCGCCCAGCTTGAACTTGCCCAGCGTCCGGTTCTGCGCCGCCATCGGCCGTTCGCCCTGCATCACATGCACCTCGACCTCGGTCTGGCTGTCTGCCGCCGTACTGAACGTCTCCGTCTTCTTGGTCGGAATCGTCGTATTGCGCGCAATCATCGAAGTCGCCACGCCGCCCATCGTCTCAATCGACAGCGTCAGCGGAGTCACATCCAACAGCAGCAGGTCCTTCACATCGCCTGCCAGCACGCCAGCCTGCACCGCCGCGCCAATGGCGACGACCTCGTCAGGGTTCACGCCCTTGTGCGGCTCCTTGCCGAACAGCTTCTTCACCAGCTCCTGGATCGCCGGCATTCTCGTCTGTCCGCCCACCAGAACCACCTCGTCGATCTTCGACGCATCGATCCCCGCGTCCTTCAGCGCCTGCTTGCACGGCCCAACCGACTTCTGCAGCAGATCATCGACCATCTGCTCCAACTGCGGCCGCTTCAGCGTCCGCACCAAGTGCTTCGGCCCGCTCGCGTCCGCGGTAATAAACGGCAGGTTGATCTCGCTCTCCTGCGCCGTCGACAGCTCGATCTTCGCCTTCTCCGCCGCGTCCCGCAGCCGTTGCAACGCCATCTCGTTGCCCTTGGCGTGCAGATCCAGGCCGGTGTCCGTCTTGAACTCCCCAATCAGCCAATCCACAATCCGCTGATCCAGATTGTCGCCGCCCAGGTGTGTATCGCCGTTGGTCGATTTCACCTCGATCACGCCTTCGCCGACTTCCAGAATGGAGATGTCAAAAGTCCCGCCGCCGAAGTCGTACACCGCAATCGTCTCGTCCTTCTTGCGGTCCAGCCCATAGGCCAGCGCCGCCGCGGTCGGCTCATTCACAATCCGCTTCACGTCCAGTCCGGCAATCTTTCCCGCGTCTTTCGTCGCCTGCCGCTGCGCGTCGTTGAAGTAAGCGGGAACCGTAATCACCGCATCCGTCACCGCTCCGCCCAGGTAGTCCTCCGCAGCCTTCTTCAGCTTCTGCAAAATCATCGCCGAGATCTCCGGCGCCGAATACTCCTTGCCCTGCGCCACCACGGCCACGCTGTCGCCCTTGGCCACCACCTTGTACGGCACCATCTTCAGCTCGTCGCCCACCTCGTTCAACCGCCGCCCCATGAACCGCTTGATCGAATAGACCGTGTTCTCCGGGTTGGTGATTGCCTGCCGCTTGGCCACGGCCCCCACCAGCCGCTCGCCGCTCTTGGTAAACCCAACAATCGACGGCGTCGTCCGCCCGCCCTCTTCGTTGGGGATCACCTTCGGCTCGCCGCCCTCCATCACCGCCACGCAGCTGTTCGTCGTTCCCAGATCGATTCCAATCGTCTTTCCCATTGCCTTACGCTCCTGTATCACAAATTAACTTCTAAGCTCTAAAAGCCTGCCCAAACTCGTCCGATAACCCCTGAACTCGTCATTCTGGCGCAACGCCCTGAGGTCGTCATTCTGGCGCAGCCAGAATCTCTGTAGTTGCCCTTGCCGTTGCCTGTTCTTGCCCGTCATTCTGGCGCAGCCAGAATCTCCGTATTCCGTTTGATGCGCAAATCCCTCAAAACCAACCGGCTCGCGCCTTCAAACCATCCATCAACACTCCCATTCTCACATGTGAGTGACTTATTGTCAACTTATATGATGCAATAAGTGTAGCCGGGGGCTCCCAATCCAACCCATTTTTTCATTCCACCCAACGCCCCCCGGCGTATCGTTCCGCCTGCGCAAGCCGCGCTGCGCACGCTGCCGCCCCCGGCGGCAAAATGCTCCTCCGCGTCTGCGCCCCAAACTCTATATCCTAAGAGGGAAGCATTTAATCTGAAGCATCGCATCCCCTGCGCCAAGGAGTCTCCCGCCCCGCATGGCCGTCACCGCCTCAGCTCCGCCCGACCTCTCAGCCGAGGTCACCGCCGGCGTTAATCCCTGGCTCATCGCCGCGGCCGTCATGCTCGCCACCTTCATGGAGGTGCTCGACACCGCCATCGCCTCGGTCGCCCTCCCCTACATCGCCGGCTCGCTCTCCGCCACCACCGACGAGGCCACGTGGGTGCTCACCAGCTATCTGGTCGCCAACGCCATCGTCCTTCCCGCCAGCAACTGGTGCTCCCTCAAGTTNNTCCCAGGCCATCATGCTGGAGTCCTTCCCCCCGCGCAAGCGTGGCGCCGCAATGGCCCTCTTCGGCTTCGGAGTCGTCGTCGCCCCTGTCCTCGGCCCCACCCTCGGCGGCTGGCTCACAGACACCTACTCCTGGCGATACGCCTTCTACATCAACATCCCCGTCGGCATCTTCGCCCTCTTCATGATCAACCGCTTCGTCCACGACCCCTCCTACATCAAAAACGCCCGCGTCCCCGCATTCGACAACATCGGCTTCGGCGCCCTCGTCGTCTGGACCGGCCTCCTTCAGATCATCCTCGACAAGGGCCAGGAGGACGACTGGTTCGGCGCTCTCTGGCTCCGCTGGGCCTTCTTCTTCCTCATCACCAGCTTTGCTCTCTTCGTCTGGCACTCCTGGCGCAAGCACGAGCCCATGGTCGATCTCAAGCTCTTAAAAAACCGCAACTTCGGCGTCGGCTGCCTGCTCATCTTCTTCTTCGGCATCGCCATCTACTCCACCGTCGTCGTCCTTCCCCTCTTCTACCAGGAGCTGCTCGGCTACACCGCCTTCACCGCCGGTCTGGTCGTCGCCCCCCGCGGCCTCGGCACCATCTGCGGCCTGCCAGCCATCGGCTACCTCTCCAACCGCGTCGATCCACGCTACCTCCTCACCTTCGGATTCACCATCTTCGGCCTCACCACTCTCTACTTCGGCAACATCACCCTGGACATCTCGCCCACCACCCTGCTCCTGCCCATCATGATCACCGGCTTCGGCCTCAGCTTCGTCTTCGTCCCCATCTCCATCGCCGCCTACGGAACCCTGCGCAACGAACAGATGGGCAGCGCCAGCGGCATCTTCAACCTCATGCGCAACATCGGAGGCTCCATCGGAATCTCGCTGGCCACAACGCTGCTCACCCGCCACACCGCCGTCCACCAGAACGAGATCCTCAACTCCGTCCCCCTCACCAGCCGTCCCTTCCAGAACTCGCTCGCCGGCGCCCAACACGCCCTCGCCAACTCCTTCGGCCCCGCCAACTCCCTCCACCCCGCCCAGTCCCTCCTCTACGGAGAACTCCACCGCCAGGCCGCCCTCTGGGCCTTCGTCGACGTCTTCCGCTCCCTCTGCCTGCTCAGCTTCCTCTGCCTCGCCATCTCCTGGCTCTTCAAAAAAGTCCAGCCCGGCCACCCTCCCCCCGCCGCCCACTAACCTCTCCTGCATCGATTTCCTTGCCATACAACCGTCATCCCGACCGGAGCGTAGCGGAGTGGAGGGACCCCCGCATTTCGCCGTTGCTTGTTCTTCGCCGTTGCGAATAACCCGCGCGCTAAACTAGCCCTCAACAGAGGTCCGCCTCATGCCCCGCCGCCTCATCCTCGCCCTCGTACTCCTCACCCTCGCCGTTCCCCTCCGCGCCCAGCCGCCCGACTCCTCCCTCACCCAGGCCGAGATCGATCAGGTCCGAGAGTACCGCTACTATCCCGCCGACTGCGTCCTGCTCTTCGTCAACTTCCTCGACCTCCGCACCCAGGAGCTGCACGACCTCTACGCCCATCCCCGCCGCCCCGGCCGCGAGCAGGACACTCACGACCTCATCCTTCAGTTCACCTCCATCGCCGACCAGCTCTCCGACAACCTCGACGACTACGGCCCACGCCACGTCGACCTGCGCCGCGCCCTCCCCAAAATCCTCACCGCCATCCCCCGCTGGTCCGCCGCCCTCAACGCCCTCCCCGAAGACGACGCCTACAACATCGCCCGCAAGCTCGCCCTCGAGTCCCTCCGCGACCTCCGCGAAGACACCACCCAGCTCGCCGCCGACCAGGCCGCCTGGTTCAAGGCCCATCCCCCCAACAAATCCCCCGACGACAAAAACGGCCCCATCGACATCCCCCGCTGACCTTTGTACCCATCTCGAAACAACCGTCATCCCGACCGAAGCCGCTCACAGTCTCATCGTGAGCGGCGCAGTGGAGGGACCCCCGCATTTCGTCGTTGCTTGTTCTTAGCCGTTGTCTGTTCTTGCTGTCANNTTTCGAGCGCGAAGGACCCCGACAAACTCCATACCACCCACAACCGCCCGTCCCTTTCTCCCAACAAACCCACTCGCCCCTCACCACGCATGAAAAAACCCATCCCGCCGCATCACACTTACCTCCACCCCGAACAGCTCGCTCAGCACCCGCGCCGTCAGCAGCTTCT
Source organism: Granulicella sp. (assembly GCA_003142235.1). GTDB lineage: Bacteria > Acidobacteriota > Terriglobia > Terriglobales > Acidobacteriaceae > Edaphobacter. The sequence continues at coordinate 14,123 of PLOU01000024.1, forward strand.
CCTTCGCGCCGTCCGCCACAATCCGCCCCTCCCGCATCAGGATCACCCGCCCAATCTCCGGCAGAATGTCCGCAATCTGGTGCGTGATCAGCAGAATCCCCGTCCCCTGCTGTGCCAGCCGCCGTAGCATCCCGCGCAGCCCCTGCTGCGCAGCCAGATCCAGCGCATTCGACGGCTCATCCAGCAGCAGCATCTGGTTCTCATTCGTCCCCACAAAACCCTCCGCCCCGCTCGCCCCCGACCCCACCAGGGCCCGCCCGATCATCACCCTCCGCTGCTCGCCCGCGGACATCTCTCCCACCAGCTTCTCCGCGGTCCCCGCCGCGCCCACCAGCTCCAGAACCTCCTCCGCCCGCGCCCGCATCGCCGCCGTCACCACCAGGTTCGGCCACAGCGTCGAACTGGAGAAGAACCCCGTCAGCACCGCGTCCCGCCCCGTCGTCCGCAGCGTCGGCCTGCCCGGCAGCTCGTCCGAAACCACCCCCAGCCGCCGTTTCAGCTCGGTCAGGTCCCACCGCTCGCGCCCGAAGATGCTCACCCGAGTCCCCTCCTGCGCCAGCGGATAGCACTCGCACGTCATCGTCTTGATCAGCGTCGTCTTGCCGCATCCATTCGGCCCCAGCACCGCAATCTGCTCGCCCGCCTCCACCCGCAGGTTGATCCCGTGCAGCACCGTCCGCCCGCCGCGCGCAACATTTACATCCACCAGCTCAAGAAATGGCTGCATCCTCTCCAGAATAATCGCTCCCGCAGCCTCCGCCTCATCCCGCCGCTTTATAATCGTCCCTGCCGTGATCAACAAGCTGCGGAAATACCCGTTTTGCTTAAGGGCACAGCTTCACATGCTGTGAAAGCCCGTTTTGCTTAAGGGCACGGGTTTACCCGTGCCGTAAACGCTGCATTTGAATTGCGGCTTTAGCCGCTGAGGTCAGTTTTTCAATCCAGCTACGATTCTTTCTCCCATGATGTTCAGCCCCGAGGAACGCCCAACGATGCCCTCTCAAAACAGCTCGACCGCGCAAGCCCGCATCGCAACCGCACTTCTCCTCGCTCTCACCCTCCTCTGGTGCGTCTACTGGTTCGTCCACGCATGGCACTACTGGGAGGACGACGCCTACATCCATCTCGAGTTCGCCCGCAGCCTCGCCGCCGGCCGTGGCTTCGCCTTCAACGGCCGCGTCGTCGCCGGCGATACCGCGCCCCTCTGGGTCTTCCTGCTCGCCGCAACGCACTTCCTCATCCCCAACTGGCTCGTCGCCGGCAAGCTCCTCACCGCTCTCGGCGCGGCCCTCTCGCTCGCCGGCTGCTACGCCTTCGCCCGCCGCCTCGCCTCCTCGATGATTCCCTCGCATCCCGACGCCGCGCTCTTCCCCGCCGCCCTTCTGCTCCTCATCGTAGCGAACCCATACACCTGCTACTGGATCTTCTCGGGAATGGAGCCCCTCGCCGCCTTCGGCCTCGCCTTCTTTGCCGTCCTCGCCGCCACCCGCGCGCAGCCCTCAACAAAAACCCTTCTCGCCGCCTGCCTGCTCGCCGGCATCATTCCCCTCCTGCGCCCGGAGATGGCATTCCTCACCGCGCTCCTCATTCTTCCCCTCGTCGCCCAGTGGCGCCGTCTTCCCGGCAACCCAACCTCGCCCTCCAAACTGTCAGCCTTCATCGCAGGTTTGCTCCTGCTCGCCGCTCCACTCTCGCTCTGGGTCCTCTACTCGCTCCACGCCTTCGGACATCTCCTGCCCAACACCAACGCCGCCAAGCGCGCCGGCCCCGCAGACTCCGTCCTCCACCGTCTCCTCTCCGTCTACTCGCTCGGCTTCCCTCTCATCCTCTGTGGCATCATTGCCGGCATCCTCTATCTTCTGCTGCGGCCCGCCGCCGTCCGCCGCTCCCTGCAACACGCCGTCGCCTCTGCCTTCGCGCGTCCCTCCGGCCCCACTCCCACCGAGTCCACGCCCACCCGCGGCCTTCCCCTCGCCGGCTGGATCTTCCTCCTCTGGCCTTTGATCGCGACCCTCTTCTACATTGCCAACCACACCTACGTCCAGACCCGTTACGTCCTGGTCACCGCTCCCGGCCTCACCCTCGTCATCCTGGTTCTCGCCCTCCAGTCCGCGCCACGCACCGCCCGCCTCCTCTACCTCGCCGCCCTCGCCGCATCCCTCGCCGTCAGCGTCATCACCGTCCGTCCCTTCATCCGCAACAAAGCAATAGACTGTCAGACCACCAAAGACCTCGCCCTCTTCATCCACGACCACATCCCGCCGGACGCGCCGGTAGCCGTCCAGTTCATCGGCCAGATCGCCTTCATCTCCCAACACCCCCTCGTCGACACCGGCGGAATCACCCCCCCGGCAGTCATCCCCTACATCAACCTTCCTCCCCAGACCACGGTGCAGTGGGCGCGCTCCCAGGGCGCGCAATACTGGATCGGCAATCGGCCCACCCCCGACTCCGTCCTCGTCTACTCCGTCAACCAGAGGTTCACTGGTTGGTCCCTCCACCCAGCGCTCTACGCCTCCTCCACCCGCATCGAACTCTGGAAGCTCCCCCCCTCCACAGAACCTCCCAGGTAAACCCAGACCCGCGCCTTGCGTGGACCGCAGACCATTCAAGACAGAGAAAAGCCCGGCCAACAGCCGGGCCTTCCCTTTTAATAACCGTCAACCAGCAACCTATGTCGTAACATCCACCCCGCGCCAGAACGCCACATGGTGTTTCACGCTGCGCGCCACAGGCTTCGGATCGGGGTAGTACCATGCCGCATCCGGGTTCTCCTGCCCATCCACCACCAGCGTGTAGTACCGCGCCTGCCCCCACGTGTTGCTCGAAGTCGTCGAACTGGCCCGGAAAAACTCCCGGTTCATCGATTCGTCAGGAAAGTAAACAACTCCCTCAACCGTCTCAACCGTCTCGCTTTCGGCGAGGGTCTGACCATTCCATACTGCCTTAGCCATAGACAAATCCTGTATTGTTTTCAATAAGTTACGCTGCCAGCGGAGAAAACCCGCCAGGCATCCCGGGCCCTCAAGCCCATCATTCCACAACGCCTTTGTATCAGAGTTGACAAAAAAACGAAAGCCCACCCACAACTTCGAGTGGGTACGGACTAACTCCATCAGATCACATCGTTCGATCTAAAAGCCCGTTTTGCTGAGAGCAAAACCAGCGATGTTTGTTCCACCGCCTTAGCTGATAGCTGGATGGCTGATCGCTTACAGCTCAAGAATCATGCCTTTCGTCTTTGTCTTGCCGTTGGCCTTCCGGGTTCAATGGACCACCCCAACAATGGTTTTGCTTTAGCCCCTGAGGTCATCTTTTCAGCCCATCCCACACTTCTTCCGACCCATCAAGCCACGCTCTCTACCACCGCCCGCGTCTTCTCCGGGTCGGGCATCTCCAGCACAGGAACCGCCGGCGGCGGCCCAATCTTCTTCTGGAACCCGCACTCCGGCGTCGTCGGCTCTTCCACCTTCGCCCCCTTCTTCGACCGCCGCTTGGGCAGCGCCTCGCGATTGTTCGGGCACACCAGGAACGTCCCCTTCGCGTTCGACAACTCCAGCAGGTACGCGCTATCGCACTTCGGACAAACCTCATTGACCATCTTCTGGTTGCTGGAAAAATCGCACTTGGGATAGTTCACGCACCCATAGAACGTATCGCCGCGCTTCGTCTTGCGCACCGCAACGTCGCCGCCGCATTTGGGGCACGGAACCTCCAGCAGCTCCTGCTTCACATATTTGCACTTCGGATAGCCGCTGCACGCGATGAACTCGCCGTACTGCCCGTCGCGCTGCAACATCGGCTTGCCGCACTTCGGGCACATCTCATCCAGCACCACCGGCGGCTTCTGCTGCACCTTCTGCGTCAGCTTGCGGATCGTCTTGCAAGGCGGGTCCTCGTTGTAGCCTGGGCAGCTCATGAACGGCCCCCACGGCCCATTGCGCAGCACCATCACCCGCCCGCAGTTGTCGCAGAACTCCTCCTCCGCCACCTCGTCCGCCCCCGGAGCGTTCAGGTCCGGCTTGGCCGCGAAGTTCTCCTTGGTGAAGCCGCAGCTCACCTGCTCCACCGTCACCTTCTTGCCCGCCTGTTGCGCCAACTCGATCGCCGCCGCCATCTCTTTCGCGTCGCCAACCTGCTGCGTGTACTCCACCACATGCCCATTCGCCGCCTTCACCGTCATGGGGAACTTCAGCGCCTTCCCGATCTTCTTCACCACCGCCGTCGCGTCCTTCTTCCACGCCCCCGAGCCCACCGTCATCGGCTTCAGCCTGCTGAAGTTCGAGCAGGAATAAAAACTCCCGAACTTGCCCCACTTCAACAGCAGCGGGCTGCCGCACTTGTCGCATATCTCCGGCGTCGCGTGCTCCATCCGCTTGATGTCTTCCATCTGCTCGCCCGCCACCACCAGCTCCTGCTCAAAGTGGTCGTAGAACCCATTCAGCAGGTCGGTCCAGCGCTCCTCCCCGTCCTCCACCGCATCCAGCTCGCTCTCCAGCTTCGCCGTGTATTGCGTGTCGAAGATGTACGGAAAGTTCTTCACCAGCAACCCCGTCACCACGGTCCCGATCTCCGTCGGCACAAACTTCTTGTCGATCTTCTTCACATAGTCGCGGTCCTGGATCGTATTGATGATCGACGCATAGGTCGAAGGCCGCCCAATCCCCCGCTCCTCCAGCGTCTTCACCAAACTCGCTTCGTTGAACCGTGGCGGCGGTTGAGTAAACTTCTGCTCGCTCGCCACCGAGATCTTCTCCAGCGTCTGCGCCGCCGTCAACTCCGGCAGAATCGTGTCCTCCGACCCGCCCTCCCACACCTTTAAATATCCGTCGAACTTCAGCACGCTCCCGTTCACGCGGAAGTCGTACGTCCGCTCCGCCGCCCGCGCCGCAACGTCCACCGTCGTCTGGTCGAAGACCGCTGGCGTCATCTGGCTCGAAACAAACTTCTGCCAGATCAGCTTGTACAGCTTGTACTGCTCTTCGCTCAGCGAACCACGAATCGACTCCGGCGTAAAGTCCACCCGCGTCGGCCGGATCGCCTCGTGCGCGTCCTGCGCCTGCGCCTGCCGCTTGCCCGCGAATTCATTCGCCTTCTCCGGCAGATATTTTTTGCCCAGCCTCGCGATGTACTCCCGCGCCTCCACAATCGCATCCGGAGAGACGCGCGTCGAGTCGGTCCTCATATACGTAATCAGCCCGACCGTCCCTTCCTTGCCGATCTCCACGCCCTCATACAATCGCTGCGCCACGCCCATCGTCCGCCGCACGTTGAAGCCCAGCCGGCTCGATGCGTCCTGTTGCAGCTTGCTGGTGATATACGGCGCCGTCGGGTTCGCCCGCCGCTCCTTCTTCTCCACCCCGCGCACACTCCACTTCGCGCGCTCCAACTCGGCGAGAACTTCATCGACCGCTTCCTTGTCCGGCAACGCACTCGCAAGAAACTGCTCCTTGCCGTCTGCATCCACTCCATTCGAGACCCGCGCCGCCACGCCATCGACGCCGACAAACTTCGCCGTGAACTCCTCGTCCTTCGCCGTCTTCAACTTTGCATCGATATTCCAGTACTCCACCGGCTTGAACTCGTTGATCTCCTGCTCGCGCTCCACAATCAGCCGCAGCGCCACCGTCTGCACCCGCCCAGCGCTCAACCCGCGCCGGACTTTTTCCCAAAGCAGCGGAGATATCTGATAGCCCACCAGCCGGTCCAGCACCCGCCGCGTCTGTTGCGCATCCACCAGGCGCTCATCAATGTCCCGCGAGTGCGCGAACGCCGCCTTCACCGCCTTCTGTGTAATCTCGTTGAACGTCACCCGCCGCAGCTTGCTCTTGTCCTTCATCACCGGCAGCAGTTGCATCGCCAGGTGCGCGGCAATCGCCTCGCCTTCGCGGTCCGGGTCGGGTGCCAGATAAACAAAGTCCGCCTTGGCCGCCAGCTTCTTCAGCCGCTCCACCACCTTCTCCTTGCCCGGTGACACCACCAGCGTCGGCTCGAACGTCCGCCGTTCCAGCTCCACCCCAATCTCGTTCTTCGGCAGGTCCATGATGTGGCCGATCGAGGCCTCCACCACAAACTCGCCGCCCAGATATTTATTGATCGTCTTCGCCTTCGCCGGCGATTCCACGATCACAAGTGACTTTGCCATTCGTCCTCTTCAATTCAAAATTCGATTGCCGCGCGGCAATCTTCGTCGTCTTCCACCGTTCCATTGCGAACCTAACACGGAACCCCAAAAAGATGCGAACCCACCGCCCTCGCCAAAATCTCCGGCGCCAGTCGAGAATCTACACCCATACACTCCCCCACCACAAATCCGTCTCGTTTGTAATTCCGTCTTTTTACGGTTTGTCATTCCGTTTTTTTCGGCTTGTCATTCCGTAGCGAAGCGGAGGAATCTGCTTCTGCGTTTGCCGTTGCATGTTCTCAATCCGAGCAAATCCGCGTTCGTCTTTCCCTCAGAAGCAGCGCACGTAATTCTTCCCCGGCATCTGCTTCACCCGTCCCCTCAGCTCCAACTCAAACAGCGCCGTAAAGATCTCCGCCGACCCCAGCGTTCCTTCCAACCCCTCGATCAGCGTATCCAGTTGCACCGACTCGTCTCGCCGCAACTTCTCCAGAACCACCCGCTCAGCCTCCGGCATCGGCTTCTCGTCTTCAAACAGAGATGCGCTCCCGCCCGTCTTCGATTCAATCTGCCCCGCCGCCTCCATCTCTTCTTCCAGTTGCAACCGGATCTGTGTCGGCAGGTCCTCCCAGATGTCCTCCCACGTCGCGGTCAGCTTCGCGCCCTGCTTGATCAGCGTATTCGGCCCCCACGCGCTCTTGTTGGTCACATTGCCCGGCACCGCGAACACCTCGCGGTTCTGTTCCATCGCGCAGCGCGCCGTGATGCGCGTGCCGCTGTACTCGCCGCCCTCCACCACCAGCACGCCCACGCTCATCCCGCTCAGAATTCTATTGCGCAGAGGAAAGTTCTGCGGCGCCGGAAACGTCCCCAACGGAAGCTCGCTCACAATCGCTCCCCCGCTCGCCACAATCCGCTCCGCCAGTTTTTTGTTCTCCTTGGGATACACCACATCGATCCCCGTCCCCCACACCGCCACCGTCTTCCCGCCCGCATCCAGCGCGCCCTTGTGCGCCGCCGAGTCCACACCGCGCGCCATCCCGCTCAGGATCGTCATCCTCCGGTTGGCCAGGTCGCGCGACAGCATCTCCGCCATCCCCACGCCATACGGAGTAGGGTGCCGAGTCCCCACCACCGCAATCCCCGGCCGCTCCAGCAGCTTCGCATCGCCGCGTACCCACAGCACCGCCGGCGGATCGTAGATCTCCAGCAGCCGTCCCGGATAAGCCTCGTCCTCCCGCGTCAGAAAAATTCCGCCCGCCTCCGCAACCTGCTTCGCCTCTTTCTCCGCCGCCGCCCGCGCCCTCCCATCACTGACAAACTGCGCCGCGCCGGCCGGCATTCCCGCCGCCTCCAGTTCCGTCAGCGAAGCATCAAACACCCGCTCCGCCCCGCAAAATGCCCGCGCTGATCCGTTTGAGTTGTGGCCTGTTTCGTTTAAGTCGAGTCCCGCCCCGCCTCTCGCCAGCCGCTCCATCGCCCGCGCAATCCGTGTCGGCCCCATCTCCGGCGTCAGCATCAGCGCCATCCACCCCAGCCGCCCCACCTCGTCCCTCTTCAGCGCATCCCGCTCCGCGTCGCTGCTCATCTCGCTCCGTCCCACCGCTTGCAAAAAATTGCCGCATTCCCCGCAGGCTATCGCGATCTCTCCGCCTCTAGCCCTTGAACTCCTCGGTCGAAGTTGTCGCCTCCATGTCCAGCTCCGTCGGGTCCACCAGCGGCATCAGCCACGTCATCAACGCATCATGCAGCGGATGAGAAAAATATCTCTCGAACGCTGCGCGGTCCGTAAACATCATCACCCCGCCGAAGTTCGTTCCCTTGGCCCGCGGAGACAGGTTCTCGCCGACATGCGTCGCCAGCAGCCCCGCGATCTTTCCCTGCAGCGCCAGAATCTCCCTCTTTGCCCGCTGCTTCTGTTCCTCGGTCGTTCCCGCTACCCATCGCAATGCAAACGTGTGAATAAACATTTCGCCCTCGCAGACAAATCCTACATCCGCAGGAGAGTATCACGAAACCCACATCTCACAAACAGCGCCAACGGCGCGTCCCATACCAGCCTGGGGCGGAGCCCCAGGTATAAGGCCAAGACAAGCCCCAAAGGGCTGAAAGCCCGCTCTATATTTTGGCGTGACAGGATAGACAGGCGTTGATTTAGCCAACTCGCATCCATTCATCGCCCTCCGCAGCGCATAAACTAATCTCTTGCCCCACTCCGCCCCATCCCGCCTGCGCGTCGCCGCCATCAACTTCCTCAATCCCGCGCCTCTCATGTGGGACTTCGACCACCCCCCGCTCGCCTCCGCCCTCGCCACCCGCTACCAGGTCCACTCCACCCAACCCGCGCAGTGCGCCATCGAACTCATCGAAGGCCGCGCCGACCTCGGCCTCATCCCCATCGCCGCGCTCACCCCCGAGCTGGCCATCGTCTCCAACTGCGCCATCGCCTCGCTAGCCCGCGTCCGCTCCATCCAGCTCATCGTCAAGCTGCGTCGGCCACAAGCACTGGGTGCCCCACATCTCGATTTTGAGATGTGGGAAACGAGAGCCGTCGACCTCGCTTTCGTCGATGAAGCCCTCGCCCGCGTCCGCACCGTCGCCGCCGACACTGCATCCCGCAGTTCGCTCGCCTACGCGCAGGTCCTCTTCCGCAAATTCATCGCCACCGACCCCACATTCCTCCCCGCGCCCGCCGACCCCATCGCCATGCTCTCCCACGCCGACGCCGCTCTGCTCATCGGCGACCCCGCGCTCGTCGCGCTCGAATCACGCGCCCAAATCGAATCCGCCGTAGGCCCATGTCTCTGGCTCGACCTCGCCCATCAGTGGACCAGCCGCACCCACCTCCCCTGGGTCGCCGCCGTCTGGGCTGTCCGCCCCGAAGCCCTCGCCGCCTCAGCCGTCACTCCCGCCCAACTCACAGCCGATCTCCAGCGCTCCCGCGACCACGGCCTCGCCCACATCGATTCACTTGTCGAAGAATGGACCCCCCGCATCGCCATCCCACCGGCAACGATCCGCCACTACCTCACCCGCAACATCCACTACACGCTCGACGCCGCCTGCATCGCCGCCATCGAGCTCTTCCGCCGCTATGCCGCCGAAGCCGCCCTCCTGCCCCCGCTGCCCACCCTCCGCTTCCTCTAAGCCGCACTGTTCCCTGTTCCCTGTTCCCTGTTCTTTCAAATCTCCCACTGCAACAGCGTCGCCGCCACGGTGAATCCCGCCCCCGCGCTGGCCAGCAGCACCAGGTCGCCCTTCTTCACACGGCCCTCCTCCATCGCCGTCTGCATCGCCAGCGGGATCGTCGCCGCCGTCGTATTCCCGAAGCGGTCGATATTGATCACCACCCGCTCCATCGGCAGTCCAAGCCGCTCCGCCGTCGACTGGATGATCCGCTTGTTCGCCTGGTGCGGAATAAAGCAGTCCACATCCTTGCCCGTCACGCCGTTCTTTGCCAGCACCGTCTCGGTCGCCTCGGCCATCTTGCGCACCGCGAACTTGTACACCGCCGGCCCGTCCTGGTGAACGTAGTGCATCTTCTCGGCCACTGTCTCCGCCGACGGCGGATGCAGGCTCCCGCCCCCCGGCATATACAGCGACCTCGCGCCCGACCCATCGATCTCGTGGTAGTAGTCGATCATTCCCACCTCGCCCTCCGCGCACGGCTCCAGCAGAACCGCCCCCGCGCCGTCGCCGAAGATCACGCACGTCGTCCGGTCCGTATAGTCGATGATCGAGCTCATCACGTCCGCGCCCACCACCAACACCTTCTTGTGCGCCCCGCTCTCCACCAGCTTCGCGCCCACCTGCAATGCGTAGGGAAACCCGCAGCACGCAGCCGACAGGTCGAACCCCCACGCGCCCTTCGCCCCAATCTTCTCCTGGATCAGGCACGCCGTCGCCGGAAACAGCATGTCCGGCGTCACCGTCGCCACCACGATCGCCTCCACCTCCGTCGCCGCAATCCCACGCGCCGCCAGGCACCGCCGCGCCGCCTCCGCCCCCAGGTCGCTCGACGCCACGCCCTTCTCCACAATGTGCCGTTCGCGGATCCCCGTCCGCTCCGTGATCCACTGGTCGTTGGTCGCCACCATCTTCTCCAGGTCCGCATTGGTCAGCAACCGCGGCGGAACGTACGTCCCCACCGAACTGATCTTCACCCGCACGCTCTGCCGCGCCTTCAACGTCAGACTCAATCCATCACCTCACTGTCTCTTTTGGCCCAACCCGGCCCCGAATCATTCTCTCCGACCCGCGCCCCAAGAACAAGTCCAACCCTACGCAATCGTGTCGTTGTCTGTTCTTGCTGTCATCCTGAGCGCGTCTTTCGAGCGCGAAGGACCCCGACGAAGCTCGCCCCGCCAATACCGCCCGAACCTTTCTCCCAACAATGCCACCGTTATCTCTTCTTTGTTTGTCATTCTGAACGGAGTGAAGAATCCCCGTATTTCGTCGTTGCTTGTTCTTGCTTGTCATTCCGCAGCGTAGCGGAGGAATCTGCTTTTTCCTTTGCCGTTGCTTGTTTTCCCATCGCGCTCGCGCAGCAGCAAACACCCCTCGCGCGCCGCGCGCCAAAACACACTCAAATTGTTCAAGGGGGGGAATCCCGTCCAGCCGCCGTCAACCAACAACCAGCAACCAACAACCGCATTTAAAAAAGTACCGGGCGATCTACTGCGCCCGTAATGGCCCGTTGCCGTTGCTTCCTTCCGGACCTGGCGGGGTTGGCGGGATCACGTCGCGTAGGGCCCGGCACACACCCAGTCTACCATCCTCCCCGGAATCCGCATCCTACTCCTCAGGCCCTTGATCCGGCCGCTACAAAATCCTCTCTTGAACGGAGTCTTCCATGCTTATTCCAATTATTCTCATCCTCCTGATCTTCGGCTTCGGCTTTGGCGGCTACCGCATGGGCCCGGGCCTCGGCTACTACGGCGGAGGCAGTCTCTCGCTCATCCTTCTTATCGTGCTCATCGTCCTCCTCCTGCGCTGACTCCTGCGTCGACCCTTGCCGTGTGCCGGGTGCCCCACATCTCGCTTCTGAGATGTGGGTTCTTCCCGCGTACCATCTCCGTACTTCCAGCCGCCAGACTTCCCTGAGAAAAATATCTGTCGTAATACGATTTACGCCGTTGACATACGATAATAGTCGTACTACCGTGATTGTCATGATCCGGCGAAGCAACCTGCTCATTCAACTCCACCAGTCTGCCGAATCGTTTAACGGACCATCGCGCAAGAAACGAGACCCCGCATGAGGAACAAACGTCCTGCCCGCAAGTCCGCTCGCCGCACAAATCTCTTCCTCGCCACCGCCCTCATCGTCCTCGCCGCACCTGTCGCACTCGCTCAGTCACCCGCCGCAACCGCCCCGCCGAATGCCACGCCCGCTGCCGCGCCACTGGCCTTTGACGCCATCTCCATCCACCCAACCAAAATCAAAACGACCACAGTCAGCAACGACGTCGTGATCAATCGCATGTTTATACGCGACACGCCCGACGGCTACTCCGTCGGAAATGGCACTTTGAAATACCTCATCATGGACGCCTACAACGTCAAGTGGGACACCATCGTCGGAGGCCCAGACTGGATCGGCACCACTGGCTACGACATCGACGCCAAGGTCACACCCGCCGCCGACGCTCCTCCGCCCAAGCTCACCGGAGCCCAGCGCAGGCAGATGATCCAGTCGCTGCTCGCCGACCGCTTCAAGCTCATCGTCCACAACGAAACCAAAGACGCCCCCATCTACGAGCTCGAAATCGCGAAGAGTGGATCGAAGCTCCCTGAATCCACTCCCAATGACGGCTTCGCCAAGGGGATCAAAGGGCCCGACGGCAATCCCATGCCCATCGGCTCCCTAATGCCGCTCGGTCGGGGCCGGCTCTTCGGTCAGGCGGTCACCATCCCCTCGCTCATCGACTATCTGACGTACGACCTCAAGCGCCCCGTCGTCGACAAGACCGGCCTCACCGGAAAATACGACCTCTCCCTGGAGTGGACGCCGGACGACACCCCTGTCGACTCGCCACTCGCCGGCGGCCCATCGCTCTTCACCGCCCTCCAGGAGCAGCTTGGCCTCAAACTCATCTCCACCCACGGCCCCGTCAAGACCCTCGTCATCGACCACGTCGAGCCCCCCTCGCCAAACTAGGGAACCTCTGAATAAGTCCTCGTTTTGAAGGGACCGTACTTCAGTCCTCGTTTTGAAGGGACTGTACTTCAGTCCCCGTTTTGAAGGGGCGGGACTTTAGTCCCGCCGGTTGCGGCCTATATCCAATGCGGCTTTAGCCGCCGAGGGAATCTCGAACACTTGTGCAGACCTTCCCTGGACTCGCGTACCATCTCCGTACTTCCCGCCGGGCCCCCTGGCGCGAGACAATCGACTCCATGCCCCGCCTCGCTCTCACCGCGCTCCTGCTCGCCCTCGCCCTCCCCGCCGCCGCGCAGACCCTCGCCCGCCCCGGCTTGGCAGGCTCCGGCCTCAACAACGATCCCTGGTGGCGTCAGGCCGTCTTCTATCAAGTCTCCTCAAGCCCCGCCAACCCACCCGGCGGAAGCCCCGCCGAACAGCTCCAGCTTCAGCAGAGCGCGGACTACAAATCCATCGCCGCCCGTCTCGATGCCCTGCACTCTCTCGGCGTCGACGCGCTCGTCGTCCCCATGCCCCCGCTGCCCGCCTCGCTTGCCCCCGATCCCGCCCTCGACGACTTCGACGAGCTCATCCATCAGGCCAGCCGCCGCGGCATCCGTGTCCTCGTCGTCCTCTCAGCCCCCTCCGTCCCCTCCGATCTCGCCCCAACCGCCCGCTTCTGGCTCAGCCGCGGAGTCGCCGGCTTCCGCC
>PLOU01000157.1:0-122 GCA_003142235.1 Granulicella sp.
GGCGTGAAGCCGATCTTCAAGCGGTTTGCGCACGACGGCGTGCGCGGGCCGAACATGGCCACGGTGTTCAGCGACCAGGGATTTGGCGTGCGCGCTCCGATCGTCTTCTACAACCGCTGCAA
>PLOU01000157.1:207-49184 GCA_003142235.1 Granulicella sp.
ACGTCGTTCGACCTGAACTACCGCGAGAAGCTGTGGAAGACGATGGGCGGCATCGAGCGCGCACAGAAGGTGATGAGCGCGATCGTGGAGAACGTCGACGTGCTGATCGGCAACGAGGAGGACATGCAGAAGGGCCTCGGATTCGCCGGCCCGGAGGTCGCGGCCAGCGCCAAGACAGCCAGCTCCAAGCTGGACACAGGCACGTTCCTGGGAATGATGGAGCAGGTGGTGAAGCGCTTCCCGAAGACGAAGGTGGTGGCCACGACGCTGCGCGAGGTGCACAACACGAACCACCACAGTTGGAGCGCGGTGGCATGGGTGAACGGCACGGCAGTGACCGCGCCGACGGCCGAGCTGAAGGTGCTGGACCGCGTCGGCGGCGGCGATGGATTCGCGTCGGGATTTATCTATGGGCTGCTGAACGGCAAGACGCCGGAAGAGGCGGTCAAGCTGGGATGGGCGCACGGCGCGTTGATGACGACCTTCCCCGGCGACACCACGATGGCGACGCTGGACCAGGTGGTCGCGTTTGCCGGCGGCGGATCGGCGCGCATTCAACGGTAACAACAATCGGTTCCGGCCAGCGGCGTTGCACTTTGCAGAACGCCGCCGCCGGGAGCGGGCCGATTCAACAGGCGTTTTATGTAACAGGATTCGTTTCGCACGCAGTAATGAAATGGAGAAATTATGAGCACACAGCAAAGTTCCTTCGATCTGGCAGAACTGACGAAGATGTACAACTTCAAAGGGAAGACGGTGGCCATTACCGGCGGCGCGGGAGTTCTGGGCAGCGACATAGTGTACGCACTGACCGGATGCGGCGCGGAGGTCGCCATTCTGGACATCGTGAGCGAGCTGCATCCCGCGACGATCGAGCGCCTGGGAGAGCGCCTGAAGCAGGTCTCCGTGTTCAAGTGCAACGTGCTTGATCGCGAGAGCATCGCAAAGACGGCCGAGGACGTGATGAAGCGCCTGGGCAAGCTGGATTGCCTGATCAACGCCGCGGGAGGCAATAAGCCGACGGCCACAACCAGCCCTGAGTTAAAGTTCTTCGATCTTCCCGCGGACGCATTGCGCTGGGTCTTCGAGCTGAATGTGATGGGGACGATTCTGCCTTCGCAGATTTTTGGCAAGGTGATGGCGGAGCAGGGGTATGGCACCATCCTGAACATCTCGTCGATGAACGCATTCCGTCCGCTGACGCGCATTGCCGCCTACTCGGCGGCGAAGGCCGCGGTGAGCAACTTCACGCAATGGCTGGCCGTGCATATGGCGCAGGAGTACTCGCCGAAGATCCGCGTGAACGCCATCGCGCCCGGTTTCTTCCTGACCGATCAAAACCGTTTTCTGTTGACCGACAAGGAGACGGGCGAGTGGACTGCACGCGGCAAGACGATCGTTGGGCACACACCGATGGGGCGTTTAGGCGAATCCAAGGACCTGTTCGGCGGCGTGCTGTGGCTGCTCTCACCGGCGTCGGAGTTCGTGACCGGAATTGTGATTCCGATCGATGGCGGATTCTCCGCGTTCAGCGGCGTGTAGACCAACAGAGCTGAACCACAATTCGTGTAGGAACTGAAAGGCCGTCTGCGTGGATTTTCTTTGTAAGAAGAAGACCACGCAGGCGGCCTTTTCGTTGATGCAGTTGGTGTTGTTGCGGTTCCGGTTTTTCTCTTTCCAGCCGCTTTGCAGCGTCGTCTCCACACGCGCAAACAGGGGCTGTTGCGGGTATACTTTGGAGAGATCATCGGCATTTCATGCGGGGGGAAAACCAATGAGCGCGAGCGGAAATCATCAGCAGACGAATGGCAATGGGGCGCATGTTTTGGGCAAGGACTACAAGGTCCCGGCACCGCGCGCGCAGTGGATTGCGAAGCGCCGCGCGGAGGCCGCGCGCACTGGCGACAGCAACATGAGCCAGATGCACTTTGCGCGCAAGGGAATGGTCACCGAAGAGATGGCGTATGTGGCACAGGTGGAAAAAATTGCGCCGGAGTTTGTGCGCGACGAGATCGCCGCGGGACGGATGATCCTGCCGGCGAACATCAACCACCCGGAGCTGGAGCCGATGGCGATCGGCGTGGGATCGCTGTGCAAGATCAATGCCAACATCGGCAACTCGGCGATGGTGTCGAACGTGGAGGAGGAGCTGCGCAAGCTGCACACCGCCATGCATTACGGGGCGGACACGGTGATGGACCTGTCGACCGGCGGCGATATTCCCATGATCCGCGAGCAGATTCTGCGCCACTCGCCGGTGCCACTGGGCACGGTACCGATCTACGAGGCGCTGGCGCGGGTGAAGAAGCTGGAAGACCTGAACATCGATTTGTACCTCGAAGTCATCGAGGAGCAGGCGCAGCAAGGCGTGGACTACTTCACCATCCACGCCGGCGTGCTGATTCAGTATGTGCCGATGGTGGCCAAGCGCATCACGGGAATCGTGAGCCGCGGCGGCGCGATCCTGGCGCAATGGATGACCTCGCACCACAAGCAGAATTTTTTGTACGAGAACTTCGACCGCATCACAAAGATCATGGCGAAGTACGACGTGAGCTACTCGCTGGGCGATGGGCTGCGGCCCGGCTGCCTGGCCGACGCCAGCGACGAGGCGCAGTTTGCCGAGTTGAAGACGCTGGGCGAGCTGACACGGCAGGCGTGGAAGAGCGATGTGCAGGTGATGATCGAGGGGCCGGGGCACATTCCGATGGACCAGATCAAGATGCAGGTGGACAAGGAGGTCGAGCTGTGCGATGGCGCGCCGTTCTATGTGCTGGGGCCTCTGGTGACGGACATCGCGCCGGGCTACGACCACATCACATCGGCGATTGGGGCGGCGATGATCGGATGGCACGGCGCGGCGATGCTCTGCTACGTGACGCCGAAGGAGCACCTCGGCCTGCCCAACGAAAAGGACGTGAAGGACGGGATTATCGCCTACAAGATTGCGGCCCACGCAGCGGACGTGGCGCGCCACCGGCCCGGCGTGCGCGACCGCGACGACGCCATCTCGCAGGCGCGCTACACCTTCGACTGGGACAAGCAGTTCGCGCTCTCGCTGGACCCGGAGACGGCGCGTGCCATGCACGACGAGACGCTGCCCGACGAGTACTACAAGGAGGCCGCGTTCTGCAGCATGTGCGGGCCGAAGTTCTGCAGCATGAACTGGTCCAGCAAGGTGGACAAGTTCAACGAGCAGGAGCATGGGTTGAAGAAGCCGGACCTGACGCAGATTATGACCGACCAGATGGCGCTACGCGGGTAAGGCACATCATCGCTAAGGATGAGATTATGGGCAGCGGGCCTAAAGCCAATGTCGTCTTCAGAGATGTATTTCAGCATACCGCCGAAAATACTGAAAAGCTGCGCGAGACGATAATTGATGACGTCCTTCAATGCATAAAAAATGCTGAGCATCACGGCGCGCACCCACTCCTCGGTGACCTTAGGATGGATATGGGGGAAGAGGTTTATGGGCAACTCAAAGATAAGTACGATAATAAGTGCGATCCGTTGCTTTATTATCGCAGCTTCAGTTTGGGAGGGCTGACGCTCTTGGATGGTCTTAGCTGGAAATGGACTGAAGCCACTGGAAAGTATATTGGTTGCCAATTTTGGAGCAATGGAGCGAAGGCACTGTTTGATGATGAACGCAATAGATATGGCAAGGAGTTATATCTCAAAGAAGATGCTTGGAAGATTGCAGCAGGTTTTAGTCAACGCGACCGCCTTCCAAAAAGCTCCAGAATCACGCATGAGCATGTGTATCCCAGAAAGGACTTCAAGAGATTGCCGTTCCATGCCCCGAACCAATCAAGGGATACCATCAGAGCTTTATTCGACAGATTGTGCATCGGCTGTGTGGTCTTGGAAAGCGAGCACCCACGCAAGTGTCTTGATCCGGCCAATCCGGAGAATCCGTGGTTACGCTACGCGCACGCAGGGATCAAGTTGGCCGATAATCCTGAATGGCCACTATTGCAACGCGAGATGATTGAGGAAGCGGGCCTCTGCGCAGAGGTTTAACACGGCACAAACCTGAACCATCGCGCGGCTTCGCGGTAAAGTAGCGGTATGGCCGAAGTGGAGACAGCTCAGGGGCGACAGGCGGTAGAGTCGCGGCAGACCGGCGCGGAGGAACGGGCTGCCGGGCCGCTGGCCGAGGCGATCTCGATCATGGCGCGGTTGCGCGCTCCGGGCGGCTGTCCGTGGGACCGCGAGCAGACCTTCGACNNTGAAGGATGAGTTGGGCGACCTGCTGCTTCAGGTGCTCTTCTACGCGCAGATGGCGTCGGAGGCGGGCTACTTCGACATCGGCGACGTTGCGGCAAATCTGAATGCGAAGCTGGTGCGGCGTCATCCGCATGTATTCCCCGTGGAGGGAAAGCTGGCCGATGCGACCGACGCGGACGCGGTGCTGCGCAACTGGGAGCAGATCAAGCGCGGCGAGAAGCTGGCTGCGGCGTCGGAAAAGAAGACGGCGGGCGCGAGTGCTTCCTCGGCGAGCGCTGCGGCGTCGGTGATGGATGCGATTCCGCGCTCCATGCCGGCGACGATGGAGGCGCGCAAGCTGGGCTCGAAGGCGGCGAAGGTGGGCTTCGACTGGCCGGATGTTGAGGGGCTCTTCGAGAAGCTACAGGAAGAGATTGCGGAATTAAAAGCAGAACTGAAAAAGCCCGTTGAAGCGGCTAATCCTCGCGTCGAAGAGGAGTTGGGCGATCTGCTCTTCACGGCGGTGAATCTGGCGCGGCACTTGAAGGCGGATGCGGAGTCCGCGCTGCGCACGGCGAATGCGAAGTTTCGCGCGCGTTTCCAAACGATGGAGGCGAGCGCGGGCGGCTTCGACGCACTGGCCTCGCTCACTCCCGCCGAGTTGGATGCGCTGTGGAACCGCGCGAAACGCGGAGACGATGCTGTGCCGGATGAGTTGAAGCCATGAGCGCGCCGAAACAATTGGGCGATGCGAAGCAGTTCCGCATTGCGCCGGTGAAGACGCTGGCGGACTTCGAGCAGGCGGTCAAGGTGCAGCTCGCGGTGTGGGGATACAGCGACAGCGAGCTGGTACCGAAGCGCGTTTTCCTGGTCGCCCAGCGCATCGGCGGACAGGTGCTGGGGGCATTCGACGGAGAAGCGCTGGTGGGCTTCGCAATGGCGTTACCCGGCTATCACGACGGCAAGCCATACCTGCACTCGCACATGCTGGCCGTGCTGCCGGAGTATCGCAACGCGGGGCTGGGGCGGCGGTTGAAGCTGGCGCAGCGCGACGATGCGCTGGAGCGCGGCATCGACCGGATGGAGTGGACCTTCGACCCGCTGGAGATCAAGAACGCGCACCTGAACATTGCGCGGCTGGGCGCCATCGCGCGGCGCTACATGCGGAACATCTATGGGCCGTCCACCTCGCCGTTGCAGGGCGGTCTGCCCACCGACCGCCTGGTTGTGGAGTGGTGGCTGAAGTCGGAGAGGGTGCGGCGGGCATTGGGCGAAGAGACGACGGAGCAGGCGACTGTGGCCGACGAGGTTGTCGAGCGGATCGACGTGCCGTGCATCGTTCACGAGTGGAAACGCGATCCGCAGCGGCGTACTCTGGCGGAGTCGCTACAGACGCGCAACCGGCTCATCCTGGAATCGGCATTTGCGCGCGGGCTCGCCATCACCGGTTACGAACGATGCGCAAACGGCGACGGTTTCTTCCTGCTGGGACGCGTGGGCGGGCTCTAGGACAGGGAACAGGGAACAGCCAACAGGGAACAGGGAACAGAACGACGCAAAGACAGGGCGACAACAATGCTGATTATCGACGCAGTTCATCTACGCGAGATCAACATGCCTCTCGCCTTTCCATTCGAGACTAGTTTTGGGCTGACCACAACGCGGCGCATTCTGCTGGTGGAGATCGAGTCCGGCGGGATGACGGCCTGGGGCGAGTGCGTGGCGGGCGAGCATCCGTATTTCTCCGACGAGTGCATCGACACGGCGTGGATCGTCACCGAGAACGAACTCGCGCCTCGTCTGCTGGGCAAGGAGATCGCTGGCGGCGGGAGTTGCACCGAGATCTTCCGCCAGGTGCGCGGGCACCGCATGGCCAAGGCGGCGCTGGAGAACGCGGTGTGGGAGCTGGAGGCGCAGAAGAAGCGTGTGCCGCTGGCACGGCTGCTGGGCGGAACGCGCAGCGTGATTCCGTGCGGCGTCTCGATTGGAATTCAGCCGTCGCCCGCGGCGTTGATGGAGAAGATCGCCGAGGAGCTGGAGGCCGGCTATCAGCGCATCAAGCTGAAGTGCAAGCCGGGCTGGGACACAAAGATCTTTGAGCAGGTGCGCGCGCGCTGGCCGGAGATACTGCTGAGCTGCGACGCCAACTCGGCCTATCGCATCGCCGACATCGACCACATTGCGGAGTGGGACCGGTTCAAGCTGCTGATGATCGAACAACCGCTGTGGTACGACGATTTCTACTTCCACTCGATGTTGCAGAAGCGGCTGGCGACGGCGATCTGCCTGGACGAATCGATCCGCAACCGTCGCGACGCGCTGGCCGCNNGGCGGCGGAGCGCGGCATTCCAGTGTGGTGCGGCGGAATGCTGGAGACGGGCATCGGGCGGGCGCACAACATTGCGCTCTCGTCGCTGGAGAATTTCTCGCTGCCGGGCGATGTGTCGGCGTCGGCGCGCTACTGGGCCGAGGACATCATCGAGCCGGAGGTGACGGTCAGCGCGCGAGGCGAGATCGAGGTGCCGCGCGGCATTGGCTGCGGCTTCACCGTGCTGCGCGACCGCATCGAGTCGCTGACCGTGCGCCGGCGGACTCTGCGCGCCTCGGCGCGTGTGACGGCATAATTGTCAGGGTGAGATAAGCCGGCGCGTCGGCCAGTCTGAAGTCGCGGCCTTTCGAGAAGCGGCTATTGGGTGGGGTCGATCATCTTCATTCCTGAGGCGTCGTCCGGCTTCTTTTTGAGCGGGGTGGAGTTGGCGGTGACGAAGACCTCAAGCGTGGGGTTGACGCGCAGCTCCCAGACGTGGCCCCCGACCGTTGTGCCATCGTGGCGGGCCAGCACGACGTGGGTGTGGACGACGGGTTTGCCGTTGAAGGTGGCGATGTCGCCGATCATGGAGAGGACCTCGCACTGCTCTGTGACGGGAATGGCGTGGTACTGCTTCTGTGCCGGGTTGAGCCAGCCGAGCGTCGCGCCGCTGACGGCCCCGATGCCGGTGAAGTGCGCGTCGATGATGTGGTACTGGTTGGCGAAGTCGGCGAGGCCGCTCAGGGCCTCGTCGCCCGCGTGGAAGATGACTGCGTAGACCTTTTCGTCGGGCGTGTCCTTGACCAGCTTGACCTGCATGTTGGGAGCGAGGCCGGTGGGGATGGGACGCGAGGGGGAGATGATGTCGCCGGGGGTTGTGGGGAGGGGCTGCGCCGGGCTCGCGGTCTGCGCATGAGCTGCGACGCAGAGGAGCAGGAGTGCGAGTAGGGAGTAGGCCGCTTGTGCCGGGTTTGTTTTGCTCATTTCGCGCCTCACCTTCTGAAACCAATTAGAGCAGCTTTGGCGGGGCGGGTAAATGCTGGATGCGGCGATATCAGAGGCCGGAGACGCGAATAGCCGACTCGATCCATCGCAGCAGCAGTTGCGGAGCGCAGCCCAGCAGCACCACAAGGGCGGCAAGCAAGAGCATAAGAACCTGGCTGAGAATTGGCGTTCGTATCTCCCCGGCACCGGAAGCGGGAGCTGCAACATAAACTCGTTTGAGCACACGCAGGTAGTAGTAGAGAGCGACGGCGCTCATGGCAATGGCGAGGACGACCAGCCAGAGCAGGCCCGTCGACCCTGGCGCCGCGTTCAGCACAGTTACAAAAAGATAGAACTTGCCGAAGAACCCGGCCAGGGGCGGAATCCCCGCCAGCGAGAGGATGAAGATCGCCAGGCAAAACGAGAGCACGGGCGCTCGTCTGCCGAGCCCGTCGAAGTTGGAGAGCTGGTCGCTGCCCGTTTGTTGCTCGACAACCGCAATCACGGCAAAGGCGCCAATCGTCGCCAGCGCATAGGTGATGACGTAATAGAGCAGCGCGGCGAGGCTCTGTTCGGTGTGGGCCACGATTGCCAGCAGCATGGTTCCCGCATGGGCGATCGCCGAGTAGGCAAGCAATCGTCGCAGGCCGGTCTGCCGGATGGCCACAAGGTTCCCCAGCAGCATGGACGCGATGGCCATCAGGGCCAGCACCGGGACCCAGCCGCGCACAGGATGCGGCAGCGAGGTTGTGCCCTCCGCGCCGGCAAAGCCCAGCGCCATCACCTGGAAGAAGATAAAGAAGCTGGCGACCTTCGACCCCGATGCGATAAAAGCCGCGCTGGGTGCGGGCGCGCCCTGGTAGACGTCCGGCGCCCAGAAATGAAAGGGAACGGCGGCAACCTTGAAGCCAAGACCGATCGCGGTAGTCACGATCGCGATCGCCAGCAGCGGGCTCAGCGCGGGGCCGTGGATGGCAGCGGCGATCTGCGTGAGGCTGGTGGAATTGGACAGGCCGTAGAGCAGGCTGAATCCGAACAGAAGAAATGCCGCCGACACTCCGCCGAAGAGATAGTACTTCAGCGCGGCCTCCCACGACTGCGCGCTGCGCTTGTTGAAGGCCGTTAGGATGTACAGCGACAGGCTCAACAGCTCCAGCGAGATAAAAATGACCAGAAGGTCCTGCGTGCCTGCCAGAAACATCATTCCGGCGGTTGCGACCAGGATCAGCAGGACAAACTCGCCAACGTGCTCCGTGAAGGTCGAGTCCCGCGAGAGCAGCAGCGTGAAAATTGTCAGCGTGAGCAGGGCGATCTGCACCAGATGGGTCAACGGATTCGCAATAAGCAATCCGTCGAGCAGATTGGCCATCTCCGGCGCCAGCAGGATTCGCGCGATTGCGCCCGCGCAGCCGATCGAGGCAAGACCCGCGGCAACAGCGAATCGGACGCGCATCTTGCATCTGCGCAGGACCATCAGATCGGCCGCCATCACGATCAGCGCCGTGGCCACGACGATGACCTCCGGCAGCGCGAGCCGCAACAGTTGCGCATAGTCGATTGCGATCATTGCCAACCCCCTTTGCGCAAGCCTTCAAACAGCGGAGAGTTCAGCGCCGGCTGGATGACATTCAGTAGGATTTGCGGATAGAGTCCGACCAGCACACTCGCGCCGATCAGGACCATCGCGCCCACACGTTCGGGAATCGTGATCGGCGGCAGCGGCGGACCCGGCGTTGCGGACCCGGTTCCCGCCTCCGCGAAAAAGGCCTTTTGCATCGCGCGCCAGATGTATGCGACGCCAACCACGATGCCGAATCCCACGCAGATCGCAAACGTGGGATACGCGCGCCAGACGCCCACCAGGACCATCAACTCCGCCCAGAACCCGCTGAACCCGGGCAGGCCCATGCTGGCCATTCCGGCGATGACAAAGGTGACTGCGGCAAACGGAATGGCCTTGTTGAGGTTCATCGCGCCCAGGACCGCCAAATCGCGGGTGTGGGTGCGGGCGTAGACCATGCGGCCGACAACAGCGAAGAGCAACCCCGCAAGAATCCCATGCGAAAACATCTGTAGCACCGCGCCGGAGAGTCCAAGCTGGTTCAGGGTCATCAGGCCAAGCAGGATGAATCCCATGTGGCTGACGCTCGAATAGCCGATGACGAATTTGAAGTCCTTCTGCACCAGCGCGACCAGCGCGCCATAGAGGATCCCGATGACCGCGAGCAGGGCGAAGACATCGCGCCATGAACCGAGGCCCATCACATGGAAGCCCCACGGCCCAAGGCCAAGCGGAAACAGCGTCATGGCCACGCGCAGGCAGCCGTAGGCGCCCAGCTTCATCACCACCCCGGCCAGCAGCATGGAGGCCGCCGTGGGCGCGGCAACGTGGCCGGTCGGCGCCCAGGTGTGCAGCGGCCACATGCCGGCGAGGACCGCGAAGCCGACAAATACCAGCGGAAACGCCGCCATCTGAAAGCGGAGCGAAAATGGGAACCCGGCCAGGTCGTCGAGCGACGTGCTCCTTGCGCCGGCCGCGACATACGCCGCGATCAGCCCGATCAGCACCATCGCGCTCCCGGCGAAGGAGTAGAGCACAAGCTTCATCGCTCCATACTCGCGCCGCGTCGATCCCCAGATTGCGATCAAAAAATACTTCGGGATAATGACGAGTTCGTAAAAGACGAAAAGGAGAAATAAATCGTAGCTGAGAAATACGCCATACACCGCGCCAATCAGCAACAAGAAAAGCGCGAAGAATTCCTTGGCCCGGTCCTCAATGTCCCAGGAGAAAAGGATGCCGGTAATGGCAATAATTCCCGTCAGCAGCAGCAGCGTCAGGCTGATGCCGTCCGCCGCGAGGTGGTATTCGATGCCCAGTGACGGGACCCACGGTACGCGCGTGATCGTCAGCATCTCCCCGGTCCTGTGCTGCACGAACACGGTGAGCGTAATTGCGAACCCGGCAATGGCCGTCAACAGCGCGAGGATGCGCGCCGCTCCCACGCTGCCCCTGGGCAACAGGAGCAGGCCAGCCGCCCCAAGAAACGAGATGTAGATCGTCCAAGCAAGCATAATCAGGACACCGGGTTCCGTTGTCGATCAAAACTGTAGATGTTGCACCGCCTGCATTACCGTATTGTTGATGGCCCCGAGCACGATCTGCGGATAGAGGCCCAGAACAAACATGAGAAGGATCGCGGGCGCCAGAGCCAGCCGCTCGCCCGCGGTCAGATCGGGCAGTCCGGCCCATCGCTCATTGAGCGGCCCGGAGAAAACGCGCTGCAGGATTCCAAGAATAAAGATTGCCGTGGCAAGCAGTCCGAGGACGGAAAGCGAAGTGGCCCAGGTCGCCAGCGGAAACGATCCTTTGAAGATCAGGAACTCCCCGATAAATCCATTCAGGCCAGGCAGGCCCAACGTGGAGAACAAGGCGATGCCCATGAGTCCGGTAAAGACAGGCGCAACCTTGCGCAGTCCTCCAAAATCGTCCAGGCCGCGCAACCCTCCGCTGCGTTTTTCCAGCATGGCGACAAACCAGAACAGAGTTGAGGCAGTCAGTGCATGATTGAACATCTGTAGAAAAACGCCATTCATTGCTGCATACTTCTCGGCAATAAGCGCCGTATCTCCACCAGTGAACTTGACTGCCGCAAAAATTCCCAGCAGGCAGTAGCCTAGATGATTGATCGAGGAGTAGGCAAAGATGCGCTTCAGATCTTTCTGGGCAAGCGCGGCATAGGCGGAGAGGACAATGGTCGCAACCGCCATCCACAAGAGAGGGGTCAGGACCACCTGCATCTGTGCGCCGAAGATGGGTAGAAGAATGCGGAGGAATCCATAAACTCCCATCTTCGACATCGCGCCGGTCAGCAGAATTGTAGTTCCGGTAGGCGCTTCACAGTAGGCGGAGGGCAGCCAGGTGTGAAACGGGAATATCGGTACTTTGACGGCGAAGCCAAGGAACGCTCCGGCAAAGAGGAACAGAGCCACATGCTCTGGCGTGAACCGGTGCCAGGCCAGCTTGCCGATCACGGCCGGCATAAGCTGTCCGTTCTGCGCCAGCGCCGCGAGGTCGATAAAATCGAATTTCTTAGTAGCGAGAAAGATGGCTATAAATGCCAGCAGCAATGTAATACTGCCAACCATCGTGTATACCAAAAACTGCGTAGACGCGCTGGTGCGGCGCGGCCCGCCCCACAGCCTAATGAGGAAAAAAGCCGGTATCAAACTTAGTTCCCAAAAGATGAACCAGTGAAAGAAATTCAAGGCGGTAAAGGTTCCAAAGAGACACGCCTGTAGAATGAGGATCAAAGAGTAATAGAGCGGAACTCTCTCCTTGATCTGCCACGAGGCAACCATACCGATGGGAACCACAATAGAACTAAGTAGCAACATAAGCAGCCCAAGGCCATCGATTCCGACGTGATACTCCACGCCCAGGGTAGAAATCCATGCGTGCCTCTCTTGAAATTGAAGGCTGCCCGACGCGGGATCAAAGTGGCGCCATAGGATCAGCGTCAGAACGAGCGCGACAAAACTAAAGGCCAGAGCAGACCAACGAGCGAGATTCTTGTTCCGTCCGCCAAGCACAAGCAAAACAAGCGCGCCAACGATTGGTACTGTGGTCAGAAGTGTGATCCAGGGAAAGGCGATCATAGCTTAGCCCCCCAGAGCAGAAACATGACAAGTGCGATGAGCGCGCAGCCGATAACGGCCATATAACTCTGAACTTGTCCACCCTGAAGCAGCGACAGGATCTGACCGCCGCGCGAAACTCCCTCGCACCCCTCATCAAAGCCGGAGTTCACGACGGATGCGTCAAAAAAGTTGTTCAGCCATGCAACAACGAGCACGAGATACGACACGGTTTGCACCGCGCCATTCCAGACCCATCGGTCCAGCCAGTCGCAGACCTTAGCCCACCACGCGTTCAGGCGAACCAGCGTTGCGCCATAGAGAGCATCTACATACAACGCATGGCCCAGGAAGGTAAAGATTAATGGCTGTAGCTTATCCAGTTCATCCACGTCATTCGCGCTTCCAACGGGCTTGCGTTCATAGAACCACCAGCCCAGGCCAAGTCCGACAAAGACCAGCAGCGACGAGGTGAGCATGACTGGTAGAACGCCGAAGCCGTAGAATGCGGCAAAACTAAACGTAGTTTGTTTGCCGTCGAGAAACGATTGGAACCACGGCCAAGCGGGTGTGCCGATAAAACCCAGAAGCATGGCGAACGCGGCAAGAATTACCAGCGGGACAGTCATTACGGCGGGGCTTTCGTGGGGACTGGCCGGCACATGAGACGAGTTTGTTGAGTTAGAGGTCTGGAGTAAGTCGCGACTCGATTCTGGCAAACGCGAACTGCCGCCAAAGACGTAGTAAACCTGGCGCGTCATATAAAAGGCGGTAAGTAACGCGCCGAAAACTCCCAAATAGAACGGGGCCTGAGAGGTGCTCCAGGCGTGTGCGGCGCGGAGTACCTCGTCCTTGCTCCAGAAGCCGGATAAGAGCGGAAATCCACACAACGCGAGCATTCCCACGGCATACGCCGCAAAGGTAATGGGCATAAGTCCGCGCAGACCACCCATGCGACGGATGTCCTGTTCGCCGTTACATCCGTGAATAATCGATCCCGCGCCGAGAAATAGAAGAGATTTAAAAAATGCGTGGGTAATGAGATGGAACATGCCTACAGCCACGCCGCCAACGCCAAGTCCCATCATCATGTAGCCAAGCTGCGAGATGGTGGAGTAGGCGAGAATTCGCTTGATGTCGAATTGCGCGACGGCAATGAGCGCGGCGAAGACGGCGGTGATCGCGCCTGTCCAGGTGACAACCTGCAACGCAATGGCAGGGGTGAGGGAGAACCCTGCCTGGGCGCTCATCAGGGGATAGATGCGCGCGACGAGGAAGACTCCAGCCGCAACCATAGTCGCCGCGTGAATCAGCGCACTGACAGGCGTCGGGCCCTCCATCGCGTCGGGTAGCCAAACGTGCAGGGAGACCTGCCCGGACTTACCGGCTGCGCCGCAGAAGATAAGCAGCGCGATGCCTGTGGAGGCAGTAAGACCAAGAACGGTGGACTGCGCAACCAGATGCGCGAGCGCCGAGTGTTCGAGGCAACCGGCGCCGCCGTCATAAAAGAGAAGAGTGCCTGTCTTAGCGTATAGCCAGACCATTCCCAGTAAAAATGCCAGGTCGCCAATTTTAGTAACAATAAATGCTTTTTTCGCCGCCGCCGCCGCCTTCGGCCTGTTGTACCAGAAGCCGATGAGCAGATAGGAGGTAAGTCCAACGATCTCCCAGCACATGAAGAGCAGCAGAAAGCTATTCGCAATGACGACGCCCAACATGGCACCGGCAAAGAGCGCCATAAAGCAGAAGAAGCGCGTGAAGTTGTCGTCGTGGGCCATGTACCCCACGCTGTAGATAAAGATGAGCAGGCCGACGAAGGTGACCATCAGCAGCATTAGGGCCGTCAGCGGATCGAGCATCCAGCCTAGCTTCACCCATTCATTGCCAAACTGGAACCAGCGGAAGTTGAACGTCAGGACTTGCTGCCCACCGTGGTTAGCGAGCACATGCAGGAAAGCGCATAGGGAAAGTAAAAAGGAGACAGACAAGGAGCCGATGGCTAGCGTTGCGGCAGCCATGCGGTCCCGCTGGCGCAGTAAAGCGCCGATTCCTGCCGCGAAGACCGGCAACGCGGGCACCAGCCAAAGGTTTTGAACGATCCAGATCATTGAGTCTCAGGAAAACAATTAAATCAACTACAGTAGATGTCTGCGATGAAAAACGAAATACAGAGATTCTGACCCTTCGACTACGCTCAGAGTCAGAATGACGACGATAAGTCAGTATGACGACGGAATATTCGTATGACGGCGGTAGATTATCCTTTCAGGGAATTCATCCGATCCAGGTCGGTGGTCTTGGAATGCCGGTAGGCAGCGAGAATGATAGCCAGTCCGACAGCTGCTTCCGCTGCGGCGACACTGATGGAAAAAAGCGCGAACATGATCCCGGTCAAGGCCGAGGGGTTCGGGCCAAAGCGCCAGAATGCAATGAAGTTCAGGTTGGCCGCGTTGAGCATAAGTTCAATTCCGATAAGAACAAGAATTGCATTGCGCCGGATCAATACTCCGGCAAGGCCAATGGAAAAGAGAAGTGAGGACAGGAGTAAATAGTCTTGCAAGGAGCTCATTTCATCTCCTCCTCGTGTCCCATCGCGATGACCACGGCGCCGATGAGCGCAGCGGTCAGAAGCAGGCCCATGATCTCCAGCTGCAAGACAAAATGATGCATCAGCGCATCGCCGATCTGATGGACTGTGACTTCAGGTTGCGGCGGCAAACCTTGCGTGAATGCCGCGTTGGAGTGGATTGCCCAGGCAAGTACCGCGAAGACGGAAGCGGCAACGATGCCGCCCACAAACCATTGGGAAGAGAAGGCGGGCTGCTTCACCGGCTCTGGGCTATGCGTCATCATGATGGCGAAGACGGCAAGGATGGCCACTGCGCCCACATAGACCATGATCTGCGTAAGACCTACAAATTGTGCACCAAGTTGCAGATACAGCGCGGCTACGCCGGCAAATCCAACCGTCAGCGCCAACACGCAGTGGACTGCGTTGCGCAGGCCCATGGCTGCCGCCATTCCGGCAACCGTAAGCAGGGCGAGGATCATAAAGGATGCAGTCATCTTGATAGCTCGATAGTAGGTGCGGTTAGATTCATATTTCAAGAACTGAAATCAACAGATGTGGAATCCAAAGAAGATATAAACAGGTGTCCATTCCCTCGGGGGCTAAAGCCCCATTAATCTCTGCCGTTGCGGACGGGCTGAAGCCCGTCCCTTTCAAAGCGATATTGATTCATAAAACTCACAACGTTACTCGGAATAATGATAAGTACGGACTTGAAATTTCTTCCTATGCTTCAACCCTCGGCTCAGCAAAATACATGGAACAACAACCATGGTACTGCATACAAGCCATCGCGAAGATCCCGCAGGCATGAAATGCCAGATGCCGGCGGTAAGGAGATTGAGCAGCGTCATGGGGAGCATGAACTCCCATGCCAGGTTCATCAGTTGGTCCATGCGCAGGCGGGGAAGCGTCCCGCGAATCCAGATGAAGACGGAGATGATGGCGAGTAGTTTTGCGAAGAACCAGACGTAGGATGGAACCCATGTCAAAAAGGAGAAGGGCGCGGACCAACCACCGAGGAAGAGCGTGATTGCCATTCCGCTGGTGGCAAACATGCCAATATATTCCCCCAGGAAGAAGAGGGCGAACTTAAAGCCTGAGTATTCCGTATAGTAGCCGGCGATGATCTCGGACTCGCCTTCGGGCAGATCGAAGGGCGAGCGGTTGGATTCGGCTGTTGCGGCTACCATGAAAAGAACAAATCCGGCGAATCCCCAGGGCGTGAAGACGAACCAGTGCGGCCAGATTCCGGAATATGTGGCCTGCATGTTGACGATGGAAACCGTAGAGAGCGATCCGGCCTGCATGATGACAACGATGGAGGCCAGAACCAGAGGCACTTCATAGCTAATCATCTGCGCGATGGCGCGCATGGCACCGAGCAGGGTGTACTTACTTCGGCTGGACCAGCCGGCCATGAAGACGGCCAGTTCCATCATGGAGCCGATGGCGAAGAAGAAGAGCACTCCGGCGTTGAGGTTGACGAGCACCATGTTGCGGCCGATGGGGAGAACCGCATAGTCCATAAAGGACGCGGTGACCAGAAGGACCGGCGCCAGAAAATGCACCGCGTGGTCCGCGGTGATGGGGACGATGTCTTCCTTGGTGAGCGACTTCACTCCGTCGGCGATGGGTTGCAGCATTCCAAAAGGACCGACGCGGTTTGGGCCATAGCGGTTCTGCATTCTTCCCAGCCCCTTGCGCTCGAGCCAGGTCGTGAGTGCGAACAACGTGGCGAAGACGATAATGATGGCCGCAACCGACAGGATGGCCGAGCAGAGCGGTTGAAGGGCGGCGGGGAGATAGCTCAGCAGCCAGTGTGCGGCGAGGACGAAGATCTGATCGAGTTCTTGCGCTAACTGAGCGAGGTGGGTCATCGTGGTTCACCGCTGGCGGGTTGCACCGCTGTTGTAGTAAGCCTGGCCTCCGCGGCGGCCTTTGCCTCCGCAGCCGACTTCGCCTTTGCTTTCTGCCTGGCCCGCTCCTCGGCGAGTCGCGCATCCACGGCGGTCGCCTCGGTGGGATGAATCTTGCGGTAATAATCGTTTGATTTGGACAGCCGCTGCTTGTTGAGCAGCAGACCGGCGAAGCGGTCGTCCGTGCTCAGGTTGTAGTCCACGTTCATCTTGATGGCATCGAACGGGCAGACCTCGACGCAGATCTGACAGCTCATGCAGACGGAGATGTCGATATTGAAGACCGCGGGGTAGAACTGCGGTTTGCCGTTGGCATCCGGTTTCTTGTCCTTGCTCTTCTCGATGAAGATGCACTTTGGCGGGCACTCTTTTTCGCAGATCTGGCAGGCCACGCAGCGCATCCCCTGCTGCCAGTCCGCGCCATCGTAGACCAGAAACGGGAAGTCGCGCGCAGCCTCGATCTGTAGCTCGCGTTCCTCGGGATACTGGACCGTGGTCAGACGGTCTTTGCTGACGAAGCTGCCGAAGAAATTCCGCGCCGTCTCCGCCATTCCCTTCAGGATGCCTTCACCAACCATGGCGGGCCTCCGCGAGGTTGACCTCAGGGGCTAAAGCCCCGCGGGCGGGGAGCGTGTGTTGCAGCACCCGTTCGACTTCGCTCAGGGCAGGCTCTGAAGACGTGCCCTTAAGCAAGACCAATGCGTGTGAGAATCTGCGCCGCAGGGCGAAGTTGACGGCGGTGTGTTTCATGGTTTTGTGCATGGCGGCCCTCATCGATCTACCTCGCCCAGCACAATGTCAATGCTACCCAGAATGGCCACGATGTCCGCCACATTCCGCCCCACGCAAAGGTCTTCCAGCACCGTCAGGTTGATGAGGCTGGGCGGACGCACGCGATAGCGGTACGGGTTGGGCGAGCCATCGCTGACGAGATAGAAGCCAAGCTCGCCCTTGGGCGCTTCAATCCTTCCATAGGCCTCACCCGGCTTGGGGCGGAAGCCGCGAATCTTCATCTTGGGATCGACGATCGGCCCGCTGGGAATATCGCGCATGGCCTGCTCCAGAATGCTCACCGACTCGCGCATCTCCAGCAGGCGGACCATAAAGCGGTCGTAGACATCTCCGTGGCTGCCCAGCGGCACGCGGAAGGTAAAGCGATCGTAGATGCTGTAGCGGTCCACCTTGCGAATGTCGTAGTCCACGCCGCTGGCGCGCGCCATCGGCCCGCTGATGCCCGCGCTGACGGCCAACTCCCGCGACAGCACACCGACGTCCTGCGTGCGGTCCATCAGAATCTCATTGCTCACCAGCAGTTGTTCGTACTCATCCAGAAAGCGCGGGAAGTCCGCGACGACTTTCTTCGCCTGATCGAGCCAGCCGGCGGGCAGGTCCACGCGGCAGCCGCCGAAGCGCATGTAGTTGCACATCATGCGCGCGCCGGTGAGCGACTCGAAGAGGTCGAGGATTTTTTCGCGCTCGCGGAAGGCGTACATCAGCGGCGTTCCGCTGGACCCCATGTCCTGCATCAGAAACCCGATGAGGCATGCGTGGTTCTGCAGACGGGTCAGTTCGCCGGTGATGACGCGCAGGTATTCGGCTCGCTCCGGCACCTGGATGCCCGCCAGTTTTTCCACCGCCAGCGCGTAGGCCCAGTTGTTGGTAATGGAACACATGTAATCGAGCCGGTCGGTGTAGGGCATCGAACCGAGGTAGGTCTCGCTCTCGGCGATTTTTTCGTGGTTGCGATGCAGGTATCCGAAGACCGGCTTGAGCCGGACGACGCGTTCGCCGTCGAGCACGACCTTCATGCGGAAGACGCCGTGCGTGGAGGGATGTTGCGGCCCCATCGAGAGCTCCAGCAACTGCTCTTTGCCGGGTCCGTCCGTCGGCTGCAGATCGAAGTGCGCAGTAGGATGGGTGGCTGTGCTCATCTCTCCCCCGCTTCGCCTGGATGTTCTTCATCCGCTTCGCTGCGATGCTGCTGCGCGCGTCGCAGCACTTCGTCGTGCGCGGTCGGCTCATATTCGTAGTCGTCCGGATCGACGTAGTCCCTGCGCATCGGATGGTCCGTGAAGTCGGGCCACATCAGCAGGCGGCGCAGGTCGGGGTGTCCGTCGAAGACGACTCCGAAGAGGTCGAATATCTCGCGCTCCTGAAGCTCCGCGCTGCGCCAGACGGGAGTAAGCGAGGGGAGATGGACGTTGGCGTCGCGGTCGATGGTGCTCATGCGCAGCGAAATGGGGCCATGCTTCTTTTCCACCGAGAAGAGGTGATAGACCACTTCGAGAGTACCGGGCAGCGCGGTCTTCCGTACCTCTTCGACCTCCTGCTCCACCCCGTCCACCAGTTTGCGGACCTTCACCTTCTGCGAGACTTCCCTGGACGGCCAGTCGATGCCAGTCACGTTGGAGCAGAAGTCGAAGCGCAGGTCTTCTGCGTCGCGCAGATATACGGCGACGGCGACCGCGTGCTCCGCGCCGGTGCGCAGCGAGTGCTGGCCCGACGGGCTGGGGTTGGCAACCAGCTCCAGCCGGCAGCCGGGAACGTTTGCCTCGATCTCGGATTTAATGGCTTCCAGATTCATCCGTGCCTGCCTGCGAGATCTGTACCAGGGGCGCCTTCCACAGATTGGGGTTCTTGGTTGGTTCCAGATCGTGCGCGCCATACCGGGGAACGACGAACTCACTCGGCTCGCCGGCGTTCAGATGGCGCGGCCTCTTCTCCCCGGTCAATGTTTGTTCGTCGATCTTCTTCTGCAGTTCCATGAATGCATCCAGTAGCGCCTCGGGACGCGGCGGGCAGCCGGGAATGTATATATCCACGGGGATGAAGCGGTCAATCCCCTTCAGCACGTTGTAACCCTGCTTGAACGGACCGCCGGAGATGGCGCACGCGCCCATCGAGATCACGTACTTCGGCTCCGGCATCTGGTTGTACAGCCGCACCACCAGCGGAGCCATTTTTTTGGTCACGGTTCCGGCCACAATCATCAGGTCCGCCTGCCGCGGAGACGGTCGGAAGACCTCCGCGCCGAAGCGGGCCATATCGTAGCGCGCCATGGTGGTGGCGATCATCTCGATGGCGCAGCAGGCCAGGCCGAAGTTCAACGGCCAAATGGAGTTGGTGCGCCCCCAGTTGTAGAGATTCTGCAGGGTAGTGGTGAAGATCCCCTGCTTGCTCAGCTCGTTCTTTAGTTTTTCATCCACCCCTGAAGTCCTTGGTTGCATCTCGAATCGGTGAGAGCCTGTTGAATTGCTGGTATAGATTGTCGCGCATCCTGCGAAATACGGAGATTCTGGCTACGCCAGAATGACAACTCTTGTACTGCTTCGCTCAGGCCAGAAGACGGCAAGAACAAACAAAGACGAAATACGGGGATTCTTCCCCTTCGACTGCGCTCAGGGGCAGACTGACAACTCTTGTACTGCTTCGCTCAGACTGACAACTCTTGTACTGCTTCGCTCAGAATGACAACTCAGAATGACAACTCTTGGGGTGAAGAGGCGCTATGTCCAGACCAGGATGTTCTTCTGATAGGCCCAGACAAGCCCTTCCACCAGCAGGAGCAGGAAGACCAGCATGGCGAGGGATTCCGCCGCCCCGAATCTGCTGAATGCCACCGCGAACGGAAGCAGGAAGACCGCCTCGACATCGAAGACGAGAAAGATGATTCCATAGAGGTAGTAGCCTGGTTTGAACTGGATCCAAGCGTCGCCGACCGATTCGAGCCCGCACTCGTAGATGGCATTCTTGCTCGGCCCTGGCTTGTGCGGGGAGAAGAACCTGGCCCACAGCCAAGCTAGCAGCAGCGTCGACAGGGCGAACGCCACGGCCGCCAGCAACAGCACAATGACGGGCAGATAGGGGCTGTTCGTCATGGATTTCTGGCCTCAGACTCCACTCTACCAGACCCTCAAAGGTTAGTCTTGTGATCGGGCTCACTTCTTTCCCTATTCGCAGGGCGCAAAATGGGGTTCGGAAATGATATTGGAGGCAATAGAATGAGTGAACAGCAAACGGCGATTCTCGACGGAAATGAGTCCTGTGCACGGGTGGCATACAGGCTCTCGCAGGTGATCACCATCTACCCGATCACCCCGTCGTCCAACATGGGGGAATGGGCCGATGAGTGGCAGACTGCAGGGCATAAGAACATCTGGGGCACCGTGCCGCTAGTCTCCGAGCTGCAAAGCGAAGGCGGCGCCGCGGGAGCCATGCATGGCGCGTTGCAGGCCGGGGCCTTCGCCACCACCTTCACCGCCTCCCAGGGCCTGCTGCTGATGATCCCCAACATGTTCAAGATCGCCGGCGAGCTGACCAGCAACGTCATTCACGTCTCGGCGCGCGCGGTGGCCACCCATGCGCTCTCCATCTTTGGCGACCACTCGGACATCATGGCCTGCCGCTCCACGGGATACGTCATGCTGTCGTCCGGCTCCGTGCAGGAGGCGGCCGACCTGGCCCTGGTCGCCCACATCGCCACCCTGGAGTCGCGCGTGCCGTTCCTCCACTTCTTCGACGGATTCCGCACCTCGCACGAGGTCAACAAGGCGCTCACCATCTCCGACGAGACAATCAACGCGATGCTGGATGAGAAGCATGTGCTTGCCCATCGCCAGCGCGCTCTCAGCTCCGACAATCCGGTCCTGCGCGGCTCGGCGCAGAACCCGGACGTCTTCTTTCAGGCGCGCGAGACCGCCAATCCCTTCTACATGGCCTGCCCCACCATCGTGCAGGACGTGATGGACCGCTTCACTGCCCAGACCGGCCGCGCCTATCACCTGTTCGATTACATGGGCGCTCCCGATGCCGACCGCGTCCTGGTTCTGATGGGGTCGGGCGCCGGCGCCGCGGAGGAGCTGATCGAACACCTCAACGCGCAGGGCGAGAAGATCGGCCTGCTCAAGGTCCGCCTCTATCGCCCCTTTGCCAGCGAGGCCTTCCTCGCCGCGCTGCCCAAGACGGTGAAGTCCATCGCCGTGCTCGACCGCTGCAAGGAGCCCACCGGGCTGGGTGAGCCGCTCTACCAGGATGTTGTCACCGCCTTCAGCGAGGCGTTCTCCAGCGGGACCTCGCCCATCGCAACGCAGCCACGCATCATCGGCGGGCGATACGGCCTCTCCTCCAAGGATTTCACCCCGGCCATGGTCAAGGGCGTCTTCGACGAGCTGAAGAAGGAGCACCTGAAGAACCGCTTCACCATCGGCATCAACGACGATGTGACCCACAGCAGCCTGGACTACGATCCCGAGTTCTCCACCGAAGACCCCAAGACCGTGCGTGCGCTCTTCTATGGACTGGGCGCGGATGGGACCGTCGGCGCAAACAAGAACTCCATCAAGATCATCGGCGCGGAGACGCCCAACTACGCGCAGGGCTACTTCGTCTACGACTCGCGCAAGTCCGGTTCCGTCACCACATCGCACCTGCGCTTCGGCCCCAACCCCATCCGCTCCACCTACCTCATCAGCAAGGCGAACTTCGTGGCCTGCCACCAGTTCTCCTTCCTGGAGCGCATGGATCTCCTTTCCGCTGCTGCGCCCGGAGCGGTCTTCCTGCTGAACAGTCCCTATGGGCCGGATGAGATCTGGAACCACCTGCCGCTCACCACCCAGGAGACCATCCTCAAGAAGAAGCTGCAGTTCTACGTCATCGACGGCTACACCGTGGCGCGCGACACCGGAATGGGCAACCGCCTCAACACCATCATGCAGACCTGCTTCTTCGCCATCAGCGGCGTGCTTCCCGCCGACGAGGCCATCGAGCAGATCAAGAAGTCCATCAAGAAGACCTACGGCAAGCGCGGCGACGCGGTGGTGCAGCAGAACTTCGCCGCCGTCGATGCGGCGGTGGCCAACCTGCACAAGGTAAAGGTGCCGGAGAAGGCCACCGCGACCTTCGACCTGCTGCCCATGCTGCCCAGAGAGGCCCCCGACTTCGTATACAACGTGCTGGGCACGATGGCTGCGGGCAAGGGAGACTCGCTCCCGGTCAGCGCCCTGCCGATCGACGGGACGTTCCCCACTGGGACCGCGAAGTGGGAGAAGCGCAACATCGCGCAGATGATCCCCGTCTGGGACAAGGACCTCTGCATCCAGTGCGGCAAGTGTGTGCTGGTGTGCCCCCACGCCGTAATCCGCGCCAAGGTCTACGATTCCGCCCTGCTGGCCGGCGCGCCCGAGACCTTCAAGAGCGCCAAGCCGAAGTGGAAGGGCATGGAGCAGGAGGCCTACACCCTACAGGTCGCTCCCGAGGACTGCACCGGATGCCGCCTCTGCGTCGAAGTCTGCCCGGTCAAGAGCAAGAGCGAAGCCAAGCACAAGGCCATCAACATGGAGATGCAGGCCCCCTTGCGCGCGCCCGAGGCCAAGAACTGGAGCTTCTTCGAGTCCATTCCTTGGACGGACCGCAACCGCCTCTCGCACACCCAGGTCAAGGACATTCAGTTGCTCGATCCACTCTTCGAGTTCTCCGGCGCCTGCTCGGGCTGCGGCGAGACGCCCTACATCAAGCTGCTCACTCAGCTCTTCGGCGACCGCATCTATATCGCCAACGCCACCGGCTGCTCGTCGATCTACGGCGGCAACCTGCCCACCACTCCCTACACCAAGAACGCCAGCGGCCGCGGGCCCACCTGGTCGAACTCGCTGTTTGAGGACAACGCCGAATTCGGCTTCGGCATGCGCCTCGCCCTCGACCAGCAGAAGGGGTACGCCGAGGACCTGCTCAAGCGCCTCGCGCCCACCGTCGGCGACGAGCTGGTGACCGCACTGCTCACTGCAAGCCAGGCCAAGGAGAGCGAGATCGAGGCGCAGCGCGCGCGCGTGCTGGCGCTCCGCTCGAAGCTGGCCGGCGTCGACTCCGTCGAGGCCCGCGCCCTGCTCACCGTGGCCGACTCGCTGGTCCGCAAGAGCGTCTGGGTCCTGGGCGGCGACGGCTGGGCCTACGACATCGGCTTCGGCGGTCTCGACCACGTCCTCGGCTCGGGCAAGAACGTCAAGGTGCTGGTGCTCGACACCGAGACCTACTCCAACACCGGCGGACAGATGTCCAAGTCGACTCCGCGCGGCGCTGTGGCCAAGTTTGCCGAAGGCGGCAAGCGCAACAGCAAGAAGGACATCGCAATGGAGGCCGTGGCCTACGGATCGGTTTACGTGGCGCGCATCGCCATGGGAAGCAGCGACATGCAGACGGTCAAGGCCTTCCAGGAGGCGGAGGCCTACGACGGCCCGGCGCTTATCCTCGCCTACAGCCACTGCATCGCCCACGGCTACGACCTCACCTACGGCATGGAGCAGCAGAAGAGCGCGGTGCTCTCCGGCTACTGGCCGTTGATGCGCTACAACCCCTCGCTCCGCGCAGAGGGCAAGAACCCCTTCCAGCTCGACTCCCGCGCGCCCTCCATCTCGCTGAAGGACTACGCCTACCACGAGGCACGTTACACCATGCTGACGCGCAGTCGGCCTGAAGTTGCCAAGCTGCTGCTACAGGAGGCACAGGACGACGTCGAGCGTACCTGGCGCGTCTACTCCGGCCGCGCTGCCATGCCCGGACGCGCGGAGTCGCCCCACATCGCCCCGCCGGAGAAAGAAGGGGCCGTTGCGCCCCTGGGCGCGGAAGGAGGCGACAAATGATCGACCTGACCACTGAATATCTTGGCCTGAAGCTGAAAAGCCCCATTCTGGTCTCTTCCTCGCCGCTGACCGACTCCCCGGAGAACATTCAGCGTCTGCAAGAGGCCGGCGCCGCCGCCGTTGTGCTGCCTTCTATCTTCGAGGAGCAACTCACGCTGGAGAGCAACGCGCTCGACAGCGACCTCTCGCGCGGCACGGAGTCGTTTGCCGAGTCGCTTAGCTACTTCCCCGCCTATGAGAGCTACCGGCAGGGACACGACGCCTACCTCAGCCACATCCTCCGCGCCAAAGCCGTCGCCGGCATTCCCGTCCTCGCCAGCCTGAACGGCGCGACCGCCGGCGGATGGGTGAAGTTCGCCAAAGAGATAGAACAGGCCGGCGCGGACGCGCTCGAACTCAACACCTACTCGCTGCCCACCGACCCACGCGTTACCAGCGACCAGCTTGAAGAGGGAATTATCGAACTGGTTCGTCAGGTGAAGGCAAGCACGAAGATCCCAATTGCAGTGAAACTGTCGCCGCAGTACACCAGCATCCCGAACCTGGCTGCAAGGTTGGATAAGATCGGCGCCAATGCGCTGGTTCTCTTCAACCGGTTCTACCAGCCGGACTTCGACATCGAAAACCTCAACGTCACTCCCACGCTCACGCTCAGCCGTCCGGAGGAGCTGCTGCTGCGGCTGCACTGGACTGCAATCCTCTACGGCGATCTCAGCGCGGAGATTGCCGTCACCGGCGGCGTGCACAGCGCGGAAGACGTTCTGAAGGCCATCATGGCCGGCGGACAGGTCGCCATGCTCGCATCGGCGCTGCTGGCCAACGGCATCCCCTATCTGGCAACCATCCAGTCCGATCTGCTGCGCTGGATGGAGGAGCACGAGTACCAGTCCATCCGCCAGATGCGCGGCAGCCTCAGCCGCCGTTCCGTGCCCGACGCCTCGCCCTTCGAACGCGGCAACTACATAAAGACCCTGAGCAGCTACACCTTGCGCAAGCCGGCATAGCAATCCGGTCCATTGGTCTCTCCCCGGTCGTACCACCAGCCCTCCGCCGCACTTCGATTCATCGAATGCGGCGGGGGGCTGACGCGTTGCGGCAAACAGCCGAAGCGCGAAGCCCTGCACGGTTCGACGCAGGTCATTATCAGCGCAAACCGGGGATGAGCTGGCTGTTCCCCCTGCATCCAATGCAGTAGACCCGCTTTGCGAGCGATACTGGTAGTACCGAGCTGAGGCATCCGACAAATGGAATTTCACATCTCCCGCGCCGTTCGCGAAGCAACCCAGGTCGATGACATGCTCTTCAGCACCACGGGCAACGTCGTCTTCGCCAATGTTGCGGCGAGCCGCAGGCTGGCCGAGGCGCTGAACCGGTCTCGCAAAGACGGGGCGCGCGGCGCGGACGCCGATCCGGCCGGCGCGATCAACGCCGGCGCGCTCTTTGCCATGGGACTGATCGACGAGCTGAGCCACGCGCTGGTCGACCAGTACCGCAAGCAGATCGACCCCACCGTACTGGCCGAAGCCGTCCGCTGGTTCGCCGAGCGCCTCAACTCCGACAAGTCCATGCCGGGCAAGCTGGAAGCTCTCCTGCTCACCTTCACCGAGCAGTTTCCAAATGCCGCCGTCTTCCGCGGCAAGCTCACCGCAAAGGAGTGGCTGCTCGGAGTGAGCGACGGCCGGCCCAACCGCGAGGCCGCGCTGGAAGAGCTGCTGATGTTGTGGATCGCCAACAGCAACCCCGCATTCAAACCGTTTCACGCGCTCTTCGCGGACAAGGGACTGAAGGAGCAGACGGTCTACGCCGACGTCACCGCGTCCTTTCCGGACTTCTTCAGCACGCGCCCGCCCATGGCGCCGGAGATCGGCAGCCTCTACGACGCGCTGCGCGCTCCCATGCTAGCCTCGCCCGACTCTCTCACCGGCCAGCTCGACTTCATCCGCGAGCACTGGGCACCGTACCTCGGCGACGACATCAAGCGCATCCTGCTGGCCATCGACGTGCTGCGCGAGGAGGATGTCGCCATCTGGATGCGTTTCCATCCTCCCGGCCCCGACCAGTTCCGCCACGGGCCCTCCTGGGGCTCGATGGGATTTGAGGGCGATGAGTACATCGGCTTCGACGAACTGCGCCGTCGCCGTTACGCACACGACTATCAGGCCCCGCTCGACGAGTACGAAAACTTCAGCGCCGACCAAGCCTGGATGCCCAACGTGGTGCTGATCGCCAAGAGCACCTACGTCTGGCTGGAGCAGCTCAGCAAGAAATATCAGCGCCACATTCACAGGCTCGACCAGATTCCGGATGAGGAGCTGCAACTGCTGGCCTCGCGCGGCGTCACCGGCCTCTGGCTCATCGGCCTGTGGGAGCGCAGCATTGCATCGCGCACCATTAAGCGCCTGCGCGGCCACGGCGATGCGGTCGCCTCCGCCTACTCGCTCAAGAGTTACGACATCGCCCAGGACCTGGGCGGCTGGGATGCCTACAACCACCTGAAGCACCGCGCCGCCGCCGTCGGCCTGCGCCTGGCCAGCGACATGGTACCCAACCACATGGGCATCGACTCGCCCTGGCTCATCGAGCATCCCGACTGGTTCCTCCATCGCTGGGAGAGCCCCTTCCCGGCCTACAGCTTCAACGGGCCCGACCTCTCCAGCGACAGCCGCGTCGAGATCAAGATCGACGATCGCTACTACGACCAGTCCGACGCCGCCGTCGCCTTCCGTCTGCGCCACTACTCGAATGGTGAGACCCGCTACGTCTACCACGGCAACGACGGCACCTCGTTTGCCTGGAACGACACCGCGCAGCTCGACTACTCCAAGGCCGAGGTGCGCGAGCATGTGATTCAGACCATCCTGCACGTCGCGCGACTATTTCCCATCATCCGCTTCGACGCGGCCATGGTGCTGGCCAAACGCCACGTCCAGCGCCTCTGGTTTCCGCTTCCCGGTGCCGGCGGATCGATCCCGTCGCGCGCGGAGAACTCCATGTCGCAGGAGGAGTTCGACGCGCTGATGCCCAACGAATTCTGGCGCGAGGTGGTCGACCGCGTCGCCGCCGAGGTCCCCGGCACGCTTCTTCTCGCCGAGGCCTTCTGGCTGCTCGAGGGCTACTTCGTCCGCACCCTCGGAATGCATCGCGTCTACAACTCGGCCTTCATGAACATGCTGCGCGACGAGGAGAACGCCAAGTACCGCTCCTACCTGAAGAAGACCATCGAGTTCGACCCCGATATTATGAAGCGCTACGTCAACTTCATGAGCAACCCCGACGAGCGCACCGCCATCGACCAGTTCGGCACCGGCGACAAGTACTTCGGCGTCTGCACCCTGCTTGCGACCCTTCCCGGCCTGCCCATGTTCGCCCACGGCCAGATCGAGGGATTCACCGAGCGCTACGGCATGGAGTTCAAGCAGGCGATGCTGGACGAGTGGCCCAACGAGGGACTGGTGGCGCGCCACCAGCGAGAGATCGCTCCCCTGCTGGCCAAGCGATACATCTTCGCCGGCAGCTCCGAGTTCACGCTCTACGACTTCTGGAACGGCTACGGCAAAGTCGACGAGAACGTCTTTGCCTACTCCAACCGCTACGGCGGCGAGCGCTCACTGGTCCTCTACAACAACAAGTACGACGGTACGCGCGGGACGATTCATATCTCCGCGGCGTTCATGGACAAGGCCACCGGCTCGCTGCGCCAGCGCAGCCTCTGCGACGGCCTCGGCCTGCCCACCGGCGAGTCGATGGTCCTGGCCTACCGCGACCGCAACGGCCTGGAGTACCTATGCCGCGCCAACGACCTGCACTGGAACGGACTTACCTTCGAACTGCGCGGCTTCCAGTGCGTTGTGCTGCTCGACTGGCACGCGCTCGAGCCCACCGCCAACTGGCCGTGGGACAGTCTCTGCGACTCGCTCAACGGCGCTGGCGTCCGCAGCGTCCACGAAGAGATGGTCAAGCTGCGCCTGCGTCCGCTGCACGACGCCCTGCGCGCCGCTGTCAGCCCCGCCAACGTCCGCGCACTCGCCGGCCTCGCCGCAGAGATCGCGCAGCAGGGAAGTGAATCCGCGCGTGAGCAGTCAGAGGCAGATCCGCGGCTGCGCGCCATCGCCGAAAAGGGCCAGCTCTTCTTCGACCGTCTCCTCGAACAGATCCCAGAAGAGAACCGCGCGCTGATCGTTCGCGCCGATGCTGCCGCACCATCCGGCACGCAAACAAGCGTCGATGCTCAGGCTGCGGATGCGATTGAGCCTGCGTTTGCCGCCGGACTTCACGCAATGTTGTGCGGCGCGGCGCGCCTGCAAGCTCTCGCTCACACCTACTCCACCGACTGGCCCGCGAAATCGCGCCCCATCCTGCCCGGCAACGCTCCAGCCACGCGCCAGGAACGAACCTGGGCGCCGATTCTCGCGTGGATCGTGCTGCGCAGCCTTCCCGCGTATTGCATCCCCAACGGCGACCGCGCAGAACTCGTAGCCCTCTTCGACCGGCTCCTGCTCCGCGCCACACTCGCCGACCACTTCGCCTCCATGGGCATGGAGGGCGAGGCCTGTTGGCAGGCCGCCGCCCAGGTGCGCCTGCTGTTCTCTCAGGCTGCGGCTGCACCGGACGCGGTCTACTCCGAAGCTCTCTGGACAGACCCCGACGTCCGCTGGCTCGCCGGCGTCAACCAGGCCGCCGGCATCACCTTCTTCAACCGCGAGCAGTTCGACGAGCTGCTCACCTGGCTCCAGCTTCCCGCACTCATCCAGATCGCCCACGCCGAATCCACTCAGCCGAAATCAGCCCATTCCACCGGCATCGCAGCAATCGAGTCCTCCGTCGCCGCCGCCCGCAAGGCCGCGAATCACGCTGGCTACAACCTGAAGAAGTTCCTGGCAGCCCCGCCCCCAATTCACCATCCAAGCCATAAACATTCCACCAACTGACAACCAACAACCCGGCTTTTGCTCCACAACCGCCAAACGATGCCCGCGCGCCTCATCCTCAACGCCGACGACTTCGGCCTCACCCGCGGCATCAACCGCGCCATCGGCGAACTGCACTCGGCTGGAGTGCTGCCTTCCGCCACGCTGATGGCCGCCGGCCCCGCCTTCGACGATGCCATTGCCGTCGCCCGCGCCCACCCCTCGCTTGGCGTTGGCTGCCACATCGTGCTCACCGACGGCGCGCCCGTCTCGCCGCCCGACTCCATCCCCAGCCTGATCGGAACCGACGGCAAAAACTTTCGTCCTTCGCTGGTTGATTTTGTGCAGGCGCTTTTGCTGGGACGGATCAACGCGGAGGAAGTCGCGCGCGAGGCGCTCGCGCAGATCGAGAAGCTACAGCGCGCGGGGATCTGCGTTACCCACATCGACACGCACAAGCACACGCATCTCTTTCCCGCCATCGCGCGCCCGCTGCTGCAAATTGCCGATCGCTGCGGAATCCGCTCCATTCGCAACCCCTTCGAGTCGGACTGGTCGCTCGCGCTCGACCACGGCAGCCTCGCGCGGCGCCTCGCCGTCCGGCTCATCGGTTGCCTGCGTCCGCGCTTCGAGGCCCACGCACAGATACGTGAAGGACGCATACGAACGACAGACGGCACCGTCGCCATCTCCGCCACCGGCCAGCTCAACGCCGCAACCCTCGCCGAGGTTCTGCGCGCGCTTCCGTCCACTGGGACCTACGAGCTCTGCTGCCATCCCGGTTACAACGACGGCGACCTCGACCGCGTCGCCACGCGCCTGCGCGCCCACCGCGACATCGAGCGCGAGGCCCTGCTCAGCGAGATTCCGAGAGTTCTCGCCGGCCCAAACGCTCCCTTGCTCATCCACTACGGGAGCCTTGCTGCGCAACAAAACGCATCGTTTCAGCGACAGGTATGAGATTCTAGGAAGCGCAAGGAGGGCCGTTGGCAACCATCGCTGAGATCGCGGAACTGGTCGGCGCGTCCGCGCCACTCGTCACCAACAAGATTCTATGCGTCTCCAGCATCGAAGCTGCCACTTCGTCCGCGCTGATCTTCGCCACCGACGCAGCCACACTCGAAGCCGCGCTCAAGTCTCCCGCGGGCGCGATTCTGACCCGTCCCGCATTGCTCTCGCACGGCGGCGCTGCGCAGAACGGAGGCTCCGCACAAGGAGCGCCGAGCTTCGACCCGCACGATCCGCGCCTGCTCGCCGTCGCCGATCCGCGCTACGCCTTCGCCCTCGCCGCGCGTTTCCTGCGCTCCCGCGAATCCATCGCAAACGACTTCGCGCCGCGCATCCATTCCACGGCAGTTCTGGGCGCAGGCGTGCGACTGGGGCAGGGAAGCAGCATCGGTCCCCACGCCGTGCTCGGCGACAACGTCGTCCTCGGCGATGA
The DNA here is from genome assembly GCA_003142235.1 of Granulicella sp. Classification (GTDB taxonomy): domain Bacteria; phylum Acidobacteriota; class Terriglobia; order Terriglobales; family Acidobacteriaceae; genus Edaphobacter. The sequence continues at coordinate 30,820 of PLOU01000157.1, forward strand.
CTGCGAGATTCTCGCCAACGTTACCATCTACGCGGGAACCAGCCTCGGCAACCGCGTTCTGGTGCAGGCCGGAGCGGTTCTCGGGGCCACCGGATTCGGCTACGCGCGAAACTCCGCCAGCGGCGAGTACATCGCCTTCCCGCAGCAGGGAACGCTGGCCATCGAGGACGACGTGGAGATCGGCGCCAACTCCACCATCGACCGCGGCGCGCTGGGCGAGACGCGCATCGGCGCGGGCACCAAGATCGACAACCTGGTGCACATCGCGCACAACTGCGTGGTCGGGCGCAACGTCGTCATCGCCTCGCAGACCGGAATCTCCGGCTCCTGCGTCATTGAGGACGGAGCGGTCCTGGGCGGTCAGGTTGGCCTCGGAGAGCACGCCCACATCGGTCCCGGCGTCATCCTCGGCGGAGGCGCGGGCGTTCTGAGCCACAAGAAAGTCCGGGGCCCCGGCGAGGTCTTCTGGGGCCGCCCGGCGCGCCCGCTGAAGCAGTACCTGCGCGACCTGGCGCGGCTCAGCCGAGGCTGAGTTGAACGATCAGAGTTGTGTTGATGCTGTGCTCAGTTGGCGTCGTCGCTCAGCGCGTCCATGTACGCAACGTCGAGCGCGGTACCCTGCACCGTGACGTACTCGTTGTCGATCTCGGAGCCATCCACGGTGCTGAAGATGTGTACCTGTCCGCCGTACGCGGTGTAGACCTTGTTGAAGTTCTGCACCCAGCAGATTCCGGTGAGGCTGCCGTAGTAGTACTGGTTGTCGTTCTGGTTGGGATAGGGCACCACCGCAGTCGGCGATCCCGGCGTTACGTTGGGGACAATCCGTGGAGAGAGCGTCGCGCCGCCCAGCACAACCATGGTCAGGCAGTTGTAGTTCTGCCCCAGCTTGGCGCGTTCTCCCGTGGCGCAGAACTGCGATCCGATCCACAGTGTGTTGTTGTCGGCAAACAGCATCTTGGAGTGGTTGCCATCGGAGATGGAGTACTTGCCCGTGATGGTGTTGGTCGCCTGGTTCATGGTGGAGAGGAAGCCGGCGAAGAGACCGTCCGGCTGCAGTTGCTGGCCGGCCAGGTAGAGCGTCGTCCCGTCGGAGAGCGCATCGGTGACGCCTCCCGGCACGGGCACATTAGCAATCTGCGGGTTCGGCTGCACGGGCGACGAGGGAATCACATTCTGGTTCAGCGGGCCTTGCTGGAGCAGCGTGACGCTGGCCGTCGTTCCGCCGCACTCCGGTCCGCAGTTCAGCACATACGCCGTGGTGCCATCCAGCGAGTAGTAGACGTTCGTCGGTTCGTCGTACGTCCCCGGCACGGAGACCGCGCAGTAGACGGGCAGCAGGGCCGGTTCGCAGTCGGCGGAGCCGGTGGCCGCAATGGCCGCCTGCTGGGTCGGGTACTGGTTTTGGTTCAACTTGAAGACCCGGTACAGCACATTGGAGTTGCGCACCATGGCAAGCGCAACCGTGTCCCCCTTATTCACGATGACCTTGAAGACATTCGGCAGGTTGAGCACATAGCCCTGTCCCGTCAGGTTGTCGATGACCTCCAGTACGCCGGCGGCCTCCTCGGCCCCGTAGTAGTGCTCGAATGTTGGAGAGACCGCGACCGCACTCGATCCCGACTGGAACGTGCCCACCGAACCGGAAGACGTTTCGGTCGAATAATTGATCGGGGTCAGAGTCCCATCGCTGTTGGAATAGACGTATCCGCGCATCTCCGCGGGGAAGTTCATGATGGTGCCGGGATACCCCGACGAATAGCCGCCGATCGAATAGTTCGGAATCGTGTCTTCGACGTTGCTGCGAATGTTGCGATAGGCGTCGACGATCTGCAGGCCTCCGCTGTTGCCGTTGTAGCTAACGCCGATCATCACGCGCTGGGCGAGCTTGCTGGGCGGCACGGGCCGGCCCGCATAGTTGTACTCCGGAAACTTGTAGTAGTAGTAGGCCGCCGAGTGGCAGCTGCAGAGCGCAAGCGTGGACAGCGCAAGCAGCAGCCCGCAGAGCATCCGGGAGCTGCGCAGCCTGGACCCCAGGGCGCCGCCGCCAGAGGTCTTCTCCGCTGGCGATGAGGATTGGGTCAAGGGAGCTTCCGGCAACGGGCTGGGGAATGGCTGAGCACCAACCCCGCGGACAAAGAGACTTCGATTCTTCAACGTGGGCAACTCCAACCTTCGTCGTGCAAGGGTTTCGCCTACTTACCCTCCGAGTATACCAAAGGAAGACTGCCTCGAAGACCGGCCAGCGGCGGTTTGGTGCTGGCTTCCAACCTGGCTTAGGATGGAGCAATACGTTTCAGCGAGCAGGGTTCAAGCTTCAAGGAACAGGCTTCGGGGACATGCCATGGCAGGTGCGGGATCGAGTGCGGCAGAGACCACGGCGGCAGACGCAAAAGACAGCGCGAAGGCCGGCAAAAAAGACAGCGCGAAGGCTGGCGCGGCTGCTTCTGTCCTTGACCGGCTCTTCGCCGGCGGACGCGTGCTCTCCGACGGCGCCATGGGAACCATGCTCTATGACCGCGGCATCTTCATCAACCGCTGCTTCGATGAGCTGAACCTCTCGCAGCCGGAGGTCGTCGCCGGTATCAACGCAGAGTATCTACAGGCCGGTGCACAGATCGTCGAGACCAACACCTTCGGCGCAAACGCCTTCCGCCTGGAGCGCTACGGCCTGCGCGACCGTGTGCGCGAGATCAACCTCGCTGGAGTCCGCATCGCCCGCCAGTGCGTCGCTCAGATCGCCCAGAAGCAGGCCACCGAGGCCTTCGTCGCCGGGGCCATTGGCCCGCTCGGTGTTCCGCTGGCACCGAAGGGAGAACTCACGCTCGACCAGGCCCGCGCAGCCTTCGCCGAACAGATCGCCGCGCTGGCCGAGGGCGGGCCCGGCGTGGGCGCGGATTTGCTCATCGTCGAAACCATGACCTCGCTGGCCGAGGCGGGCGAGGCCATTCGCGCCGCCCGCCAGGTCGCTCCCGGTCTGCGCATCGTAGTGATGATGACGGTCGACGAGGATGGCAACTGCCTCGACGGCACCACACCCGAGATCGCCGCCGAGCGGCTGACCAAGTGGGGCGCGGACGTCATTGGCTGCAACTGCTCGGACGGCCCCGCCACTGTTCTCACGGTCATTGAGCGGATGCGCCTGGCAACCCGCCTGCCGCTGGCCGCCATGCCCAACGCGGGACTGCCCCGCGCCGTCGAGGGCCGCAACATCTACATGGCCTCGCCGGAGTACATGGCCAGCTTCGCGCGCAAGTTCATCCACGCCGGCGCAAGCCTCATCGGCGGCTGCTGCGGAACCACGCCCAACCACATCCGCGCCATGAAGTCCGCGATGCGCGCCCTGCAGGCGCAGGAGGACTCGGTCCGGCGCGACGCGGCCGGACTGGGCGTGGCTGGACACGAATCCGCTGCCGCAGGCCAGAGCTCGCTACAGGCAGACTCCGAGGCCGCTGTGGAGGCCGCTGGGCCAAGCTACCGCCCCAAACCCATCGTCAGCCAGGTCGAGCCGCTGCCCCTGGCCCAGCGCTCCAGGGTCGGCGCGCTGATCGCCTCCGGCCAGTTCTGCACGCTGGTGGAGATCGTTCCGCCCAAGGGCATCGACTGCACAAAAGAGATCGAGGGCGCGGCGCTGCTGCACAAGCTCGGCGTCCACGCCATCAACGTCCCCGACTCGCCCCGCGCCAGCGCCCGCATGAGCGCGCAGAGCCTCTGCATCCAGATCCAGCAGAAGGTCGGCATCGAGACGGTGCTGCACTACACCTGCCGCGACCGCAACCTGCTCTCCATTCAGTCCGACCTGATCGGCGCATCGTCCATCGGCCTGAAGAACATCCTCTGCCTCACCGGCGACCCGCCCAAGATGGGCAACTATCCCGACGCCACCGCCGTCTTCGATGTCGATGCCATCGGGCTGACCGGCATCGTGCGCAATCTCAACTACGGCCTCGACCTTGGCACCAACCCCATCGGCGCATCCACCGGCTTCACCCTGGCGTGCGCCGCCAACCCCGGCTTCAGTGACATCGACTACGAGGTGCGCCGCTTCGCGCGGAAGGTGGAGGCGGGCGCGGAGTATGCCATCACCCAGCCGGTCTTCGACCTGCGCCTGCTGGAGCAGTTTCTGCGCCGCATCGAGCCGTTCCGCATCCCGCTGATCGCGGGCATCTGGCCGCTCATCAGCCTGCGCAATGCCGAGTTCCTGAAGAACGACCTGAAGATCTCCATGCCCGATGCCATCCTCACGCGCATGGCCGCCGCCGCCACGCCCGAGGCCGCGCGCGCCGAGGGAATCCGCATCGCCCAGCAGATGCTGGCCGAGGCACGAACCATGGTGCAAGGCTGCCAGGTCAGCGCGCCCTTCGGAAAATATACCGCCGCCGCCCAGGTCCTCGGGCTGACGTAGCACACTTTGAGAGCAACGGGAAGGAGCAAACCGCCATGGCGAACTTTGAAGAGCACTTGACGCAGTTGGAGAAGGTGGTGGAGCGGCTGGAGCGCGGCGACCTGACGCTCGACGAATCCGTGCGCCTCTTCGAGGACGGAATGAAGCTGACGACCGCCTGCAAGCAGGAGTTGGAGCAGGCCGAAGGCCGCGTGCAGGTTCTGGTGGAGGACAAGGGCGGCAAGATGCAGCCCGCCGAGATGGAACTGCAACCAACCGGGACCGGCGAAACTCCAGTAGATGAGCCCGACGACCAGGAGTAGACCGCTTCCGCAACGGACAGTCTGACAGCGTGTCTAGCGGTCCCTGCTGGTGACGAAGCCGGGGACCCAGAGGAGGGCGCGTTTGGCTTCGCTGTGGGGCAGCTCGGCGATGGAGAGCCGCGCGGCCTCGGCGTAGGCGCACGCCGTGTCCATGGCGTAGGCGATGGAGCCGTGGCGCTCCAGGATCTCCAGAATCTCCGGATGCGAGACGCTGGTAAAGCTGCGCTCGGCGAGCACCGTGCGGATCGCCTCGCGGTCGGCCCCGGTGCCGCGCTCCAGCGCGTGGATTACGGCCAGCGTCGCCTTGCCTTCGCGCAGGTCGCTGGCCACCGGCTTGCCCAGAATGTCTTCGTTTGCGGTCAGGTCCAGCATGTCGTCCACGATCTGGAAGGCCAGGCCGAGGTTGCGTCCGTACTCGCCCAGCAGCGCCTCGGTCTCCTCGTCGGCGTGCGTAATCGCCGCGCCCAACTGCATGGAGACGCTGAACAGGCACGCCGTCTTGCGGAAGATCAGGTCGAAGTACTCCTCTTCGTTGATCAGGTGGCCCAGCTTCTGCATCTGCAACAGCTCGCCCTCCACCATCTGCTGGGTCAGCGAGATCAGCAGCTCCAGCACGCGGAAGTTGCGTTCCTCCAGCGCCGTCGAGAACGACTGCATGTAGAGCCAGTCGCCCGCCAGCACGCACTTGGCATTGCCCCATGTGGTGTTCGACGAGGGCCGCCCGCGCCGCGTCTCCGCCTCGTCGATGATGTCGTCGTGCACCAGCGTCGCGGTGTGCAGCATCTCCACCACAGCACCCAGCCGGATGCGCGAGTGGCTGGTGCAGCCCAGCGCCTTGGACGAGAGCAGCAACAGCAGCGGACGGATGCGCTTGCCTCCGCCCGCCATCAGGTACTGCGCGATGTCGGTGATGACGTCGACGTCCGACGCCGACTGCCGGGTAAACTCCTGCTCGATCGCGGCCAGGTCGTCGCGCAGCAGGTCAAAGACCTCTTTCGCCGTCGCAATGGAGAGAGCGCTCACTTGAATTTAGAGTAGCAGGTTGGGGCAAGGGATTCGGCGATTCGCCGTCAATCTGAAAAAACTACTGCGTTCCAGCGGCGGGATGAGGCGCGGCAGGTCGGGCTAGTTGCGGTAGTTGGTGAACTGTAGCGCGACGCCGAAGTCTCCGGCGCGCAGCTTGGCCATGATCTGCTGCAGCGTGTCGCGGTCCTTGCTGGTCACGCGCACCGTGTCGCCCTGAATGCTGGCCTGCGCCTTCAGCTTCATCTCCTTGACCAGCGCAACCATCTGCCTGGCCTTTTCCATCGGGATGCCCTGCACCATCTTGATTTTCTGGCGCACGGAGGAGTTTGCCGCAGGCTCGATCTTCTCGTACTCCAGGTTCTTCAGCGAGACGCCGCGCTTCACCAGCTTCTGGCGCAGGATCTCCTTGACCGCCTCCAGCTTGTATTCGTCCTGCGATGCAAGCTGGAGGGCGTCGGCACCCTCGATCGTGATCCTGGACTTCGAGTCTTTCAAATCGAAGCGCGTGTTGATCTCCTTGGTCGCCTGATCGACCGCGTTCTTCACCTCGGCCAGGTCCACCTTGCTCACTACATCGAAGCTGTTGTCGGATGCCATAAAGGACAGTATAAGACGGTTGAGAGTTGCAGGTTCGAGGTTCAAGGTTCAAGGTTCGAGGTTCGAGGTGGTGGGGAAGAGGCGATGGAAGTTGGCAGTGGTAAGTGCTGCAATTTCATCCAGCGAAACTCCGCGCACTCCGGCCAGGCGCTCCGCCGTGTGGGCCATCAGCGCAGGTTCGTTCTGCTGGCCGCGGTGCGGGATGGGCGCGAGGAATGGCGCGTCCGTCTCCACCAGGATGCGGTTGGCGGGCGCAAACGCCGCAACCTCGCGCAGCCCGGCGGCCCTGGGGTATGTTAGGTTGCCGGCAAACGAGAGATAAAATCCAGAATCGAGCGCGCGTTGCGCCTGCTCGATCGTGCCGGAAAAGCAGTGCAGGATGCCGCCCAGGCCGCATGCCGTCCAGTGTTCGACGAGTAACTCCAGCAGCTCCTCCCATGCGTCGGCCGCGCCGAACTTCTTCTTGGCTTCGGGCGTGGCCAGCTCCGAGGTCCGGCAGTGAATCAGGATCGGCCTGCGCGCCGCCGCAGCCACCTGCATCTGCGCCACGAACGCCGCACGCTGCACCTCAGCCGCGGGATTGTCTACGTGGTAGTAGTCCAGGCCGATCTCGCCGATGGCGATCACTCGGTCGTCCTCCGCCAGCCGCGCCAGCTTGGCCAGCGAGTCGGCGTCCGCCTGATGCGCCTCCTGCGGGTGAATCCCCGCGCTGGCGTAGATCGCGGGTGTCTCCGGGCGACCGCTGTACTCCGTCGCAATCTCCAGTGCGCGCTGCATCTCACTGGGCCCCTCACCGATGCCGATGGCCAGAATCGTGCGCACGCCGGCGGCCTCGGCGCGGGCAAGCACGCCGGCCAGGCCGTTGCCGTACATGTCGAGGTGCGCGTGGGAGTCGGTCAGGTGCATGGGGCGTGAGGTCCAAGGTTCGAGGCGCGTGGTTCGAGACGCAATGTTCAAGTTCAGGGTACAAGGTTCGCGGTGCAAGCAAAAGCAAGGGGGTGTCGTGCATGAGTTCCATGAGTTAGGATTGCAGCCATGAAAAATATGAGCCGTCGCGATCTTTGTGTCTCCCTTCCCGTGCTGGCCGCCATCGGCGCGGGTGCGCCAGAGGCCCTGGCATTGCAGAAAAACTCCGGTGCTGCCGGCCCGCCGTCGGCGGCCTCCGCCTCGCTCTACTACTCGCGCGCCTTCGCCTTCGACCAGATGCCGGTGCGCACCATGGCCAATGGCGGGGAGAGCCGCGACATCGTGCATGGCACGCTGGCCACGGGCGAGACCGTCAGCCTGCACCAGTCGATGCAGATGGCCGAGGCCGAGCCCAACCCGCTGCACGCGATCCAGCACACGGAGTTCATCCTGGTGCGCGAGGGCGAGCTGGAGTTCCAGCACGAGGGCGCGAACGGCATCGTCAGCGAGCATGTGGGGCCGGGCGGCGTCTTCTATGTCGCCTACGGCACGAAGCACACGGTGAAGAACGTGGGCGGCGTTCCGGCAAGCTACTTCGTGGTTGCCATCGGCGGCGACGCGAAGTAGCCCGGTACCAAAGTCCAGGCGGGCGAAGACGCGAAGCGGGGGTGGTGCCAAAGTTCATTCGGGTGGAGTAGTATCTTCCGCATGAATCCCATAAACCGCCGTGAACTTTGTGTCGCTCTTTCCAGCTTTGCAGCGCTCGCCGTGGCCGTCGGCGAGGGGCAGTCTCCAGCGCAGGCCCAGGACAATATGGCCATCCCTCCCCCTCCAGGATCGCCGGGCGACCGGGTGCTCTCCACGCAGCGGACATTTCCCTTTGCCGATCTTCCCGTGGTGAAGACGGCGAACGGCGAAACCCGCGCGGTGGTCCGCGGCGTGCTGCCGACGGGCGAGGCGGTCGAGCTGCATGAGACGACGGTGCTGCCCGGGCACATGCCTCACCCAGCGCACAAGCACCGGCACTCGGAGTTTGTGATGGTGCGCGAGGGCACGATGGAGTTCGACAACAACGGGACGCCGGAGCGGGCTGGGCCGGGCGGAGTGTTCTTCGCCGCGTCCAACGTGATGCACGGCCTGAAGAACGTCGGCGAGACGACGGCCAACTACTTCGTCATCGCCATCGGGCGCGATTCGGTCGTGCAGCCGGTGTAGTCTCCCGGGCTGGTTATTGCGCGCCGCCGCCGCCGGCCCCGGCGCTCATGCTGAAGATGGGCAGGTAGAGCGAGATGAGGATGGTGACCACGACGCATCCCATCACGATGAGGATAATGGGCTCGATGAGGCTCATGGCGGCGGTGAGGTTGGTCTGCACGTCCTCCTCGAAGAACTCGGCGACGGAGTTGAGCATCTGGGGCAGCGCGCCGGTTGACTCTCCGACCTCGACCATCTCGACGGCCAGCTCGGGGAAGACCTTGGTCTCGGCCAGGCTGACGGAGAGGCCCTTGCCCTCGCGCACCGTCTCGACGCTGCGGAAGACGGCGTTGCTGATCTGGCGGCTGTCGATGGAGTGGGCCGCGGTCTCCAGCGAGGGAACCAGCGGCAGGCCGCCGGTGAGCAGCGTGGCCAGGGTGCGCGCGAAGAGCCCGACCTGGTACTTCAGCCAGACGGGGCCGATCAGCGGCAGGCCAATGCGGACGCGGTCCACGGTGTTCGCGCCTGCGTCCGTCTTGATCCAGCGGACGAAGAGAAAGACCAGCAGCGCCAGCGCGGCGAGGGCATAGACGCCGTAGCTCTGCGCGTTTGTGCCCAGGGCCAGCAGAAACGTCGTGATCACCGGCAGCTTCGTCCCCAACTGCTCGTAGAGCTGGGCGAAGCGCGGGACGACGAAGGTGATGAGGAAGATGAAGAGGGCGATCACCATGACGACCAGCACGGCGGGATAGATGAGGCTGGCGAGGAGCTTCTTGCGGAAGGTGAGCGAGACGCGCTGGAAGTCAAGGTAGCGCTGCAGGACTTCTTCCAGGTTGCCGGAGCGCTCGCCCGCCAGCAGCGTGGTGGTGTAGACGATGGGGAATCCGCCCTGCGCCACGAAGGCCTCGGAGATGGATTCGCCGTTCTTGACGCGGGTGGCGACGTCCTCCAGTTGCGCGCGGAAGTGGGGCAGCTTCTGGCGGCGGGCCAGCAGCTCGATGGAGCCGAGGATGGGAAGGCCCGCGCGGATCAGCGTCAGGAACTGCTGGTTGAAGACGAGAAAGGTCTCCAGCTTGACTTTCTTGGTCTTGCCTGCGCCCGCCAGCAGGCCGCGCGCCTTCACCGAGTAAACGTAGTACCCCGCCTGCGTGAAGCGCGCGCGCAGCTCTTCTTCGGTGGCCGCCGAGTGCGTCTGCTCCTGCACCTTGCCACGCTCATCCGCCAATCGGACTACAAACTCAGCCATAGAATCACGAACTCAATCCTGGAAACGCAAACTCAGATACGGAAACACATCGCAGCGGGCCAGCGGGAAGCATCGACCCGCTCGACCGCAAAGGCTCTGTCCATCTTAGACGTTTCGCGCGCGGATTCCTCTCAGAACCTTCGGCCTGATTTTTCATCCGGGTTCTTCGCCATGCGGCTGCGGCCTGCGCTCCGGCGGCCCGCCGGGGAGGTGCTGTGCGCGATGCCGACTGTGGTTCGCCGCGATTCCGCCCCAGCCCCAGCCTGCTAAACTCACATCGGCAACCCAGTATTGAGGGAGACAGGGGCTCGGATGGCGAAGAAGGCGGTCATTATTGGGGCAGGGCCGGCGGGGTTGACGGCCGGGCTCGAACTGCTGCGGCGCACGGGGATTGTCCCCATAATCCTTGAGGCCAGCGGCGAGATCGGCGGCATCTCGCGGACGATCCGCTACAAGGGAAACCGCATGGACATCGGCGGCCACCGGTTTTTCTCCAAGAGTGACCGCGTGATGGAGTGGTGGGTGGAGCTGATGCCGCCCGAGCTGACGGCGCAGCCAGGCTCCGAGAGTGTGGCAGAAACATTGAGCCAGCCGGCCGAGATCAGCTATCAGGGCAAGCGGCGTGTGGTGACAGTCCCCGCCCACCTGCATGAGGAGCCGCCGCTGCGCGGTCTGGGCCCGCTCCACGAGGCCGATGGCGACGAGGCCGGCGCTTCCTCCGATGAGGAGTCTGCGACGGATGACTCCGCCGAGACGGTCGTGGTTCCCGAGCCCGAGAACCCCGACCTGGTGATGCTGATCCGGCCACGACGCAGCCGCATCTACTATCTGCGGAAGTTCTTCGACTACCCCATCACGCTGACGGCGAATACGCTGAAGAACCTCGGCCTGGTGCGCATGGCGCGCGTGGGGACGAGCTACATGGTGTCGCGCGTGCATCAGATCAGGCCGGAGAAGAGCCTCGAAGACTTCCTCATCAACCGCTTCGGCCGCGAACTCTACCTGACGTTCTTCAAGAGCTACACCGAGAAGGTGTGGGGCACGCCCTGCCACGAGATCTCCGCCGAGTGGGGGGCGCAACGCATCAAGGGGCTGAGCCTGACGACGGCGGTGAAGCATTTTGTGAAGAAGATGTTTCGCGCAACAACCGAGGGCGGCGATCTGGCCCAGAAGGGGACCGACACCTCGCTGATCGAGCGCTTCATGTACCCCAAGTTCGGCCCCGGACAGCTATGGGAGCATGCGGCGGACCTCATCCGGCAGAAGGGCGGCGAGATCCACATGGGCTGGAAGGTGGACAGACTCAACTTCGCAGACGGAGAGCCGATGCGAGTCGCTTCCATCGAAGCCGTCAGCCAGACCGGCGAGCGCCACACCTTCGCGGGAGACTTCTTCTTCTCCACCATGCCCATGCGCGATCTGCTGCGCGCGATGAAGACGCCGGTCCCTGCGAATGTTCTTGAGGTGAGCGATGGGCTACAGTACCGCGACTTCATCACCGTTGGCCTGCTGGTGGACAGGTTGAAGGTGACCGAGCCCGACGGCGGCCTGCTCAAGGACACCTGGATCTATATCCAGGAGCCGGATGTGCTGCTGGGACGGCTGCAGATCTTCAACAACTGGAGCCCATACCTGGTCCGCGATCCGGCGAAGGTCTGGATCGGCCTGGAGTACTTCTGCTACGAGACCGACGATCTGTGGAAGATGCCCGACGACGAACTGAAGCAGTTCGCCATCGCCGAGGTGGCGAAGATCGGAATCCTCAACGCGGCGGATGTCACCGACGCGCATGTGGTGCGCGTTCCCAAGACCTACCCCGCGTACTTCGGCACCTACGATCGCTTCGACGAGCTGAAGGAGTTCACCAACCGAATCGAGAACCTCTTCCTGGTGGGACGCAATGGGATGCACAAGTACAACAACCAGGACCACAGCATGTTGACGGCGATGCACGTGGTCGATGGGCTGGTGGCGGGCTCGGTCGACAAGCAGGCCCTGTGGGAGATCAACACCGAGCAGGAGTACCACGAGGAAAAGGACAAGAAGTAAGAAGGTTGCTGGTTGCTGGTTGAGGGCGCGATGAAGACTTTTCTGCTGCTTGTATTGGTATTGCTGCTGGCGTTGATCGTGGTGGATCGGGGGCGCATCTATGTACGCGACCCGCTGGCTGCGGTCTACATAACCAAGGCAGGAGCAAGCGGCAAGTCCGACCTGCACCAGAGCGGGAGGTCCGACGCGCGAGCAAGTGGCAGGTCCGAAGTTTCCCCGAGCGGCAAGTCCAGTCCGAGCCAGAGCGGCGGGGCCAGCCAGAGCCAGGGCGTGGTGACCGAATCGATGCAGAGCGCAATGGAGGAACAGATCCAGGGCGGCGCGGTGATTGTGCCGGTCGGGAGCGGCAACCCAGATCAGCGCCAAAACGCAGCGGCTGAGCTGCTGCAAGGCAGTAAGGTGACCGGACAACTACAGAGCGGAGTCTCCGGTGTGATGCAGGCGGCAAAGGTCGAACAAGTTCAGAAGGAGGTCTCCGGCCTGTTGCAGGGGATGGATTCCGGCCTGCTGCAAGGCAGCGGCAAGGAGGGGAGGCAGAGCGGTGTGCAGGTCTTTGTCAACGCTGCCGGCGACGTTCTTCTGTGGCGGGATGCGCAGCCGGGGGCGGACCGCATTCTGGTGCAGGCCTGGAACAAGGCGCCGGGGACTCCGGTGCGCCTGACGTGCCTGCGCTGGATGGTGTGCCTGGCGGATGCAGACCACCCTCCGACGATTGCGATGGATTGGACCGGCAACAGCGGAAGGCACAAAGGGAAGTACGATCCGAGGGTCTCGATGACCAGCCGCGGGGTCTCCTTTGTGAACGGAGATGGCGCGACGGTGCGCGTCGAGCTGCGGTAGAGAAGACGGACGCGCAGGCGACCTGGAACTAGAGCAGGTTGCTGGCGGGGCGGGTGGGCAGGGTGAAGTGGAAGGTTGAGCCTTTGCCCATGGTGCTGGTGGCCCAGATGCGGCCTCCATGCTGGGTGACGATGGAGCGGCAGATGGCGAGTCCGAGGCCGGTGCCTCCCATGGTGCGGGAGTCGGAGGCGTCCACCTGGTGGAAGCGCTCGAAGATGCTTTCGAGCTTGTCTTCGGGGATGCCACGGCCCTGGTCGCGGACCTGGATCTCGGCCTCGGTGGCATCGGTGCGGCGCGATCGCAGGTGAATTTCCGTGCCTGGAGGGGAAAACTTGATGGCATTGGAGACGAGGTTGGTGAGGGTTTGCAGGATGCGGTCGGGGTCGGCCCAGACGTTGACGCCGTGGGAGTTGAAGGTGATGCGGATCTGGACCTTGGATGCATCGGTCTGCTGCAGAATGGCGACGCGGCGGAAAAGGTCGTCGGCCGAGCACATGGTGGAGTGCAACTCGGCCTTGCCGGAGCCGATGCGTTCCAGTTCGAGGATGTCGTTGACCAGGCGGACCAGGCGGTCGGTGTTTCCGGCGGCGATCTCGAGCATCTGCTTGAGCTTCTGCGGGCGGCTGTCGAGCGAGCCTCCGGTGATGAGGCCGAGGGCGGCGCGCAGCGAGGTCAGCGGCGTGCGCAGCTCGTGCGAGACGGTGGAGATGAACTCGTCCTTCATGCGGTCGAGAGCGCGGCGCTCGGTGGTATCGGTGAAGGCGACGACGACGCCGACGGCCTTGCCCGCGGGCTTGGCGTCCGTGGCGGCGGGATCGATCTCGGGCTCAACCTTTGGCTGGACTTTTGGCTCGGTTGCGAACAGAATTCCGGATTCGATTTTGGGCTCGATCTTGGGTGGGGCTTCGGGCTCGACTTCAATCTGGGGACGTGCGACGTACTCGACCGGGAAGCTGGTGCCGTCCTTGCGCCAGAAGACTTCATTGGAGACGCGCACGGTGTCGAGGTCGCGGATGGTGTTGCCGATGGGGGACTCTTCGGCAGGGTAGGGGCTCCCGTCGGCGCGCGTGTGATGGATGAGCGCGTGCATGTTGCGGCCAAGGATCTCGTCGGGTTTGAAGCCGAGCATCTGCGAGGCGGCGGGGTTGACGACGGTGCAGTTGCCGTCCAGGTCGATGCCGAAGATGCCATCGCCGACGGACTCCAGGACGGAGTTCGACTGGCGCATCAGGTCGCGCAGCTTGTCTTCGGTGCGGACCTGCTCGCTGATGTCGATGCCAAAAGCGAGCACGTAGGGGTCGCGCCCGGGGGCCTGGATGAGTTTGTTGCGGTATGCGACGATGCGCGCGCCGCCGTCGGTGTGGCGCAGGTGGAGCAGCCCCTGGACCTCGCCCTTCAGAGCGAGGTCGCTGAGGTATCTGTCGAAGGATGCGTGGAGTCCTTCGGGAATGAACTCGGAGAGCCGATGGCCGACCACTTCTTCGCGGGTACGGCCTATGCTCTGCGCGCCGTGGGTGTTGACCGAGAGCAGGAGGCCCTGTAGATCGTGGGTGCAGACCATTCCGAGCGAGCCTTCGACGAGTTGGCGGTAGCGCGCTTCGCTCTCGCGCAGGGTCTCTTCGGCCCCGCGCTGGACGGTGACGTCGATGCCGGTGGCGATGATGAAGTTGATATGGCCCTGGTCGTCGAAGAGCGGCGAGGCAGACCATGCAATGCGGCGCAGGCTTCCGTCGCGGTGCAGCCACTGGTTCTCGAATGCGGCGGGAGAGCCGTTGGCGCGCAGACGCTCGAAGTGATGCACGGCTGCGGGAACATCGGCGTGGGGGATGAGCTTGTCCCAGAGGTAACGTCCAACCAGGGTGGGGAAGTTGTATCCCGAGGCGGCCTCGCAGGCGCGATTGAAGCGGACGATGCGGCCGGCGGTGTCGAAGACGGCGACCAGGGCGTCCACCGTGTCCAGCACGGTGGAGACGAAGTTGCGCTCGACCGTGAGCGCGGACTCGATTCGCTGGCGCGCGCGGGCCACGCGCTCCATCTGGCGCAGGGCGTGGCTGAGCTCGATCGAGGCCATCGCCTGCCGCCCCAGCACGGTGAGGGTCTGCGTCTGAAGGGGCGTGAGCCTTCGCGCTGGCGTGTCGAGGACAAAGAGCGAGCCAATGCGCACCCCGGAGGCCGTGATCAGCGGAGCGTCGGCATAGAAGCGGAAGGTGCGGCCGCAGAGCAGGACCCCACCAGGAGAGAAGGCGGGGTGCTCGGTGGTATCGGAGATCTCGTACACGCCCTGGCTGCGTAGCGGAGGCACGGAGGGCAGGCTGCCCAGGGGCAGCTCGGTCTCGCGGATGCCGTAGCGGGAGTAGACCCAGATGCGGTCGGTGGCAAACGAGACCCCGGCGACGGTGGTGTTGCAGGCCTTTGCCGCCAGCTCGGCGAGGTCGTCGACGGCGGGGTCGGACACAGCGCCGAGGATCTCGTACCGGTCGAGGGTCTCGATCCGCAGGGCTTCACTTCGCGTAACTTCGCGTTTTTCCAATGTGGCGATCATCTTACCCCCCGATGGTAGGGGATGGGTGGGGATTCGGCACTGGCACTTTTGGGGGAAGCGCGTGGTACTTCAGGGGCCTGAAGCGTTGTGGATGCAGGGCATTGGACCGGAGTGGATTCGACGGCCGCGGGGAGCATCCAACGGATTGGTATACTTGAGGGCTGTGGCTTCTGTAGCAAACGCATGTCGCATGGCTGGCGCCAGCTTCAGACAGGATGAGCATGGAAGAGCTGTTGAGCGGGATTGAGTCTCCGGCGGATGTGAAGCGGCTGACCATTCCGCAACTGACTCAACTTGCCGAAGAGATTCGCGAGCGGCTGATTCTTGGTGTCGCCAAGACCGGCGGGCACCTTGGCCCCAACCTGGGTGTGGTGGAGTTGACGCTGGCGCTGCACTACGTCTTCGACACGCCGCGCGACAGCTTCGTCTTCGACGTGAGCCACCAGGCGTATGTCCACAAGATGCTCACCGGGCGCAACCGCCGCTTCGAGACCATCCGCCAGCCGGGCGGGCTGAACGGTTTCATGCTGCGCACCGAGAGCGAGCACGACAGCTACGGCGCGGGCCACGCGGGCACGGCGCTCAGCGCGGCGCTGGGCATGGCCGTGGCGCGCGATATGTCGGGCGGCAAGGAGCACATCGTCGCGCTCTGCGGAGATGCGGCGTTCACCAACGGCATCTCCTTCGAGGCGCTGAACAATATCGCCGCGCAGACCCGGCGGCTGATCGTTGTGCTGAACGACAATGCCTGGTCGATCGACAAGAATGTCGGTGCGATCGCGCAGTACTTCCACAAGATGGTGACCAACCCGACGCTGGCCGCCATGCACGACCGTGCGGCCACGATGCTGGAGCGCTTCGGCGGCAAGGCCGTGCGGCAGATGGCGCGCAAGGCGGAAGAGGCGGCCAAGGGGCTGATCGGCCCAGGAATGCTCTTCGAGGAGTTCGGCCTCAGCTATTACGGGCCGGTGGACGGCCACAACCTGCCCCTGCTGATCGAGACATTCAAGTTCCTGAAGCAGCAGAACAAGCCGGTGCTGCTGCACGCGATTACCCAGAAGGGGCGCGGCTTCCAGCCCGCGGAGGAGAAGCAGAAGAAGTTTCACGGGCTGGGGCCGTACGATCCGGAGACGGGCGAGACCAAGTCAGCCGGGCAGAAGACTTATTCGGAGGTCTTTGCCGAGACGCTCTGCAAACTGGCCGACGGCAACGACAAGATCGTGGCCATTACGGCGGCCATGCCCAGCGGCACCGGGCTCGACCTCTTCCGTCCGAAGCACCCAACGCGCTACTTCGATGTGGGCATTGCGGAGGCGCACGCCGTGATCTTCGCGGCGGGTATGGCGACCAAGGGATACAAGCCCTTCTGCGCCATCTACTCGACGTTTTTGCAGCGCGCGTTCGATCCCATTGTGCATGACGTGTGCCTGCAGAACCTTCCGGTGGTCTTCTGCATGGACCGCGGCGGCTTGTCCAGCGACGATGGGCCGACCCACCACGGGCTCTTCGACATCAGCTATCTGCGCAGCCTGCCCAACATCGTCCACATGGTTCCCAAGGACGAGGACGAGCTGGCAGACATGATGTTCACAGCGATGCTGCACGACGGGCCGGTGGCCATCCGATACCCGAGGGGCGCGGGGCCGGGCGTGCCGGTGAAGGCGCAGCCAGTGGCGCTGGAGATCGGCGTGGCTGAGGTGATTCAGGACGGGCAGGACGTGGCGATCTTCGGCCTTGGCGCAATGCTTCCCGAGGCCGTGCGGTTGGCCGCGATGCTGCGGCGCGAGGGATTTTCGGCCGCGGTCGTCAATCCGCGCTTCGCCAAGCCCATCGACCGCCGGTGCGTGGCCCAGTACGCGCGCCGCTGCGGGCTGCTGGTGACGCTGGAGGACCATGTGCTGGCGGGCGGCTTCGGCTCGGCGGTGCTGGAGACGCTCAGCGAGCTGGAACTCGACGTGCCGGTGGTGCGCATTGGCTGGCCCGACCGCTTCATTGAGCACGGCAAGCTGGAGCAGTTGCGCCAGAAGTACGGCCTGACCGCGGAGGCCGCGCTGGAGAAGGCGCGGCCCCACCTCGCCGCGATGGAGAGCAGCCGCATGGCGCTGCGATAGGGTTTCAGCGGCACCCGGCACCACGTTGAGGATTGTCTATCGCTTGATGATTTTAGCCAGACGGGGGTCCTTCCAGAGCGGGACAAACTCCGGGTCGGTATACACTTTGGCCAGATCGGGATAGTGGCCCTCTTTGGCTCTTTGCAGATACTCCAGGGCACCTTCGAGGTTGCCGCGCTTGGCATACGTTTTGGCAATGATGTAGGCAGCGCGCGCGCGCTGTTCCGGCGTACTGACCCGCGCCAGGGTCCCATTCTCGCTGTCGCTCAGGACATCGGCGTCCAGTTCGAGGGCCCGCGTGTATTCCGTCATGGCGCGATCTGTCTCATGCAGACCGATCCAGGCTTCCGCCAGGTTGATGTGGGTAGGGGCTTCCGGCTCATCCAGAGCCAGCGCCTGTTTTAAGTAGCCAACGGCAAGTTTGTACTTCCGGTCCAGGCAGGCTGTGGCCCCAAGGTTGTTCAGCGCAACAGCGTCCTGGGGGTTGTATTTCACGGCACGTCCAAAGTATTTGTGCGCAGCACCCAGGTCGCCCAACTTGAGTTCGGCCACGCCCAGCTTGTTATAGAGATCGGCATTCTGACGGTCGACGCGCAGGGCCGTGAGATAGTAGGAAGCGGCCAGCGCATTATCGTCGTGAGCGCGCGCCAAGTCTCCTTTCTCCTCAGCCGCTTTGGCGTTTGCAAGCTTGTCCGTCCTGGCCACGTTGGGGAGGGGGTCCGTCCTTCCATATGGGGCTGCGCAAATCAGCAGGCCCGCCGCCATGAGCATCATCACCAGTTTTTTCATCGGTCACCTCCTCTGCGAAGGGGCATTTCATGGAAGGCGGCGATTGCACCTGCCGTCTCCGGCGATCCGGAAGCTATGACGCGGCTGTCGAGCGCTTGGTTGTATTGACAACCGCGAGCGGCACTCGTCAACTGGTAGTGGCGCACATTGC
This sequence comes from Granulicella sp., assembly GCA_003142235.1. Taxonomy (GTDB): domain Bacteria; phylum Acidobacteriota; class Terriglobia; order Terriglobales; family Acidobacteriaceae; genus Edaphobacter. The sequence goes on from PLOU01000157.1 coordinate 48,975, forward strand.
AGATGGGGGCGCGGCGTCGAAGCGTATGAGTGGGATCCAGATTGATGAGACGGGCACGGCCAGCGAGCACAAGTCTGGCGCAGTTCACAAGCGCGTCGCGCGGCACCACGACAGCGGCCTGCTACTGATCGGCCTGTTCAAGCTGGCCGAGGCGGTCTTCTTCTTCCTGGTCGGCGCGGGAGCTATCCACTTTATCCACCGCGACCTGGG
>PLOU01000109.1 GCA_003142235.1 Granulicella sp.
AGAAGGGGATGTCGTCGTCGGTGATGCCCTGTTCGGCGTAGTCGGATGCGGCGGCGGGCGCGGCAGAGGTGGCCGTGTAGGGAGCGGTATTCGATTTCGCGTAGTTGCCGCCGCCTTCGCCGCCGCTGGGCTTGCCGTCGAGCAGGCTCAGTTCGTTCACCAGAATCTCGGTCCAGTACTTCTTATGACCCTCCTTATCTTCCCAGGAACGGGTCTGGATCTTGCCTTCGACGAAGATCTGCGAGCCCTTCTTGCAGTAGTCGCGGACGATCTCGGCGGTGCGCTGGAAGGCGACCAGATTGTGCCACTCGGTGTGGTCCTGCCAGTTTCCCTGGGCGTCTTTTGTGCGGTCCGATGTTGCGAGGGTGAAGTTGGCGATGGTCATGCCGCCCTGCGTGGCCTTCATTTCGGGGTCCTTGCCCAGTCTGCCGAGGAGAAATACTTTGTTGACGCCTTTTGCCATTTGTCTACGCTCCAGAGGTGCTGTGTTTGCGAAGGATGAGGATAGCAGATTTGCCGGCGAACCGGCGAAGAGAAACAGATCGACGAAGGAATGCGGCGTCAGCGGATGACGGCTTGCAGAAAGTAGACGTAGACGCCGCTGACCGAGACGTAGAGCCAGATGGGGAAGGTCCAGCGGGCGAGCCGCTTGTGCGCGGGAAAACGGCCGGTGAGCGAGAGGAAGAAGGTGATGAGGACCATGGGCAGGGCAAGGATGGCCAGCGGGATGTGCGTCCAGAAGAGCACGATGGCGTAGCTGGTCCAGAGCGCTCCGGTGTGGGCGATGGGAAGGTGCGTCTCGCCGTGCAGCGTGAAGTTGACCAGGTAGGAGACCAGGAAGATGGACGAGAAGAGAAAGGCAAAGGACATGGAGGCGCGGTGGTGCAGGATGCGCCGCTCGCGAATCTCGTGGAAGCCGGTGACCAGCGCGACGGTGGCCAGGGCGTTGAGCACGGCGTTGACCAGCGGCAGCCAGCGCAGATGCGTGCCGGCAACGTCGGTGGGCGCGTGGAAGTAGACCAGCCAGCAGATGAGCGCGCTGGCCGCGGCTGAGAGGCCGATGATCGCGGCGATGACGCCGGGCGGAGTGTGGAGGTGGGCGGGTTTGTGATGGGTGATTGGCATGGGATTCGTTCTCAGCGATGAGTTTAGAACAAAAGGCGGCTGCGAGCGTCCAGCATCGTGGCGGCCAGCAGCAGCGGCGGGGAAAGAATCGACGCGTGCAGCAGGTGGCGCGCGGACTGACGGACTGGGATGGATCAGCTCCTCCAGAGGACCTGCGTCGATTCCAGCGGCAGAAGCGCAGGCGGACGACGGGGAAGCGCGCGCGGCGTGTAGTCGCTGGCGGGACGGGTTGCGGGCACCTCGGCCGCATAGAGCAGCACACCCGCGGCTGCCTCCGCCTTCTCCGCGGTCATGGATTCGATGGCCGGAGGGCCTCCCGCAACCGGCTCCGCGTAGAGTTCCACGCGCAGCGCATCCTGAGGCACATCGCCGGGAAGGACCTCCACCTGGAAGCGAGTGCGTCCATCCTTCGACTCGACCTTCAGCGCGCCAAAGCGCAGCGAACTCCAATGCCGCTCCATCTCCTGCTTCCACTGCAATAGGCCCGTTCCCACCGCGCCGTTGTTCTCTGCCCGTTCTTTATACCCGGCCGCCGCGGGTAGATAGTGGTTCTCCGTGTACTCGCGGATCGCGCGGCTGGCGGAGAATTGCTGGGTCAGCCGCGCCATGCTCTCGCGGATGCGATGCAGCCACTTCACCGGCATGCCTTCCGCGTTGCGCTCGTAGAACTGCGGGACCACCTCGTTCTCCAGCAGCGCGTACATCGCCTCGGCCTCCGAGGCGTCCCATGCCGGGTCTTCCCCATGCTCATTGCCGTCGCCGATGGCCCAGCCAACCTCCGGCGAGTATGCCTCCGCCCACCAGCCGTCCAGCTCCGACAGGTTGAGGCCGCCGTTGGCCAGCACCTTCATGCCGCTGGTGCCGCAGGCCTCCCACGGGCGGCGCGGCGTATTGATCCACAGGTCCATCCCCTGCACCAGCTCCTGCGCCATCTGCATGTCGTAGTCGCTGAGGAAGACCACATGGCCGCGCACCTCGGGCCGCTTGATGAAGTCGTTCCATTTCTTAATCAACTCCTGTCCCGGCATGTCCTGCGGATGCGCCTTGCCCGCAATCACCAACTGCAGCGGCCGCTGCGGATTGGTGAGCAGACGAATCAGCCGCTCCGCATCGTGCAGCAAAAAGTCGGGGCGCTTATACAACGCAAAGCGCCGCGCGAACCCAATCGTCAGCACCTCCTCCTCCTTGAAGACCTCGGCAGCCTCCAGTTTGGGATCTCCCTCGGCGGAGAGTTGCCGCGCATAACGTTCGCGCACACGCCCCAGCATCGTCTTGCGCGCCTCGCCGCGCATCTGCCACAACTCCGCGTCGGTCAGCCGGCGGACGTCATCCGCCATGGGACGATCGCTGCGCCAACGGTCCGGGCCGCAGACCTTCGTCCACAGAGCATCGGCCGCGGCCGAGTCCCAGGTCGGCACATGAATGCCGTTGGTGACCGAGCCGATGGGCACCTCCGCGCGCGGCCAGCGCGGAAACAGCGGCTGAAAAATCTGCCGGCTCACTTCGCCGTGCAGCTTGCTGACGCCGTTCACCTGACCACTGCCGCGCAGCGCCAGAAAAGCCATATTGAAGTACTCCGACGCATCTCCCGGGTTCGACCTTCCGAATGCAAGCAGGTTCTCCACCGAAATTGCGAGTTCATCCTTCGCATAGTGCGTCAGATATTTACGCACCAGCTCCGGATCGAAGCGGTCGAATCCCGCCGGAACAGCCGTGTGGGTGGTAAACAGATTTCCCGCGCGAGTGATGCTCAACGCGACATCGAACGAGACTGCATGGTCCTCCATATAGCAGCGCGCCCGCTCCAGCACGGCAAAGGCAGCGTGGCCTTCGTTCAGATGGCAGACCTCGGGACCGATCCCCAGCGCGCGCAGAAGCCGCCAGCCGCCAATGCCCAGAACGATCTCCTGCTTCAGGCGCATCTCCTGGTCGCCGCCGTAGAGTTCGCTGGTGATGCCGCGCTGCGCGGCGGTATTGGCGAAGTCGTTGGCGTCGAGTAGATACAATTTCCTTCGGCCCACCAGAACCTGCCAGCAACGCAGCCAGATCTTGGCGCCGGGAAGTTGAAGTTGCAGTCGCAACCACTCGCCATCGGCACGGCGCAGCGGCTGAATCGGCAACTGGCCGGGATCGTTCACCGGATAGAGGTCGCGTTGCCGCCCGTCCGCGTCGAAGTCCTGGCGAAAGTACCCCTGGCCCCACAGCAGGCCGACCCCGACCACGGGAACGCCCAGGTCGCTGGCCGCCTTCATCTGGTCGCCTGCTACATTTCCCAGCCCGCCGGAGTAGATGGGCAACGCTTCGGTCAGCATGAACTCCATGCTGAAGTAGGCCGCCGTGGTGAGCGGCGCGCCGGCGTGCTTCTTCTGGAACCACGCATCCGAAGCGAAGGCCTCGTGTTTATGGCGCAACATCCCGGCCAGGAGCTGTTGGAACTTCGGCGTTGCCAGCAGCGCGTTGATCTTGTCCTGCGAGACGGTCTGCAGAATGACCCATGGGTTCTGCGTCGTCTTCCATAGATAGCTGTCCAGGGCCTCCCATATCTCGTCCGCCTTATGGTTCCACGACCAATGCAGATTGAGCGCCAGCTCGGTGAGCGCATCCATTCCGAGAGCCGGCTGTGTGCTGGGGTCTGGATTTGCCTGGCTGGACTGGCTGATCTGACTCGACTTAGGATCGCTCACTTTGTCTCCTGAACTTTGGGAAGGTCTGCACAGGGCTTGACATTCCCTCCGTTAGATGCCGAACGCGCCACACTGCGCAGGAAGGATGCAGGCATCTGCGGCGCTGCTCAGGCTCCCGGATTGTGTTGTGCTGCGTTCAGGCTGCGGGTTCCAGCGAGCCTTGCTCTTTCTCCGGCCAGGGAGGCAGCAGCTTCATCAGCACCCACAGAATGCCCAGCGGAAGAATGGTCAGGAAGATCGCCACCAGCAAGCCCTCCCTGGTGACCAGGGCCATCTTGTAGGTGGTGTATCCGAGGAAGCTCTTGGAGAACAACTGGCCACCGATGACGACGTTCCAGCGCATGGCAAAGACGCCGATCTGGACGAGGCACCCCGAGACAACGTAGATGCGCCGCCGCACCAGTGCGGGCAGCTTTGTTACCTGAACGATGGCCAGCAGGAGGATTGGAACCAGCGTTCCGATACATATCTGGAGAACGATCTGCGAGAAATAGAGTCTGGTGTGGACCATGAAATTGAGGGTGCGGAAGCTCTCGTCCGCTTCGTAGACGCGATGGACCAGGTCCAGCATCTCCAGGCTGAAGTCGAGGATGAAGATGTAGAAGAGGTACATGGCGATGGTGTCCACGCAGGGCATGTCGATGGGCATCTTGCGCATCCAGGTGGTCAGCATGTACAGCAGCAGCACCGCGGCGATGCCGCTGACCATGGCGGAAAAGATGAAGACCACCGGCATCAACGGCGAGTTCCACCAGGGGTTCGCCTTGAGGGAGCCGAAGATGAAGCCAACGTATCCGTGCAGGATGAAGGCGGAGGGAATGCCCACGATGGTGACGATCCAGCCCACCTTGTGGTCGATGGCCAGCGACCGCGGGCTGATGTTCTGGGAGCCGAGCGTCATGATGCGGTAGAGGCGGCGCAGCCAGCCGGTGGTGGACTGCGAGAGATGAACGATGTCGCTGCGGTAGTCCAGCCAGATCTCGAAGACCAGAACGGCCATCAGGTACCAAAGATAGACGAAGCCGAACATGGCCATGGCGGAGGTGGCGTGGGGAGTGAAATACATCTCCGGCGAGCGCCCCGGATGGCCCAGGTGCAACTGCAAGGGCAGCGGCGCGACGATAAGAAAAGCCAGCGCGGTGAGCAGGGCCAGGCGGTAGGTGGGCGCGACCGCCTTCACGTTGAAGACGCGGACCAGGGACGCCAGAATGAATGCGCCCGCCACCAACCCCGTGATGTAAGGGTAGAGAACGATCAGCACGCTCCAATAGAGTGTGATTTCGTTTGGATACATGTAGCCTTCAACACCGCTCATCTTGTTCTCCAGGGCTTGAATTGCAAGCCTCGATCCAGATTCCCTCAGGGGCTAAAGCCCCTTCAATCTAAGCTGAACTTGCGGCACGGCTGAAGCCGTGCCCTTAAGCAAAACGTTACGAACTATAAAAACTTTGCGGGCGAAACAAAACATTATCGGACGGAACCGTCCAGCTCGTTGTAGAAGACCTTGGCGCCGGTGGCCATCTGCGGCTTCAGCACCTGCACATAATGGGTCTTCAGGAATGCGTGAATGGGATCGTTGGGGTCTTTCAGATCGACCAGCTTTCGCGCGCCGGTTGGGCAGTTCTCGCAGCAGGCGGTGGTCAGGCCCTTGGTGATCCGGTGATAGCAGAGCGTGCATTTATCCGCGACTTTCTTTTCCGGGTGGATGTAGCGGCATCCGTAGGGGCAGGCCTGCACGCAGTAGGCGCAGCCGAGGCAGTAGGTCTGGTCCACCAGGACCACTCCGTCCGGGGCGATGAAGGTGGCTCCCACCGGGCAGACCTGGGTGCAGGGCGAATCGGCGCAGTGGTTGCACAGCTTGGGAACGAAGAAATACTTGCCCTCATCCTGGGGCGCGGAAGAGAAGCCCTCCCCACCGCCAGCACTTTGGGCCACGGCGGGGAACCCCTCCTTGCCGCCGTCGGGCGAGATGACCTCGGGGCCCTCCATGTGCCAGTCGTTGACGTGGTATCGCTCCACCCAGGTGCGGAAGTGTCCATCCGGCACATCGTTCTCCGCCGCGCAGGCGCGCACGCAGTTGCCGCAGCCGATGCACTTGGGAATGTCGATCAACATGCTCCACCAGTGGTCGGTCATGGTGTAGTTGGGCGAGGCGTCGGGAGTTCCGGCGAGCACATACTTCCAGGCGATCGCAGCCGCGGGCAGCATGACGAGAAAATGGCGTCGGTCGAGGTTCACTTGGCTTCTCCAGTCTGAATCACAGGCCGTTGTGCGGCTGGTGGCAGGTTTCGCAGGGGACCCCGCCGGAGTGTTGCACGGGGTCGATCTGCGGGAACCCGCCGGGTTTGGCGGCGCTCTCCGCATGGCAGCGAATGCACAGCACGGTGGTGTTGATCTTCACCGGCTGGATCGAAGGGTCGTTCGCGTGCTTGGCCAGCGGGCCGTGGCAGGCCTCGCAACTCACGTTCTCGTGCTTGCCCGCCTTCTTCGCCTCGGCAATGTCCGCGTGGCAGGTTTCGCAGGTTTCGTGGCCGGCGTAGTGCAGCGGACGGGCGGCAATCTCACCAATCGCGGCCCCGCGGTAGTGGCCATACTCTCCGAAGCTCTTGGGCACAACGAAGTGGCGGACCAGAAGAAAGACCACAAAGGCGACGACGAAGAGAAAGGCAAAGCGGAAGAGATGTCCTGCATCCTTGGTGAGACTCATTGCGTAATTTTACTTCCTTCCGAATTGGGGCCTGCCGTTGCCGCTGTTGCGGGCGGGAATGGAGCAACAGCAAGCCGCGTCCGCTGCTGCTCCCGGCACCGGCAATTCATTCCTACGGGGCGGGAGAGACGTTTGTATGTGAGCTACGTCACAGCTTGCCGGACAGAGGCGGGGGGACACGGAAGATGATAATTAAAGATAGTCAGTGCGTGGTGGAGTGACTATAATCACAAAGACTTATCACCCCACATTTTCAGGGACCGTACCTTCATTGTGAGTGACGACGGTCACATCTACATAACCGTTCTACACTCTATCGTACCTTTATTGTGAGTGATGACAGTCACATCTAATTCGTGATATGACTCTCTAGTTGTTTCTCAACCCGCTTTATTTTTTTCGCCAATTGAATTGGTGCTTTCTTTAGCAACCGGAACGAAGTCGCAGTCATCGAACACAAGAACCAAGAACCAAGCAGTCATCGAACACAAGAACCAAGTTGCAATTTATGTTGACCAGTCTGTGCGGAGGCTCTCCGCGGAGGGGCTGAATGAAACGGTATTTTCTGTATGTGGCATTGATCGCGTTGCTGCCGGGGCCCTCGACGAGGGCCGGGGTCCTCTATGCCGCGGGCGCAAAACAGCAGGCCGCCGTGGCGCAGAAGGCGCCTGCTGCCAATCCCGCCGACTTTGTCGGTTCGGAGGTCTGCGCGGCCTGCCACGCCGATGTGGCCAAGAAGTTCAGCGACAACCCGCACTCGAAGCTGGCGCTGAGGAACCATGGCACGGGCGCGACCTGCGAGAGCTGTCACGGGCCAGGCAAGGCCCACGTCGATGGCGGCGGCGACGTCACCAAGATCGTTCAACTGAGCAAGCTTTCGCCGAAGGACCTGGATGCGACCTGCCTGGGCTGCCACGCGGGCGCGCATCCCAACTTCCTGCGCTCTCCCCATGCCAAGGCGGGCGTGAGCTGCACCAGTTGCCACAGCGTGCACAACGGAGACATGGAGGCGAAGCTGCTGAAGGCCGCGCAGCCGCAGCTTTGCTTCCAGTGCCATGCCGACGTGAAGCCGGCGTTCGACATGCCCTTCCATCACCGGGTGAACGAAGGCCTGATCAAGTGCAGCGACTGCCACGATCCACACGGGACGTTCGGCAACAACAACATCCGGTCCACGGCCGACCAGAACGCGATCTGCACCAAGTGCCACACGGAGACGCGCGGGCCGTTTGTATTTGAACATGCCGCGGTGAAGGCGGAAGGATGCCTGGGGTGCCACACGCCGCATGGCTCGCAGAACGCCCGGCTGCTGAATGTGCCCAACATCAATCAGCTATGCAACCAGTGCCACAGCCCGGTCTCCGCCGGCACGGTCCACGGGATGAACGCGGGATCGGCGGACCGTCCTCCGTGCATCACCTGCCACACCATGATTCATGGGTCCAACGTCAATCCGGCTTTCATCCGGTAATGAACCATGCCGCGCCGTGCAGTTACGATCCACGGCGCGGCACTGATTGCGCACCAACCGTCGCACCGGGATTCAGGGTTTCAATGTTCGCAATGTTTTCTTCCAATGAGGCTTGAGATGACGAAAATACATGGGCCCTCGCTGCACCCCACGGAACAGCTCTCTCGCGCGGCCAAACCCCGGATCGCGGAGAGCATTGGGTTCGCCATTCTTCTGCTGACGACGGCCACCGCGCTCGGTCAGACCCAACCGGCGCCGGCTGAGGCGGTGCAGGATGGGTATGCGGTCCACCAGACGGCGGACCTGGGCGGGCACATGGTCGGTCTCTCCGGCAGCGGCCGGATGTATGACACGCTGGTCAACATCCAGTCCGGGCCGCGCGTGCTGGGCGAAACATTCACCATGCATGCCGTCGAGGGCACAAAGCATCCTCTGCTGGATTCGCTTTCGGCCTTCAGCAGCGGCTTCGGCGGCGATCCGAACAACTACGCCAAACTGGACTTTTCCAAGGGCAAGCTCTACGAGTTCTCTGGCGTCTTCCGCCGCGACCGCCAGTACTCCGACTACGACTTGCTGGCAAACCCGGACAACTCCGGGCAGACGGTCCCCTACGGAATGGTCAACGGTGTTGCGACCGCTGCGTCGCTCGCGTGGCCCCAGAACAACGATTCTCCGGTGATGTTCAACACCGTGCGGCGGATGACGGACACCAACCTGACGATTCTGCCGCTCTCCAAGGTATCGTTCCGGGCCGGGTACTCGCAGAACATCTTCCAGGGCCCGACACTCAGGCCAGCCCGGTCGGTCGGCAAATACGATTCGCTGACCATGGAGGTCCAGCGCAACAGCACCGACGATTTTACCGGCGCGATCGACTGGAAGCCGGTGCAGCACACCAAAATCACCTTTGAGGAGCAGGTCGACCATTACAAGGCAGACTCGTACTTCACTCTGAACCCGAACGGCTTTCTGGCGCAGGAGGCGGATGGCACGCCGGTCTCGCTTGGCGATTGGGACGCTTTGGCCTCTCCCTACCCGATCTCCGCCTGCAACACAGGCAGCATGGGCAGTGCATACACCAGCTCAACTAACTACACCATTTTCTCTGCCCCGCAGACGCCGGGCGGCCTGCCCATCGTCAATCCGGCGTGCGATGTCATCACCAGCTACCTGCGCTCGCAGCCGACGCGCATCATCTACCCCACGGAGATGCTCCGCTTGCAAAGCTCAAGCATCAGGAACATCGCCATGAACGGCGACTTGCGTTACTCCATCTCCAACAGCAATCTGCCCAACTTCTACGAGAACTGGACAGGCCTGGACGGGGTGGCCGCGACTGCTGCCGGAGTCACCCCGGCGTACCCCGCTCAGGCAATTCGCTCGGCGACGTTTACCGGCAATGCAACCGCGCAGCGGCGGGTTGTAAGCCTCGACTATGGCATCACGTGGCAGGCGACCAAGACGATTGCCCTCTCCGACCAGGTTGACTTCTCCAATGTCCACCAGCCCGGCGTGTCCAACATCTCCGCCGGAGTCACGCAGAATACGCCGACGAACCCCAATGAAACCATCAACTACTCGGGCGCGCTGGGCACTGGTGCCGCTTACAGTGTTACCGGCAATCCCGTCGGCACTCCGCTATATGGCTACTTTGGCCAGAAGTATGTGACCAATGCCACGACTGCGGCCTGGGACGCCTCGTCTCGCGCCACGCTCTCGCTGACCTATCGCTACCGCACACACAGCATCGTGCAGGGCAATGTAACCAGCCCTGGGAGCACGGAGGTCGACATCAATGAAAACGCGGGAATCTTCAACGCCGCGCTGCGTCCCACCAGTCACTGGGACCTCAACGGGACACTCGAAGTGTCATACTCCGACAATGCCTTCAATCCGATGAGCCCACGGCAAATGAAGCACTACCGGGTGCATACCCTGTACCGGCCGAAGCCCTGGGCAACAATCTCCGGCGCCTTCAACGACCTGGAGCGGCATAACAACACCAACAACACGGGCACTCCATCCGCGGACGGGCCGCTGCAGCACGTCGATCACAGCCGCACTGTGAGCCTGGGTACAGAGCTTGCGCCGAACGAGCGATATAGCTTCGATTTCAACTACTCCTACAGCGATGTCTATATCTCCACCAACGCCTGCTACCTGAATGGCGCCACCGCCGCGTTGCCCGGCGCGGCCTCCACCACAAGCGCGGGCGCGCCCAATCTGTGCCCGAACCTGCTTACGGACTGGGGGCCGGTGAAGGACTTCATGGATGCTCCGACGCAGTACGCGTCGTTTGGCGTTACCTACTCGCCGAACAAGGTGCTGCGCTCCGGGCTGGGCTATCGCATCAGCGCGGTCAGCGGCAACCAGTTCTTCAGCGACGCGCAACAGGTCAACGGCTCGCTACAGTCCGCCTATCAGTCGCCCTATCTGAATGTTGCATGGACGGTCCATCCCGGACTGGTTTGGAGGGCGGACTACAACTTCTATGGATACGGCGAAGGCGGTCCTTCGGGCGCGCCCTTCTGCAGCACTTCAACGCTTACGACGTCAACCGTTGTTCCTTGCAACTCTTCCACGTTGACCGGCCCAACCGGCCTGACCGAATCGCCCGCCGGGATGAGCGCGCCGCGGAACTTCCACGCCAATAACGTGACATTATCAATGCACTACGAATTTTGATCGCAAGGCCATTTGTTGGATAAATGAGATAGAATCGCGGGGAAGTAAACAGGAGATTGCCAATGAAGATTTGGACTGGAATTACGCTTGCCACCATCCTGGCGGCCACCACCGTGACATCCGCATTTGCCCAGGGCTCGGGAGCGGATGTCTACACCAGCACCAAGTGCGCGATGTGCCATGGCGCAACTGGGACGGGTAATGCCGGAATGAAGGTCCCGCCGTTCAAATCGCCCGATGCCATCAAGGCCACGGATACAGCTTTGTCTGCCGCCATTAAAAACGGCGCAGGCACGGGAACCATCAAGATGCCGGCCTACGCCGCCAAGCTGACCGACGCGCAGATCAAGAGTGTCGTTGCGTACATCCGCACCTTGCAGAAGTAGACGCGGCTGAGTCGGCGTGGCCGGATGTGCGCGGCCGGATGATTCTTGGGTGAGCTTTGCCAAGGGAGGGCCTGAACCAGGGTTCGACGTTCTCTTGTCAAAGCTCTTCCTTATTTAGAGATTACATTCAGCATTGATAGAGGTCGGCATGTCTCTGTTCGGCAAGTTGGAGAAGGTCCTTCGGCCAGTCCTGTTTTATGGCAACAACTGGACCAGCCTGATCGGCGGCGCAATCACCAGCGCGTCGGCCGTTGTGCTGGTCGGATTCTGGGTTGTCAATATCTTCGGGCACGGCGGCTCCTCCAATCCCTACCTGGGCATTCTCTTCGATGTGTTTCTGCCCGGGCTGTTCATCTTCGGGCTGGTGCTGATTCCCATCGGCATCTGGCTGCGGCGAAAGCAGCTCACGAAGCTCGGCCAAATCCCTTCCATCTATCCGCGGATCGAGCTCAGGGACCCGGTCTTCCGGCGCGGGATCGAGATCGTTCTGGTGGCCACTTTGATCAACTTCATCATTGTGGGCACGGCGAGCTATCGCACGGTCTCCTACATGGATTCGGCGAACTTCTGCGGCCAGAGCTGCCATGTGATGGCCCCGCAATGGGCCGCATACCAGGTGTCTCCGCACTCGCATGTGGCCTGCGTGGAGTGCCACATTGGTTCTGGATTCTCGGCGGCCGTACAGGCCAAGGTGAACGGGACGAAACAATTGATAGAGGTGACGCTGGGCAACTATCCGCGTCCCATCCTCGCTCCTCTGTCCGTGCTGCGCCCGGCGCGCGCAACCTGCGAGGAGTGCCATTCGCCGACCAGGTTTGTGGGCGAGAAGCTGCTGGTGGAGACGATGTACGGCGACGACGAGAAGAACTCCATCACGCGCACGGTGCTGGCGCTGCACCTGGGCGGGGTGGACTCGCTCTCCCACCTCAGCGGCATCCACGGCCACCATCTCGACAACTACGAGTATGTGGCCACCGACTCCACCTACCAGACCATCATCGCGGTCAATAAACACAACGCGGACGGATCGACCACGCAATATGTAAGCTCCGACTGGAAGGGGCCGGTCAAGGGCGTTACCCGCCGGATGGATTGCATGGACTGCCACAACCAGGCGACCCACACCTTCCAGACCGCCGAGGACGCCATCGACGAGATGATGGTGGACGGCAGCCCCAGCGCCAGCCTTCCCTTCGTGCACAAGCAGGGGCTGCAACTGATCCAGGCGGAGTACGCGTCGCAGGCTACGGCGGCTGCGTCGATCACCTCCGGGCTGGATGACTTCTACCGCACGCAGTATCCCGCGGTGTGGGCGGGCCAACGCGGCCAGGTGGACGCCGCGGCCAAGACGCTGGTCGCCATCTACCGGCGCAACGTCTTCCCCGAGATGAAGGTGACCTGGGGAACCTATCCCAATGGCATGGGGCACAGCGCGCCGGGGCACAATCCATCGCCGGGATGCTTCCGCTGCCACGACGGGAACCACACGTCGAAGGACGGCAAGACGCTCACCAACGACTGCTCGGCCTGCCACAATCTGCTGGCGGTGGATGAGGCGAACCCGAAGCAGTTGGCCGACCTTGGCCTGCAATAGTGGTTGGCTCGCAGCAGAAGGCATAACGCCGATCCTCACCGACGAGCACCGATCAAAAACAGTTGGGATTAGAAAACCCAACACTGTGCTCTTTAGCGAGAACACGAAGAATCGGAGTTCCTTCCCGTGCCCCTTAGACTTTGCTCAGGGGCAGGATGACTGCCTTGGAAATAGATAGGTTTTCGATCGGTGGTCCATCGGTGTCGATCGGTGTTAAGCCTTTCGCTCTTTTTGGGATTTAGAATGGTGAGATGAGCGACCCTAAGATAGTTTCGCGTACGGTGTCGGAGTCGCAGGCGGAGCGCAGCGAGATCATCTTTCCCGCGGACACCAATGCGCTGGGAAACCTATTTGGCGGGCGGTTGATGCAGTGGATCGACCTGGTGGGCGCGGTGGCCGCGGTGCGCCACTCTCATGCCATCGTGGTGACGGCGAGCATGGACCACCTGGACTTTGTCGCCCCGGTGCATGTGGGCGATCTTCTGATTTTGAAGGCGAGCGTGAACCGGGCCTTCCACACCAGCATGGAGATCGGCGTTCGGGCGATGGTGGAGGACGCGCGCGGGCAGACGCTGCGCCACGTCTCCACGGCCTACGTCACCTACGTTGCGGTGGACCACGAGGGGCATCCCATCCCCGTGCCGTGCGCGATCGCGGAGACCGAGCACCAGAAGCGGCGCTTCGCCGATGCGGGCCGGCGGCGCGAGATGCGCGGCGAAGAGACGCAGCGGGCGCGGGAGATTCGCGCCGCGCTGGGGGCCGGGTGGCATATTTGAGAATGACGATTGTGAGGATCAGCCTATGAAGCAACAAGGAACTAGGAAGAAGATCAGTCGGCATGTTTCGGCATTCGTTGCCGCTGGATTGTTCTATCTCGCGGGCGCAATTTGGATCGTCAGTGGTCTGCGGTCGCGTACATCTATGTTCGTGAGCATTGGTGCAATGTTTATCTGCATCGGGTCACTCTGGGTGGTCATACGCGCGAAGTACAAGAAGGAAGCTTAGCAGAGCTAGCTGCTAACAGCAGCAACAGGAGAATTGATGGGACATACAGGAGCAGGAGCGGCGCAGGGGCCGCAGCCATTGCCGGGCGTGACGTATGTGGTGGCCGTGGGCAGCGGCAAGGGCGGCGTGGGCAAGACCACCGTCGCGGTGAACCTGGCGGTGGCGCTGGTCAAGCTGGGCCATCGCGTGGGGCTGCTGGACGCCGACATCTACGGCCCGAATGTGCCGATCATGATGGGCATGTCGCGAGCGCCCAACATGGTGGGCGAGGACCGCATCGGGCCGCTGGTGGCGCATGGCGTGAAGTTCATCTCCATTGGCCTGCTGGCGCCGGGCGACCAGCCCATGGTGATGCGCGGGCCCATGCTGCACCAGATTGTCCGCCAATTTTTGCAGCAGGTTGAATGGGGCGAGCTTGACTTCCTGATCGTCGATCTGCCGCCGGGCACGGGCGATGTGGTGCTCTCGCTGGTGCAGACCGTGCCGCTGACCGGCGCGGTGGTCGTCTCCACGCCCAGCGACGTGAGTTTGCAGGACGCGCGCAAGGCGATCGAGATGTTCCGCCAGGTGAAGGTCGAGGTGATCGGCCTGGTGGAGAACATGGGCCACTTCACCTGTCCGCACTGCCATCAGGCAGTCGACATCTTTTCCTCGGGCGGCGCGGAGCGGACGGCGGCGCGGTTTGGGCTGGAGTTCCTGGGCTCGCTCGATCTCGATCCCGCGATACGCGAGGGTGGCGACCGCGGGCTTCCGGTGACGCTGGCTGGGCCGGAGAGCGCGGCGGCAAAGGAGTTCTTCGCTGTGGCGCGCAAAGTCGCGGAGCGCGCGCAGGAGATCGCCGCCGCGAGCGAGCAGATTCTGGAGATCAGCTAGAGACAGGTTCGAGGTGCAAGGTTCGAGGTTCGAGGGGAAAGCCTGAAGCCAATCCTACCCCCACGCGGTAAGGCTGCGAGGAATGGGGGCTTCGGCGATCACACACGCACATGGACGGCGTAGTAAGGCTGGTTGCTGAGGGTGGGATTGAAAGCGGGATGCAAAGTGGCCGAGGTCGCGGTGCGCAGTTCGAAGTAGTATTGCAGCGGGTAGGGTGAGTCGGTGTAGGCGGCGAGGATGGCGGCGGTGTGGGTTGCGCCGGATCGCTGCATAGGGATGGAGAGCCAGCGCTCGCCGTGGTTGACGTGGCGATACCAGAGGATGGCCTGGGTGACGCTGGGCGGAGTGGCGATGGTGAGGGCGAGATCGCTGCCGGGGTGGAAGGATTCGGGCGGTGTATGTTTTGCTGTGATCGCGATACGCAGGCTGGGCGCGCTGGCTTGCTGAATCGCTGCGCTGGCGGATGCTTTCGGCGCGGTGCTTTCGGCGAAGTGCTTCTCGAGCGCGGCGACATCCGCGTCTATCGCGGGCAGGCGGTCTGCCCAGTGGCCGCGCCGGAACGGGGATGATCCGTAGCTTATATCTGAGACGTATACATTCTTCGCGCGCGCGGCCATCGCAGCCCAGGCGTCGCGCGCCTTGCGGCAGGCGGCGAGGGATTGGGTTGCCGCCGCGGAATCGCCAGTCTGTTCATGGATGCTATAGAACAGCGCGGCGCGAAAGATGTTGGCGTAGTAGGCGCCGAGGCCATTGAGGATGAGGATGTCTTCCTCGGCGCGACGGAACTCTGGCGTACGGGCTTTGGAGCCTGCCGCGATGCGAGCGGCGGCGAGGCCTTTGGTTGAAGTGCTCACCATGGCTTCGAGCCAGGCGATGACTTCACTGGTGTTGTAGCGCGCGTTCTTTGTGCCGGAGATGCGGTCCTTGGCGTGCTGGTCGATGGTGGTGAAGAGTTGCGGGTCGAGCGGGCTGATGGCGCTGACGTTGTGCGGCGCGGGCGAATCGGTGTAGAGCGACCGGCCGGTATACGGGAGGATCGAGACGGGGGTCAACATCTCCGGCCAGAACTCGTGGTTGGAGGCCGAAGGGCACCACGCAGTCGTAATCAGCGGAAGGATGCGGCTGGAGGCGGCGAGCGCGGCTTCGAGCGCAGGGCCGGCGGGGCCAAAGGCTTGCTTCAGATAGCGATGGTAGAAGTCGGGCGCGGTGTCCGGGTTGTAGAGGGTGCGTCCCCAGAGCATGTAGGTGAGGGTGAACTTGGCAGTGTCGAGGTCGGACGTTTCCGGTGGCGTCTTATCCCACATCTCAGAAGCGAGATGTGGGGCACCCAGTGTGGGGTCGGCGTAGGCGTTGCGTCCGCCGGGATGGCCCGAGCCTTCGCGGCCCTTGAAGGTGAGCGGCTCGCAGAGTTCCATGCCGGCGGCCCCGCAGAAGTTGGCGGCGCGCCCGTATCCGGCGGCAAGTGCTGGGTCGCCCCAGAGGAGGTGGCGCTGGGTGCCGGGCCATACGCGGTAGAGGAGGTCGAGGCCGATGCCCTGCTGGTAGAAGTCTCCATAGCCGTAGCGGGTGAAGTTGCGCGCGCCCGAGGAGACGGCGAAGGTCCCGGTGACGCCTGCGCGGGGGTACTCGTTGGCGCGGATGTCGGCCTGCTGATAGCCGAGGCCAAGGTGCTCGGCCCAGTATTTGGCCCCGGCTTTGACGGGCATGCCGGTGGCGCGGGCGATCTCGATCATTCGCTGATCGAGACCCTTGGCGTGCATGTCGATCTCGATGGTGCGGGGTTTGCCATCGGGCGTCCGCGCCGCCGGAATCGCCTCAAACAGCGTTTGCCAGAAGGGGTAGCTGCCCTCGGGGATGCCGCTTTCGCCGTGGATGCGCAGGGTGAGCCCGGTGATCTGCGGGCAGACTTTCAGGATTGCGGCCAGCGCATCGCGGCAGTACGCGGCGTGAATCTCCGGCGTGAGGCCAACGATGTGGTGGTCGGAGTGCGGGCTGTCAGTCCACTGGTACGCGTGCGTCCAGATGCCGAGCTGGAAGTCCATGCCGCGCCGCGCGGTCTCGGCGGCGATGAACTGCAAGGTCTCCAGGTTGCGCTGGCGCTCGCCGGGCTGGAGCGCGGGCTCGACGTGGACCTGCGGGTAGCCGGGCACCTCCACCAGGTACGGGTAAGGGAAGTGGAAGTAGTCGCCGGTGACTCCACGCGGGAAGTCCCAGCCCATGCCGAGCGAGAAGTTGAAGCGGTTGAAGCGCGCGGCGGCAAGCGTGTCGAGGTAGGCGGTCCAGAAGACGCGGTCATAAAACCACGGCTTGTCATCGACCTCGGAGACGAACGCACGCAACACGCTGCGCACCTTGTTGGGCGTGGTCTCGATCAGCGGTGAACGCAGTTGCTGTTGCAGCGCGGCCATCGGGTCGTCAGCGTCGTATATGCGCTCGGCGAGTTCGAGCAGGCCATAGACCAGGCCACGGACATCTACACCGGCGACAACGGTGTAGAACGCGCTGTTGTTGAGCCACGAAAAGGAGAGAGCAACTGTCTCCGGCTGGGGGCTCAGGGCGGGGACAAAGAAGTCGCTGCTTGAGGGCTCCGCTTGCGTGATAGTGATAATGGGGGTGCCGAAGCCGATTACTGCGGGTGGATTGGCAGCAAGGATGCCCCTTGCTGTCAGCGCGTCTTTGAGCTTGCCGATCGCCCACTGGACTGGCTCACTTCCGGTTATGCCCGATTCTTTCGCGATGATTGAGACCTGCGGGGTGGGAGGAGCAGCGTGGGCAAGTTCAGCCGCCGTCAGCGACGCGGCAGCAGCGCTCAGCTTGATAAACGTGCGGCGGGTGGGTCGAGTGGGCATGTGCAGCTCCAAACGCTACAAGACAAATTAGGCGAAGCGCAGGCTGACCGAGCCAGCGTGGGCGAAGGCGACCTCGACCAGCGAGCCGGGGCGGGCGGGCGTGTTGCCGGTCCAGCTTCCGGTGGTGATCCACTGCCCGGCCTTGAGGCCTCCGGTGCGCGTGGCGCCCTCGTTGGCGAGGTAGGGAAGCAGGCGCATCAGGTCGCCCGATGTGTTGGAGCCGGTGCGCTCCACTTCCAACTTGCCGTCGATGGAGAGCGTCACGGTCTCCGTTTTGAAGTCGATCTTCTTCCAGTTGGGGCAGGCGGGGCCGTGGATGAAGCCGCCGTGCATCTGCAGGTCGGCGAGCGAGGAGAAGTGCGCGGCGGCCTTGGGGTCGATGAGGCCGGACTCCAGCTCCTCGATGATGGGGTGGCAACTGGCGATGGCGGCGACCACTTCGTCGCGCGAGTAGGACTTGGCGCGCGGGGGCAGGTCGTGGCCCAGCAGGA
>PLOU01000075.1 GCA_003142235.1 Granulicella sp.
TTTGGCGGCGGCGCCAAGGCCGGCCTGCACGGGGCTGCCGACCAGCGCTGGACCGAGGAGTATCAGGCCAGTCTCTATCGCCACCAGATCGGGATGCTGAACAAGATTCCACAGTTGCGCGGGGAGACTCCGTGGATACTGATGGACTTCCGTTCGCCGGTGCGCGAGCTTCCGGGGATTCAGGACGGCTTCAACCGCAAGGGGCTGGTCTCTGACCAGGGGAAGAAGAAGGCGGCGTTCTTCGTGCTGCAAAAGGCCTACAAGGAGAACGGGCTGGGCCACGCGGAGTAGCGCGGCTTTGTTTTCTGCGCAGGCCGCGAGCCGGGAATCCGCGTGGATGTAATGTGAAGGCCGCGCACGGCGGCGATGCTCTACCATAATGCGGTGAGCCGATTCTCTACGCGAACCTCGTGGGACTCCTCCGAGAGCAGCTACGCCGCCGCGGTGCGGGAGGCGCGCGCGTCGGGGCGGCGAGTATACGACCTGACAGTGTCGAATCCCACTCGCTGCGGATTCGACTACGATGCGGAGGCGCTGCTCAGTCCGCTGTGGGACCCGCGCGCTCTGGTCTACGATCCTGATCCGCGGGGGATGAGGGTGGCGCGGGAGGCTGTGGCGGAGTACTACGCGGGGCATGAAGCGAGTGTTTCCGTTGACGATTTAATTCTGACCACCAGCACCAGCGAGAGCTACAGCTTTCTGTTTCGGCTGCTGTGCGATGCGGGCGACGAGGTGCTGGTGGCCGAGCCCAGCTACCCGCTCTTCGACTTTCTGGCCGACCTGGACGACGTGCGCCTGCGCCCTTACCCGCTGTTTTACGACCACGGCTGGTGGATCGACTTCAGTGAGCTGGAGCGGGCGATTACGCCGCGCACGCGGGCGATTCTGGTGGTGCATCCCAACAACCCCACCGGCCACTGGACTGGCTCGGGCGAGCGGGAACGGCTGGAGGCTCTCTGCGTGCGCCACGGGCTGGCGCTGATCGTCGATGAGGTTTTCCTCGACTACCCGCTGCGCGAGTTGACGCCGCCGCCGCGCAGCTTTGCATGCGGAGCGCATCCGGCGTTGACGTTTGTGCTGAGCGGACTGAGCAAGATCGCCGGGCTGCCGCAGATGAAGGCCGCATGGATCGCTGCGCTGGGGCCGGAGCGCGAGCGGGCCGAGGCGCTGGCGCGGTTGGAGATTGTGGCTGACACGTTTCTCTCGATGAATGCGCCGGTGCAGTTGGCGATGCCGTCGTGGCTGGCGGGTTGCGCGGGGATTCAGGGGCAGATTCGGGAGCGGGCGCGAGAGAACCTGGCCACGCTGCAGCGGGTTGCGGGGGAGTCGCCGGGGCGGCTGCATGTGCTGGAGGTGGAAGCGGGATGGAGCGCGGTGCTGGGGCTGCCGGGTTGCGTCGGGGAAGTCGATTGCGCGGAGCGGCTGGCGCGGGAGCGGGGAGTGCTGGTCCACCCCGGATGGTTCTATGGGATGGGCGAGGCTGGCCGCGTCGTGGTCAGTTTGATTGGGCTGGCCGAGGAGTTTGCGATAAGCATTCAGCGAGCCATAGGCTGAGTTTTCCACATGTGGAAAGGCTCAAGTTTCGCATGAATATAAATAATCAATGCGATGAGAAAATACTTCATCCGTAAATTTCAGTAATATATACAAGTAATTGTTTATAAATTAGATTATGTCAGGAACGGATTCGTACGCCGCTCGTCGCCAATGGTGGTCTTCGGCCCATGGCCGGGGAGGACGACGGTAGCGTCGGGCAGCGGGAGCAGCTTGTTGTGGATGGAGCGGAGGAGCGTGGGGCCGTCGCCGCCGGGAAGGTCTGTGCGGCCGACGGAGCCGGCGAAGAGCGTGTCGCCGGCCAGCAGCAGGTTCTGCGCCGGGAGATAGAGGCAGACGCTGCCCTGGGTGTGGCCGGGGGTGTAGAGGATGCTGCCGGAAAGGGCTGGCGGTCCGTTGCCGACGGCTCCGATGGCGATGAGCTTGCCGTCGTCGAGCGTGTCGTCGGGCGGGCGGACCTCAGGGGTCTCGACTCCCAGCCAGCCGGCCTGGACGGCCATCATTTTGACCAGCGGCAGGTCGTTCTGGTTGTAGAGGATGGGTGCGCCGGTGAGCGCCTGGAGGCGCGCGGCCCCGGCGATATGGTCGATGTGCGCGTGGGTGATGAGGATCTGCTTGACGGTGAGCTTGTGCCGCTGGAGAACGGCGAGGATGCGGGGAACCTCGTCGCCAGGATCAACGACGATGGCCTCGCCGGAGGCCTCGTCGCCCAGGATGGAGCAGTTGCACTGCAACGCGCCGACGGGGAGAATCTCGTGGATCATGGGGAACCTGAGGAGGCCGCGCAGAGCAGGGAAGCGGTGGAGGCCGAAGCTACTTCTTTGGCGCGGAGTGCTGGGTTGGCGTCCCGGAGAGGACAGAGCGGTCGACGTGCGAGCGGCCCAGCATCACGGTGAGCGAGATGGAGACCACCATGAAGAGCACCGCGCCCCATGTGGTGAGCTTGGTGAGCAGGTTGGCCGCGCCGCGCGGACCAAAGGCCGTCTGCGATCCCTGGCCGCCGAAGGCGCCGGCGAGATCGGCGGATTTGCCCTGCTGCAACAGCACAACGCCGATCAGAAACAGGCAGATGATGACGTGAACCACAACCAAAAAGATGAGCATGGGGATATTTTCGAGTCCTTGGAGATGCAAGTATGAGTGTATCACCGGGCATCGCCGGAGCGTGCGCGGCGGAGTCGAAGCCGCGGCGCTGGCGGCCCTCAAGGGCTGAGCGTCGCGAATGCGTTAAGATGGTTCGGATGGTCCAACACAACGCAATTGCGCTTCTCTTTCCCGGCCAGGGCTCGCAGTCGGTGGGCATGGGGCGCGATCTCTACCACAACTTTGCCTCCGCGCGCGCGGTCTTCGAGGAGGCCGACGAGGCTCTGGGGTTCGCTCTGTCGAAGCTGATCTTCGAGGGGCCGGAGGAGACGCTGCGGCTGACCGAGCACACGCAGCCGGCGATTCTGACGGTCTCGACGGCGGCGGAGCGGGTGCTGACGAAGGCACTGAATGAGCGGGGAATCGCGGCGAAGTGTGCGGCGGGTCACTCGCTGGGCGAGTACTCGGCGCACGTGGCGGCGGGAACGCTGAGCTTTGCGGACGCGGTGCGCGCGGTGCGGCTGCGCGGGCGCTACATGCAGCAGGCGGTTCCGGCGGGCGAGGGAGCGATGGCCGCGATCCTGGGGCTGGAGCCGGGGCTGATCCGGGTGATCTGCGAGCAGGTGGAGGACAAGCTGACTCCGCTGCCGGGCGATCCGGCGGCATTGAACTTTGTGCCGGGAAGCGCGGTGGTGTCGGCGGCGAACCTGAACTCGCCGGGGCAGACGGTGATCTCCGGGGCGAAGGCGGCGGTTGAGCGCGCGGCGGAGTTGTGCAAGCAGGCCGGGGCAAAGCGCGCCGTGATGCTGCCGGTGAGCGCGCCATTCCATTGCTCGTTGATGCAGCCGGCGCAGGAGTCGTTGGCGCGGGACCTGGCGGCGCTGGAGTTTCGCGATCCGGCATTTCCCGTGGCGG
This sequence comes from Granulicella sp., assembly GCA_003142235.1. Lineage (GTDB taxonomy): Bacteria > Acidobacteriota > Terriglobia > Terriglobales > Acidobacteriaceae > Edaphobacter. The sequence continues at coordinate 3,553 of PLOU01000075.1, forward strand.
CAAATGTCAGCGCGAGGTTGATTACGACCGGCAACGCCGCGCGCGAGGCGCTGGTGGCGCAGGTGACGGGAGCGGTGCGCTGGGTGGAGTGCATGGAGTTGTTGGCGGCGCAAGGAGCCAGGCAGTTCATTGAGGTCGGGCCGGGGCGCGTGCTCTGCGGGCTGTTGAAGCAGATCCAGGGCAAGGACGCGGCGGCGGCGCTCAATGTGGAGGATTCGGTCTCGCTGGAGAAGACGCTGGCGGGGCTTGCCGCGAATTGATTTCACTGCAATTGCATCTGAAAAGCAATTTGCACGAAACGAAGCGTATTCTGCTTGCAGACTTTTAA
>PLOU01000083.1 GCA_003142235.1 Granulicella sp.
AAGATTGCTTATATCGAATACAAATTACCAAGATGAATTCAACTATCGGGAGATAGGCGGATGGACTACTCATCCCATCCGGAGCAGAATCTTGGGTGACATCCGCGCTACGGAGCGTCCGCAAGCTGCGCCTTCAGCAAGTCGCTCAAGTACGCCGCAAGCTGGCTCACGTCGAAGTGTCCGTCGTCCCAGGCTCTATCCGCCGCCCGCAGCGCCTCGTAATACGGCTGCCGGTTATCGCGGATGCGCTCTGGAACAATCTTTTTCCCCGGCAGCAGCCGTCCCTGCCGCATACACAGCAGGTAGTAGCACGCCGCGCGCGCAGTCCGGCCATTCCCCTCCACAAAGGGATGAATCCAGTTCATCCGCCACAGCACATACGCCGGAAGCCACGTTGGATGGTCGATGATCGTCCAGTTCTCGTGAACCATCGAGAAAAAGCGATCCATCAACTCCGGCACTTTTTGGTAGTGCGGCGGAATGTGGTTGCCGACATAGATCGGCTCCTCGCGAAAGCGTCCGCCAAACTGTGCGATGTTGGCCACCGCAGCCGCGTTCAGCGCCCACAGCATGTACTTGTCGAACGATTCGATGCCCTTTTCCAGGCCAATCTCAACACAATTCAACAGCAGATCGTACTGACGCAGCAGGTTCTTCTCCTGCACATTTTCAAATAGCTCCGGATTGTCGGCTTTGCGTACGGACATCGGAACGTTCGGGCCCTATGCCCGCAGACGCATACTTTGCGATGCCCGCACCACACTGTCGCGAGTGATGTCCACCGAATGCGGCGCGTTGCCAAAGGCAAAGCTGATTCGCTGCTCACGCAGTTGCTCTTCTGACACCAAGACGCCCCGCGTCTCATCAAGAAGTCTCAAAAGCTCCGCGTCCGCGGGTGCCACATCTTTAAATTGCTTGCGATCCGCCATATGCTTATCCACCCTTGCCAGAGATAACCTTTCCCAAATGCTAACACTTTGTTAGCTGTGAATGACGTGGGAGAAACTCTCTCGCCATCCTGGGAGAGAGCTGGCCGGGTGCCCCGCATCTCGCTTCTGAGATGTGGGATCGGACCTCCGAGCAACCTCGGACACCTGCCTCAACCGCCAACCCCCGGAAGGGCCGCTCCCACCCGCGCTAGAATGTCTCTGATGAGCAAGGCTAAAAAACTCGATCCGCTAGCGCCGCGGCATCTCGACCTCAGCAAAGGTGTGCGCGGCAAGTACTACGACCGCATGAAGGCCGGAACCAACATCGTCCTCATCGCGCCCGACCTGCTCGACACCTTCCCCGATTCCGAGTCCGTCAACGAAGCCCTGCGCGGCCTCAAGAAGATCGCCGCCCGCTCCGTCCGCCCCACGCCCCGCTCCCGAAAGTCCGCCTCCGCCATGCAGTAGCCCAATCCCCCACCCGCCGCGAATCTCCGCAATTTATTTCTCTGCGGAACCCCCAAAAACCCCAGCAAAATCGCGTGTCAAGACCCTCGAGCCTCCTCCGCGCCTCCAACCCATGCAGCAACAGCAACTTAGCCCCCAAAAATACTTGGCATAGTAGTTACCCTCAACCGCGTACAATTAAAGTAGGGGGAAATATGCGTAACTTCGCCGCCTAACTCGCCGCGGATAACCCAAACAGAATCTTGTATTTGATCTCTAACCCGTTTGCATTGACGACTATAACGGCAAAAAGCTGTAAATGCATGATCCTGGCTATTTTATCAAGTGGGGGGTGGGGGGGGTGGGGGCCAATAATCCGCCGATCCGCCCGCAACGGATGATCCACCGGAACCCGCTGCTGCAACGAAACATAGATGAACATCCCATCTTGTACCCGCTCGTCTCCACGCATGGTTGTTAGACGAATCAGCCCATAAACCAGTTGCGAAAACCACCTCCTTTTTCAACAAGTTCCTAAGGCTTCAGTGTGGACATGTCGATGACGAAGCGATACTTCACGTCGCTGCGGACGATGCGATCGTAGGCCTCGCCGAGCTTCGAGATCGAGGTGAGCTCGATGTCGGAGACGATGCCGTGATCGGCGCAGTAGTCCAGCATCTCCTGCGTGTCCTTCATGCCGCCGATGTTGGAGCCGGCCAGCGCGACGCGGAACGAGGTGAGCGAGAAGGGCGCGACGGGAAGCGGCTTCTCCGAGAGGCCGACCAGGCAGAGCGTCCCATCCAGGTGCAGCAGGTCGAGATACGCATTGAGGTCGTGCGGGGCGGAGACGCAGTCGAGGATGAGGTCGAAGCTGGTTTTGTGTTTGGCCATGGCGTCGGCGTCCTTGGAGATGACGACCTCGTCGGCGCCGAGACGCTTGGCGTCGGCGATCTTGCTCTCGGATGTGGTGAATTGCACGACGTGCGCGCCGAAGGAGTGCGCGAACTTGAGTCCCATGTGGCCGAGCCCGCCGAGACCGACGATGCCGACCTTCTTGCCGGGGCCAGCGCCCCAGTGGCGCAGCGGCGAGTAGGTGGTGATGCCGGCGCAGAGCAGCGGCGCGACACCGGCCAACTTGTCGCCGAACTTGGGCGAGATGGTGTGGACGTAGCGCATGTCGCAGACGATGTTGTTGGCGTAACCGCCATGCACCACCACGCCGTCGTAGCCCTTGGCGTTGTAGGTGCCGACGAAACTCTTGACGCAGTAGTTCTCCAGGTCGGCCTTGCAGTTGGCGCAGACGCGGCAGGAGTCCACCAGCACGCCAATGCCGGCGAGGTCGCCCAGCTTGAAGCGGGAGACCTCCGCGCCCACCGCCGTCACGCGGCCGACGATCTCGTGGCCGGGCACCATGGGATACATTGCGTTGCCCCACTCGTTGCGCACCTGGTGGATGTCGGAGTGGCAGATGCCGCAATAGGCGATCTCGACAACCACATCACGCGGGCCGGGGTCGCGGCGCTCAAAGCTGTAAGGAACCAGTGGGGATTTGGGGTCGTGCGCGGCGTATCCATGCGAATTCATTGAAAGCTCCTGTTGGTTAGTGTGACGCGGTTCAAATTACTCGTCGTAGTGGAGGAGGCTGAAGACGTCGTACTCAGGGAATTTGGCGCGGCCTTTGAGGAAGTCGAGCTCGATGGCGAAGGCGAGGCCGGCAATCTCGCCGCCAAGCTGGCGGACGAGCTGGATGGTGGCCTGCATGGTGCCGCCGGTGGCGAGCAGGTCGTCGACCAGGACGACGCGCTGGCCGGACTGGATGGCGTCGAGGTGGATTTCCAGCGAATCCGTCCCGTACTCCAGGTCGTAGCTGACACGGGCGGCGGGCGCGGGCAGCTTCTTGGGCTTGCGCACGGGGACGAAGCCCGCGTTCAGGCGGTAGGCGAGGGCGGGGCCGAAGATGAAGCCGCGCGCCTCGATGCCGAGGACGAGGTCGACCTTCTGGCCAATGTAGTGCTGCGCCAGCGCGTCGATGAGCTGCGCGAAGCCGGACTTGTGCTTGAGCAGGGTGGTGATGTCGTAGAAGAGGATGCCGGGCTTGGGGAAGTCGGGCACGGTGCGGATGAGCTGCTTCAGGGGCTCACAGTCGATTGGTTTGGTTGGGGTCATTACCACGCTCCTTCAATCTGAAATGATTGCAACTCGTCGCCCTCGCTCTCGGCCAGGGGATGGACTTCGATTTTATCGACGCGGCTTCCGCGGGTGCCCTTGTGTAACACGAGAACAAGCTGCTCGATCTGGGCGGGTGAGCCCGCGGCCATCACCTCGACGTCGCCATCGTCGGTGTTGCGCACCCATCCGCGCAGGCCGATGCGGGCCGCTTCGTATTGCACGAACCAGCGAAAACCGACGCCCTGCACACGGCCTTTGACCAGATATTGCTGGACCATAACTTTTTTCCTGCGGCCACTCATTATGCCCGGCTGAGGTAGGCGCCTTCGGCGGTGTCGACACGAACCCTCTCGCCCTCGTTGATGAAAGGGGGAACCGAAACGACGAGGCCGGTCTCCATGGTGGCCGGCTTGGTGACCGACGACGCGGTGGCCGACTTGATGCCGGGCTCGGTCTTGACGACGGTCATCTCGACGAAGGTGGGCAGCTCGATGCCGACGGCCTTGCCGTCGTAAAAACTCACGCTGATGGACAGGTTGGGCGTGAGGTACTCGACGGCGTCGCCCAGGGTGTCGCGCTTCAGCACGGTCTGCTCGAAGGCGTCGTCCATGAAGTAGAAGTCGTCGCCGTCGTTGTAGAGGTACTCCATCTTGATCTCGTCGACCTTGACGCGGTCGATGGGGTCGGGCGAGCGGAAGCGCTCGACGAACATGGCCCCGGTGCGGACATTTTTGAGTTTGGCCTGGATGAAGGCGCGCAGGTTGCCGGGTGTGCGGTGCTCCACCGAGAAGACAAGGTGGAGCTGATCGTTGTGCTTGATAAGCATGCCCGGGCGCATCTGCGTGGCGGGAATCGACATAAGGTAAACCCCTGATTCTGGCAGTTCTGGTGGACTTTGCCGCGGAGTGCAGCACCTTCCATTGTATCGCAGGCAGTTGGGCCTCCACCTTGCTCGATGTTCTCGTCGTTTGCGATACAAATTATTTTTCGGTTCATTCAACCAAGCCGAGCGACTGAACTATAACAGGGTATGCGCAAATTTATGTTGTACCTATTCGGTGCGCTTGCCTGCTGCACTTGCCAAGCTCAACAACCGTATAAGCTCATCGACGGAGCAGCGATCAAGCTGGTTGGAACAATCCGACTAGAACAGAGAGGCAATAATTCCTATCTCGTAATTCGCTCGGGTAAGTCATACGAAGCCGTGTTTGCTTCCGATGATCGAAGAACAGTTCGTGAGATCGGCATCATTATGGATGGGCAGTGGGATGCTCTTAAGGTTCTTATTGGCCAAAATGTAACGGTATCTGGCATACTCCAGCTTGAGCCTGTATCGCCTTACTATCTCAACGGAACACTGATCCTGGCAAAATCAATCCGACTACAGAATGGTTCTGTATTGTTGCCGCAGACCAAGGTCGTCGCGCCCTTGCCCGCTGATCTTGCGCAATTTCACGTTCAGGTCACGTTCTCTCCGCGTGCATCGGACCGATTCATTTATGAGGCATGGGATTCTGGCGGTCATCTACTTCTGGCTTCCCGTGATTATCTCTATTGCAGGTTGAATGGCCCAGGCGATGTGATGAACTGCGACTGCCCAGATGGGTTTGCCTTCACTGGTACGGGAGAAATCAAAGGAGGGCGGTTCTCTAAAGTCGAAGACCCCCAAGAAGGTTTCAATTTCGCCCAGTTTGAGATTGCAGACACTGTTCGTCACTATGTACGCGAAGCAGTTCAATGCACGAGAAAGGCCGCCATTGTCCCGAAGTGATTAAATGCTGGCGAGCAGGGCGGCGAGGAGGGCGGTTCGGGGGACGAGGTGGTCGATGAGGATGGATTCGCGGGCGGCGTGCGCTCCTTCGCCGACGGCTCCGAGGCCGTCGAGGGTGGGGACGCCGAGCGCGGCGGTGAAGTTGCCGTCGGAGGCGCCTCCAGTTGCGGCTTCGTCGAGCTGGAAGCCGAGGTCGGCGGCGAGCTTGCGGGCCTGTTTGTAGAGCGCGACGGTTCCCGGCTTGCGCTCCATCGGCGGACGGTTGATGCCGCCGGTAATCTCCAACTTGCACGCTGGGTCAGCACAGCGCAGGCTGCGGAAGAGCTTGTCCACGCGTGCCGCGTCGCTGGCGTGAGCGATGCGCACGTCTATATCCGCGAAGGCGTGCTGGGCAATGACGTTGGCGCGCGTTCCGCCGGAGATGACGCCGGGATTGACGGTGAGGCCGCGACGCAGATCTGTGAAGCCGGCGACGGTCTGGAGGAGGCGCGCGAGTTCGAGGATGGCCGAGTGGCCGCTGGCAAAGTCCACGCCGCTGTGCGATGCGACGCCGGTGACTTCGATGCGGTAGCCGCCGACGCCCTTGCGCGCGGTCTTGCAGGCGAGGCCCTGTGCGGGTTCCAGCACCAGAACTGCCTGCGACGCCAGGGCGAGCCGCTCGGTGATGGGGCGCGATACCGGACTGCCGACCTCTTCGTCGCTGTTGAGGAGCAGCGTGATGGGACGGCGGACGCCGAGCTGCGAGAGTGCGCGAATGGCAGCCAGTGCCATCGCGACGCCGGACTTCATGTCGAGGACGCCGGGGCCGAAAAGGCGGCCATCGCGTTCGCGACAGGGCATGATGCGCAGTGTTCCGAGGGGCCAAACGGTGTCCAGATGGCCTAGCAGCAGGATGGGCTTGCGAGCGCTGCGCGCGGGGCCGAAGCGGGCTTCCAGAATGTCGCCGAAGAGCTTCTGGCGGTGGAATTTGACGCGGCCTCCGAGGCCTGCGGCGAGGCTGGCTACGAGACGCGCGGCCTCATCGACGGCGGGCTTGTTGTCGCTGGGCGATTCGATGAGGACGAGATCGCGCAGGGTGGTTGCGAGCCACTTCGACTGGGAGTTCACGGCTGCGAGGAGTGGGTTTCGATCGCTCATGGAATGTATGGATGGTACCGCAGGGGCGAGCTATTCAAGCGTAGAAAGAACCGGAGGAGTTGCGCCAAGTGTGGTAATTTTGCCACACTCCGGAGGTGGTTTCCCGGTTGTAATCTGGACGATAGGGTTGTTGGGATCCCCTTTTTCTGGCGCAGAACGCACATTCCGAGCAGACCATCCGGTCGGAGATCGAGTTTCGCGGCGTTGGATTGCACAGCGGCGCGGAGGTCTCGATGCGGCTGGTGCCCGCGCCTGCCGGGTCGGGGATTGTCTTCCGGCGGACGGACCTGGACGGCTTCGAGATTCCGGCGACCGGGCGCAACGTCGCCAAGGTGAGCTATGCCACCAGCCTGATGCGCGGAAGCGTACTGATCTCGACCACGGAGCACCTGCTCTCGGCGCTGATCGGATTTGGCGTGGACAACGTCATCGTCGAGGTGGACAACCTGGAGATCCCCATCCTGGACGGCAGCGCCCTGCCCTATGTTGAGGCGTTTCAGTCGGTCGGGCTGAAGCAACAGAGGCGGCGGCGCGAGTACCTGCGGATACTGAAGGAGGTCGAGGTGCGCGAGGGCGGCAAGTTTATCGGCGTCTATCCGGGCACGGGCTACGGCATCGACTACACGATCGACTTTCCGCAGCCCATCGGATCGGCGAGGTTTCAGGGCGACCTGGAGAGCGGCGACTATGCGCGGCTGATCGCGCCGGCGCGGACCTTCGGCTTCAAGGAGGACGAGCCGAAGTTGCGCGACATGGGGCTGATCCGCGGCGCGTCGGAGGAGTGCGTCATTATTCTGACCGCCGAGGGCGTGCAGAATGGGCCACTGCGCTTTGCCGACGAGTTTGTGCGGCACAAGGTTCTGGACCTGATCGGCGACCTGGCGCTGGCCGGCCGACGCATTCAGGGTCGGGTGGTTGCGGAGCGCGCGGGCCACGCCATGCACACCGCGCTGGTGCAGCGGCTGATGCGCGACCGCTCGGCGTGGGAGTTGGCGCATGTCTACGATCAGGTCCCCCAGTCCGCGGAACCAGCCCCGGCAGAGGTTGGCGCTGGGGACCTGTCTGAGACTCTAGCCGCCCATGCGTAGCGCTTCTGTGCGGAGGAGAGCGTGAGACGGATCGCTGCCATCGCACTGGGTTCAAACCTCGCCTCGCCGTGGGGCGATCGCGACGCGAACCTGCGCGAGGCGGTGAGGCGCGTGGAGCAACTGGGCCAGGTGCGCGCCGTCTCGTCGTTTTACAACACCGCGCCGGTGGGCACCACGGATCAGCCAAACTTCCTGAACGGTGCGATGCTGCTGGAGACGGAGCAGGAGCCGGTGGAGCTGATGCGCGCGCTGCTGGCGATCGAGCAGGCGATGGGGCGGGACCGGGCTGTTGTCACTGACGCGGAGCAATCCGGCGCGGCCCCGATCAAAGGCCCGCGCATCATCGACCTTGACCTGCTGCTGGTGGACGACGTGGCGTTGGATACCGACGAGCTGACCCTGCCGCATCCGGCGATGGCAGAGCGGCGCTTTGTGCTGGAGCCGCTGGCGGAGATTGCGCCTGCGATGGTCGATCCAGTCTCCGGGCGCACAGTGGCGGAGATGCTGGCGCGGCTGGGAGTTGCCGGTCGCTAGCGCAGATCCGCCATAACGGCGGAGACGGGCGGCCCGGCGGGGTTCATCTTCAGGCCCACGATCTTCAGCGTCCAGGCGTAGTCGCATGGCTTGTCGGCGGGAAGCTTGACCTTGAGGCCGTCGGCGTCCTGGGTGAACTTCAGTTTGCCGGGGCTACCGAGGAGGGTGACGGTCTTGATCTTGCCCTGAGGAACCTGGCCGTCCAGGGCGTTGCCCTTGGCGAGCGATGTGATGACTGCTGTGTCGCCGGGCCAGGATTGCGCGATGGCGTAGAGATTGTCGCCCTTGACGGTGAAGCGGTATTCCACGGGCTTCGGCCCCTGAGCCGTGGCGTCTGCGTCAGGCGGGCGCGGTGGTCGTGGCGTGGCTGTAGCCGGCGCGGCGACTCCCGCGGTGGGGCCCTGTTCCGCTGCGGCTGCGGCGGCTGCTTCCGGCCGCCGCATGGCTCCACTGCGCGGAGGCAGAGGCGTGAAGCCTTCGCCGTCGACGATCCAGTTGTGGGTCCCGTAGACAGCCTCTCCGTTGACGGCGAGCCATTTGCCGACCTCCTTGAGCGCGGTGCGCTGCTGATCGTTGATGGCGCCCGTTCCGGTGGGCGAGAGGTTGAGCAGTAGGTTTCCGTTCATGCTGAGGATGATGCACAGTTCGTTGATGACGGAGCGCGCGCCGCGGAAGGTCTCGACCGGATTGGCGGTGGAGTAGCCCCAGGTGCTGCCGATGGGCTCTTCGGCGTCCCAGATGCCTTTGAGGATCTGCGTCGGGCCGCGCGGGTTGAGCTTCTCGAACTCCAGCACGCTGCCGGCGAGGAAGGCGGAGTCCTTGGTCAGGAAGGTGACCGGCTTGTGCCACTGGAGCGCGCGGTTGTAGTAGTACGCGGCGACCTTCAGCTTGAGCGGATCGTAGTCGCGCGAGTTGATGCCGTTGTCGTACCAGAAGATGTCGGGCTGATACTGGTCGATCAACTCCATGCTCTTGAGCACCCAGTCCTGGAGGAACTCCTGTAGGCGCGCGTCGGAATGGTCGGTCCAATAGAAGTTGGCGAACTTCGGGTCGTCCAGATCGGTCTTCACTCCCGGCGGCGGGTGGATGAAGGTGTAGTGCTCCATGTTGTGGCTGGCGACGCCGAACTTCAGGCCGACCTTGCGCGTGGCGACGGCCATCTCGCCGACCAGGTCGCGGTGCGGGCCAATGTTGGTTGCGTTGAAGGGATTGGTGGCGCTGTTCCACAGCGAGAAGCCGTCATGATGTTCGACGGTGGGCGCGAAGTACTTTGCGCCGGACTCCTTCACCAGCGCGGCGACGTCGTCGGCGTTGAAGTCCTTCGCGGTGAAGAGGGGGATGAAGTCCTTGTAGCCGAACTTGCCCGGCGGCCCGAAGTTCTGCGTGTGCCAGGCGGAGAAGGAGTGGTCAACACCGGCTACAGGTGCTGCGCTGTACATGTACTTCTCGTACCACTCGTTGTGGTAGGCGGGGACGGAGAAGAGGCCCCAATGCATGGTAATGCCGAACTTGGCATCGATGAACCACTGCGGCACGCTGTAGTTGGCGCGGATGGAGTCCCACGTCGGCTGCACCGAGCCGGGGGCGACGGGTGTCTTGGCGGCCGCGGCGGCGACGACGATCTCGGGGGTCACCTGCGGGCCGGACTGCGCGGCGGCAAGGCGGGGCAGCAATGCCAGCAGGAGGAGGGTGAGAATTGCCGGACGCAGAGACGAGGAGATGGACATGGTTCTCTCCAAATGGAACTTAGTTGCGCTTCAGACGCCAAGCGGAGAGGAAGCGGCGAAAAGAAATCGGTGAAGAGACGGGCGGGAGAGGCTATTTGTCTCAGCGTGTGCGATCTGTGGTCTCATCTCGTCTCCGGTGGGACGGGATAAGCGGACGGCGCTCCGGGGAAGGTCAGGACGAGATGCTCGAAGACGACACCGGGGTCGCGGGAGAGCAGGCGGATGGTATGCGGGCCTGCGGCGAGCGGGCCGAGCGGGATGGTGGCGATGGCGGAGTTGCGCAGGACGTTGGCGGACCAGGTTGCGGTGTCGGGGCCGTGGCCGTCGGGGCTGCTGGCATCGAGTTCGATGGGTGGGGCTCTGTCGAGCGAGACAGCGAAGCGCAGGCGGTGGCCAGAATCGACAGCGAAGGTGGGCAACATATGCAGCGCGAGGGTGGCTGGGGCGGAGGTTGTGGTGGTGAAGTCGTAGTCGAGGGAGGGAGCCTGCTGGGGTGGGGGCTGGTTGGCGAGCAGGCCGGGCGCGCCGTAGACGACCGATGCTCCGGAGATGCCGAGGTCGGCTAGGATGTTCCAGTGGGAGGGCTGCGCGTCGGATTTGCGCGTGAAGTGGGCGGCGTTGATGGAGACAGTGCAGTGCTGTTCAACGAAGGTGGATGCGTGGGTAGCATTAGACGGCGTAGGTGGGTTGGCCGCGTGCTGACATGCTGCATCGCCTGCGCCCCAGGATGCAGGCAGGGGTTTGTCAGCGTCGGCGGCGGTTGCGGTGCGTGGCATCTCGAAGACGGGTCGCTCGCGCGGCGCTACAGACATAATGCCGTCCCACTTGCCATTCTGGAGGCTGTTGTACTGTGCGGTAAGGGATTGGATGGTGTCGTATGCCGCCTGGGCGCGTGCGATGTCGGTGGCGAGAGCGGCGTCGTCATGGTTGTGCGCGTCGAGGTAGGTGAGATCGGTGGCGAGGAATTTCTCGTTCTGCGCGGCGGAGGCTTCGACGGGGTAGCCGACGAGTTCGAAGAAGGTGGAGGCGTATTGCGGCGGGAGGTTGCGGGCGACGGCCTGCTTGTCGTCGCGCAGGTGCGACCATTGGGCGAGACGGGGGCTGTTCTGTCCGCGGTTGTCCTGGCCTTCGATGCTGGGAATGCCCCAGGCTTGTGGGTTGAAGGTAGTACGATTGATGCCGTCGTTGTAGCCATTGAAGCCCATAAACTCCGGCTTGCGGATGAAGTTGAGTTGGTAGTAGCGCGTCATTACGTCGGCGATTGCGGGCGCAGAGTTTGCGGGAAATTGCTCCGCGAACCACTGCGTCAGAAACTCCCTCCGGCTCATCGCGGCCATCTTCGGCTCGTCGGTGGCGAGCTGGAGGAAGTAGTCGATGTCGATCTCGGCGGGCTTGAGGTCGCCTACGTTGAGGATCCAGTAGCGGCGGGCGTTGTGGTCGTAGGCCTTGGTCATCTCTTCGTGGATGAGGGCGGGTGGAGTGGTGCAGAGCCAGAGGTAATCGTGCGGCGAGCCCCAGTAGGAGACGTGGTAGTAGACGCCTGACCCGCCTGCGCGCTTCTGCTCGGCGGCGTTGGGCAGCTCACGGATGTAGCCGTAGTTGTCGTCGGTCCAGCCGAGAGTGACGTCGTCGGGGACCTTCATGCCGACGCGGTAGAGGTCGAGCGACTCCTTGTAGAGCCAGATGACCTGCGGAATCTTGGCGAGGTCGGGCGAGACGCGCTTGGCAAACAGCGCGCGCTGGGCGGTCATTGCGTCTTCGACGAGGCGGGCCTTGACCTCGGGCGTTCCGGTGGCTTCAAGGCCGGAGTCGTGTACGCCGCGCAGGCCGACAGTGTAGAAGTTCTCGTACTTGCCATTTTCGACGAGGCGCTTGTCCCAGTAGGCGTTCATGGCGGCGCTGTTGAGCTGGTAGTTCCACGGGCCGTCGCCCTTGGGTGGAGCAGCCTCGTTCCACTCGCCGACGTTGTTGCGCAGCAGCGCCTCGGAGTGCGAACTGCCCATGACGATTCCCCACCGGTCGGCGAGGCGCGCGTTTTCAGGGACGGCGTTGAAGGCCAGCGTGCCGGGGTGCATCGCGGGCCACAGCGAGTTGGCGTGCAGGCGGAGGAGGAGTTCGAAGATGCGCTCGTAGGTGCATGGGCCGATGTTGCCGTGGCCGTTATCGACGGTAGGGTCCATCTTTTTGGAGGCCCACGGACGCAGGCCCCAGTCCTCGTCGTTGAGGAAGATGCCGCGGTACTGCACGGAGGGTTCGGGTTGGATGTGCAGGCCGAGACGGACGTAGACGGCGGTGTGGTGCGGGACGGGAACGTCGGCCCACCAGGTCCAGGGGGAGACGCCCATCTGGCGCGAGAGAGTGAAGAGGGCGAAGGCCGCGCCGCGACGGTCGCTGGCGGCGATGACGAACGCGGAGCGAACGCCAGGGAGTGGGTTGGAGACGATGGTAGTGAGTGCGGACTCCCACTTCCCGGCGATCGCATCGGCTTTGATTGCGCGCGTGGCCACGAGGCGATCGATCTCTGCGGAGTGGTCGAGGACGCCGACCAGGATGAGGTTTGCGGGGAGCGGTGCGGCGAGCGAGGTCAGCAGGCGTGGCTTGACTCCGGTAACGCGCTCCACATCGCTGGCGAAGGCTTCGGCTGCGACGCGCACGGTCTCGGGATTGCTTGGCGCGACGTAGATGGCGGCGGCCTGGCCATTGGAGGCGATGGGGAACTCGGCGGGGGAGGCGGGGTGGTCGAGATCGACCAGCGGGGCCGGCGGCGTGGACTGCGCGAGACAGGCTGTCGTCGAGAAGAGAGCGAAGGCCAGGAGTACTACGAATTTGCGTGCTACGAATTGGCGGAGGAGGAGCAAGGTTGGAGCTTTTCAGGCCATCGCTGCGGCGGAGGCATCAGACTTTTGAACCATAGTCCAGCCGCAAAGGTATGGGCAAGCTGGGCTGGCTGTGGGGCACCCGCGCACAATCGTTTCCATCCGCCCTTGCTACAGACTGCATCTCATGGAAGATGACTGGAACGGTGCGAAGAGACGCAGATGCGAGAGACACTGGATTGGGCACGGTTGGGAGTGGTATGGCAGGGATTCGCACAACGGAGGTTTACGGCGTGGTAAATATCTACTGGGCGGCAGGCTGTTCGATGCTCTGCCTGATGCTGGCATCGCCGCTCATCGGCGCCGGGGCGTCGACTAACACGCCGCCAGAGGTCGGCTCGGCGAAGCAGATTGTGGCCACGATGCTGGCCAATGAGGATGCGGCGGCGCAGCATAAAGGCCGTTACGCCTATCTCTCCAAGGAGCGCTCCGACCGCACCGGAGGCCATCTGTGGACGGAAAAACTGGTCGAGACCTCCGTCGGCAAGGTGCGTATGTTGCTACAGGAGGATGGCCAGCCGCTTAGCGCGGAGCGCATCTCCCAGGAGCGCGGACGGCTCGCCGGCGTGGTTGCCGATCCTGCGGCCTTCCAGAGGAAGGAGCAGGCGCTGAAGGACGATGAGGCGCACGCCAGGACGATGCTCACGCTGCTGCCGAAGGCCTTCCTCTTCGACGATGTGCGCGAGCAGGACGGCGAGATGCTGATCGACTTCCGACCTAACCCGGACTACGAGCCGCAATCGCTGGAAGAGCGCGTGCTGCATGGCATGTCCGGCTCCATGATGATCGACGCGAAGTCGATGCGTCTGCACCATATCGAAGGCCGCATGCCAACGGACGTCAGCATCGGCTTCGGCCTGCTCGCCACCATCCACGCCGGAAGCAGCTTCGCCACCTCGCGCGACCCAACCAGCAACTCCGCCACGCCCGAGTGGAAGACCACGCTGATCGACAGCGCCATTGACGGCAGAGCCATCCTCTTCAAAGCGATCGCCAGGAATGAGCACGCCGAACACAGCAACTTCATCCGCGTGGCCGACGACCTGAGCGTCGCCCAGGCGGTCGCAATCGCAGAGCAGTAGGGTCTGCGACCCACATCTCAAAATCGAGACCCCTTCGACAAGCTCAGGGCAGGCTATGGGGCACCCGCACCTGACATCCGGCTTCCGGTTCAGTAGGTTCCGAGCCTGACGTGCAGTACTGCGCCGGGGGAGCTGAAAAACAGTCCACTGTCCGCCTCGTCGCCGTTCCAGAGGCGGCCAGGCTTCCAGTCGGAGCCCTCGTAGTGACCCTCCTGCACGCGCAGGAACTGGGTCTGTACGGTCTGTGGATGGACCGTGCGGTGGAAGCTGACCTGGGCGTCGATGCCGACGACGAGAAACTCGTCGGGCGCGATGGGCGCGATCAGGACGCGGCCCATCTTGAGGCGCGCGGAGGGGGAGCCACCGTCGTTTGGCACGGCGGAATCGAAGGCCGGGGGAAAGCTGACCAGCGCGGTCCAGTCGCCGAAGGGCAGTTCGATCTGCGCCAGGCCGGGCTCTTCGACCGCGGTCTGCATCTTGCCCTCATATTGAAGCTGCGCGATGACCTCCTCGGAGGGCACCAGCAGGCGGTTGTTCTCGGCCAGGCCCTGGCGTTCCACATCCAGCTTACCGTCTGGGCCGAAGGTGACACGGTCGATGCCGAAGGGCGAGAAGCCGAAGGAGCCCGCGCCCAGGGCCAGAAACTCCAGCCGCCCGGTGCCATCGTTGCCGCGGGTGGCCCCATAGCCGTCGGTCTCGGGGATGAAGAGAGGATTGTCCGGGCGGGTAAACTGCTGCATCACGTTCTTGAAGCCCTGCACGCCGGGCACATGAATGTCTGGCGCGATGACGTCGATGTGGGGTCCGGCGGCCTTCCACATGTCGAGCATGTTCGAGGTGGGTCCGCCGCTGGGATAGTCCACGCCGGGAATCGAACTGACGGGGTAGGCGCGCGGGCTCTTCAGCCAGTTGTTGACGTACATGGGCAGGGCAAACTCCTTCTTGCCGGCCTCGGCCACCTTGTCGATGTAGTTGGCTGTGGCATAGGCGGCGAAGGCCTCGTCGGCGTCGGCGCCGAAGAGCGTCTTCCAGTTGCCGGCGGGTTTGTGCAGGGCCTGAGCGATCTCCGGCGGAACGTTCGCCTCAAACTGCTTCTGCGCCATGGGGGAGAAGTCGCGCACCGCGCCCAGCGCGCCGGGCTCGTTCTCCAGTTGCATCATGATGACGGTGTGCTGCGTGCCGTCGATCTGGCGCAGGTGCGCCATCAGGTGCGCGAAGGCCGCGGCGTCGGCGTTGTAGTTGGCGGGCGCATTGGGCGAGAGCACGTCGATGGGCAGCTCGGCGGGCGTGATCATGCGGGGAAAGCGCTTGGTGTCGCTCTTCACCCACTCCGGCGCATAGTGCATCTTGCCGTTCTTCCATGTGGCGAACCACAGCAGGATCAGGCGCATGTGATGGGCGCGCGCCTGCTGCACCATGTCATCGACCACGGTGTCGTCGAACTGGCCCTCGCGCGGTTCCAACTGCTCCCAGTAGACGGGCACCTCCAGCGTGTTGACATGCATGGCGGCGGCCATGGGCCACAGCGCCTGCAGCTTCTCCGGCCAGCCGCTGGAGTTGGAGACCTGCGCGCCCAGCATGAGATAGGGCTTGCCATCGACCATCAGGGCGTAGCGGCCATTCTGATGGGCCATGCGGGGCATCTCCTGCGCGGCCGGCGATTGTGCAGCCAGCGTTGCCGGGAGCAGAAGAGAGGAGAGCAGAAGTGCGTTCAGGCGGGCGATAGCGGAAAGCTTCATGGTTCTGGGCCTCACGGGGAATCTGGTTCGGGATCGCATGAGATTGTACACACGCAGCGAAAGCTGTGCTGTCGTCAGAGAGGCGCGAACGGGCATACTGGATGGATGGCCCTGCGGTTTGAAGTCGGCGCGGCATCAGAAGCGGGCGGACGGCGCGGCGCGCTGCACCTTCCCTACGGAGAGGTGCAGACGCCGGTCTTCATGCCCGTCGGGACGGCAGCAACCGTCAAGGCGGTGCCGCAGGAGACGCTGGAGCAGATCGGTGCGGACGGCGCGGGCGCGGAGATGATTCTGGCCAACACCTATCACCTGACCCTGCGGCCCGGCCACGAACTGATCCGGCGCATGGGCGGCCTGCACCGCTTCATGAGCTGGAGCAGGCCGCTGCTGACCGACTCCGGTGGCTTCCAGGTCTTCAGCCTCGCTAAACTCCGCAAGGTCACGGACGGCGGCGTTGAGTTCCGCTCGCACCTGGACGGCAGCCTGCACCTCTTCTCGCCGGAGCACTCAATGGAGGTGCAGATTGCCCTGGGCGCGGACGTGATGATGGCCTTCGACGAGTGCGTCGAGACGCCCGCCACATGGGAACGCACGCGAGACTCCATGAGCCTGACGCACGCCTGGGCCGCGCGGTCGAAGCAGTACTTCGAGGCGCATAAAGATGAAGTTCCGTGGGCTAGTCAGCGAGTCGGCGAAGCCTTGCAGTCAGACCGGGTGAACTTCGAGGGGAAGACGCAGGCGCTCTTCGGGATTGTGCAGGGCGGGATGTACCCCGACCTGCGACGCGAGTCGGCTGAACGGCTGGTGGAGATGGACTTCGACGGCTACGCCATCGGCGGATTGGCCGTGGGCGAGCCACCCGAGCTGACGCGAGAGATGATTGCACGCATGCTGGAGATTCTGCCGCGCGACAGGCCGCGCTATGTGATGGGCGTCGGCTATCCCGACCAGATCGCGCAGTACGCACACATGGGCGTGGATATGATGGACTGCGTGCTGCCCACGCGCGCCGCGCGGCATGGCCTGCTCTTCCGCGCGCCCGAACCCGGAGAGCGGCAGCCGGTGGAAGATGCGATTGGCGAAGAAGAGAGCGGATTCGACCGGCCCGGCGAGAGCTGGACTGGCGAGAATCGCGCAGACCCCACAGCCATTCGCATGAACATCAAGCGCGTGGAGTACGCCGAGGACCAGCGGCCGATCGATCCCGCCTGCGTTTGCCCGGTCTGCCAGCGCTACACGCGGGCGTACCTGCGGCACCTGTTCATGGCGCGCGAGCCGCTGGGCGCGACGCTGAACTCGATCCACAACCTTGCCTTCTACCTCGACACCATGGAGCGGGTGCGCAGCGAACTGGCGGGACTTTAGCTGCGCCGTCCGCACTCCGCCAGCGCTTCCTCGATCAGCATTGCGGTGCGGGCGATGGGCAGGCCCATGACGTTGAAGTAACAGCCGTCGATCCGCGGAATCCAGCGCGCGGCGTGGCCCTGGATGCCGTAGGCGCCGGCCTTGTCGAGCGGCTCTTCGGTTGCGCAGTACACGGCCAGCTCGGATTCGGGAATGGGCGCGAAGACGACCTCTGTGGTCTCCACGCCGCTGAATACGCCCGCGCGCGACAACGCAGCCACGCCAGTCAGCACCTGATGTGTCCGCCCCGAAAGACGGTGCAGCATACGCATCGCNNTCACCCACATCCTCCGCCGCGCGCCGCGCGAAGACTGTTTGCGCCTTCTCCACGGCCAAGCGCAGGACGTACGCAGCCGGCTCCTCATTCTCGCGCCGCGACTCGTCCGCATCGACCGATTCCACCGTAAAAGAGAAGCCAACCTGGGCCAGCAGTTCGCGTCGTCGCGGAGAGGCCGAAGCGAGAATCAGCCGCGCAGACTGCGGAGATGTCACGTCAACAGTCAAAAGCGTACCTCAGTGGCTAAAGCTCCGGTTCTATTTCTGTACCTGCGGCGGGACTGAAGTCCCGCCCCTTCAATACAAGGTCTTATTTGAGTTTCCCATCAGTCACACACGGCAACAGACTACCGCGCCAGCGGCGCCATCTTGCGCCGTTCCGTCTCCAGGAACGTATATCGAATGCGATGGATGACGGTGATGGTGGAGAAGACGGCCAGCACCCACAGGCAGGGCGCCATGACGCCCCAGCGGTTGAAGAGCGCGCCCAGGATGACGGTCACGATGCGCTCCGGCCGCTCCATGAAGCCGACCTTGCAACTTCCGATCAGCGCCTCGGCGCGGGCGCGGGTATAGCTCACCATGACGCAGGCCGTCATCACAAACGCCACCAGTCCGACGTAAAAGAGGCGGTTGCCGCGCGCGTAGTAAATGAGCAGGCCGAAGAAGATGGCTACGTCGGAGTAGCGGTCCATCACCGAGTCGAAGAACGCGCCGAAGACGGAGACTTGGTTGGTCTTGCGCGCCACCCGTCCGTCCACCATGTCGAAGATGCCCGCGCCGATGATGATGAGACCCGCGTAGAGGAACATGCGGTCGGCGTTGTGTCCGCGCGCGAAGCCGAAGAAACACGCCGCGACGATGTTGATGACCAGCCCGAGGAAGGTCAGCACGTTGGGCGAGATTTTGGTCAGCGCCAGCCCGTTCACGATCTTCTGTAGCAGCCATCCGCTGCCGTTGCCAAATTCGCTCGTCCAGGTCATTGAAGTGCCGTCATTGAAGTGCCGTCATTGAACTCTCGTCCTTGATTCGCAGCGATCCGCTCGCCGCCATCGTTCTGCCGGGCCCTGACTTACCCGGCCACACCATCCTCGCCCGCAATACCTTCTTCCAACACATCGTGGATCGTTGTCAGCTTGAGCACCTCGAGCTCGCGCTTGCCGTTGGGCGTCACCACGGTGGCCACGTCGCCGACCTGCTTGCCCAGCAGCGCGCGCCCGATCGGCGATGTGGTCGAGATCAGCCCCTGACTCACGTCGGACTCTTCGCTGGTCACCAGCTTGTAGCTGAGCTCCTCGTTCTTGCTGGAGTCGAAGACCACGACGGTGGCGCCAAAGCCCACCTTGTCGTGCGGAATGTTCACCAGGTTGACCATGGCCAGCTCGCCCATGCGCTTCTTCAACTGGCCCAGGCGCGCGTTCACGAACACCTGGCGCTGCTTGGCCATGTGGTACTCGGCGTTCTCGCTCAAATCGCCCATTGCGACCGCGCGCTTGATCTCTGCCGGCAGCTCGGTGGTGAGCTCGCGCTCCAGCACTTTAATCTCTTCCACCAGCCGCTTCATGATCTGTTCTGGCATTGGGCCTTCCGGAACCTTCCTGCGCACACGCGCTCAGCCGCCTGTTGCGGCGGCGCGTTCTGTATCGAACCTCCATTATACTTCTCCGCCGCCGGCAATCCGTCCAGCGCCCGTTACTCCTGGGCCGTCCGGTTTGCCCGCGCGTCCAGAAACGATTGCAGGATCAGGACCGCGGCCACCTGGTCGATGATCTGGCTGCGCTCGCGCCCCGCCGCGTGGCCTCCCGCGTCCAGATGGCGGTGCGCCTCGGTCGTCGTCAGCCGCTCGTCCCACAGATGCACGACAAGGCCGAACTGGGCGCGCAGCTCTTCGGCGAACTGTTGCGCCTTGGCCGCCTGCGGGCTCTGGTCGCCGGACATGTGCAGCGGATTGCCAACGAGCGCCTCCGCTACGGCGTGTTTGCGCAGGACGCGCGCGATGGACTTCATGTCGGCTCGGTGGTTGGTGCGGTGCAGGGTGAAGAGCGGCTGCGCGGTGTAGCCCAGGGGGTCGGAGACGGCGACGCCGATGCGCCGGTCGCCCACGTCGAAGGCGGCGACGCGGCGAACCAAGCCGCTGGCCTGTGCCTCGGGGGGCTGGGGTTCGGCGGTCTTAGGGGGCAACTCCGCGCGCGCTGCATCCATCTGGCGAGTGTAGAGCAAACCAGTTTCCCAAGGAAGCGCGGAGGGGGCGGGCCTTAGTGCGCTGGCGGGCGGGAGGATCGGCGGCTATTGGGTGTACCCCCGGGGGGCGGAGCGTAAAGTCTTCAAAACGTGTTGATTAAACTCGCGCTAAGCGCGCGAGACGTATTAAAGGCGAAGATCCGTCGGGTTGTTTGCGCCGACGGCAAGTAGAGACAACAGCACATGAACAGACAACCCCCC